>DATMBJ010000156.1:0-13483 GCA_035559315.1 Actinomycetota bacterium
AGGTGCGCGACCAACGTGTGCGTGCATTGGGTGACGAGCACCGAGGATGCGCCCGACCTCACCGACGCCGACGCGGACGGGACCGCGGACTGGGTGGAGACGACCGCCGCGGTCCTCGAGGAGGTCTGGACGGCCGAGGTCACGACGCTCGGCTACCGGCCGCCGAAGTCGGACCTCACGTCTCCGAACCACGGCCCGGACGGACGGCTCGACGTCTACCTCGCGGACATCGCGCCGGACGGGCTCTACGGCTACTGCACGACCGACGACCCGAACGCGTTCGACGAGGGTTACCCGTACTGGGACGTGTCGGCCTACTGCGTCCTGGACGACGACTACGCCTCCGACCAGTTCCCGTCCACGAGCGGCCTCGAGGCCCTCCAGGTCACGGCGGCCCACGAGTTCTTCCACGCGGTCCAGGGCGCGTACGACTGGTTCGAGGATCCGTGGTTCTTCGAAGGAACCGCCGCGTGGATGGAGGACGAGGTCTACGACGAAGTCGACGATAACCTCCAGTACCTCCCGGACAGCCCGCTGCGCCACCGTGAGATCCCTCTCGATCTCGGCCGACGGTACCGCTACGGCGCGTGGATCTTCTGGCGCTTCCTCTCGGAGTACTTCGGCTCCGACGGGGTTCCCGACCCGACGATCGTTCGGAGGGCCTGGGAGTTCGCGGACGGCAGCGCGGGGGGCCCGGACCTGTTCTCCGCCCGGGCCGCGGCCGCCGCGGTCGCGGAGCGCGAGTGGCAGCTCCGCTGGGCCTTCGCCGACTTCGGCGTCTGGAACGTGGCACCGGACGCCTTCTACGAGGAGGGCCCCTCGTACCCCGCGGCCCCGCTCGACGCGACCCACGTGGTCTCGGGGAGCCGCCCGAGCACCGGGATCGGCTCCCTGGTCCTCGACCACCTGACCAACCGCGCCGTCGGGATCCGGCGCGGCAGCGGGGTGCCGCGATCGGCCCAGCTCCTGGTCGTCGTGGACATGGCTCCCTACCGCCGCGGGTCGGAGGCGTCCGTGATCGTCTCCTACCGCTCGGGGGCCCTGGAATGGTTCCCCATCCGGCTCGACCGAGAGGGCGACGGCCGGCGCCGGGTCGACTTCGGGCGCCCGGTCCGCGAGGTGATCCTGGTCCTCACCAACGCGAGCATCCGGTACCGGTGCTGGATGGGCACGACGTTGTCGTGCCGGGGACAGCCCAGGGACGACGACCTCCGGGCCTGGTACGCGGCTGCCCTCCGCTGACCGCTCGCCGGGGGGCCGCTCCCGCCGACCACACCAGGGAGCGACCGCCGGATGCGCCTCCGTGTCCGGACGCCGCGATCGCGACGACGCGCGCCGTTGACGGGGCGGGGCGGGCCTGCCAGGATGCGGGCGCGATGCGAGGGACGGCGCGGACCTGGTCCTGGTCCTGGGGCTCGGGGAGCCCGGCGCCGCCCCGCGCGTGACGCGACGACGGACGAGGAGGCGTCAGGAGGCCCCGGGCGAGTCCCGGGGCCTCTCGCTCGTTGGAGGTGGCGATGCTCGAGGTGCGGCCGGACCGCGAGACGTTCGAGGCCCTGTCGGCGCGCTTCCCGCTCGTGCCGGTCTGGGCCGAGCTCCTCGCCGACGTCTCGACGCCGGTGGGCCTGTTCCCCGCCCTGGCCGGCGAGGGCCCGGGGGTCCTCCTGGAGTCCGTCGAGCGCTCGGAGCGGTGGGGCCGGTACTCGTTCGTCGCCGGGGACCCGGCGGCCGTCGTGGTGGTCGACCGCCGTGGCCTCCACGTCCTGGACGTCGCGCGCCCCGGACTCCCGCTGGACGGCCCGGGGGGCGGGCCCGACGCGCGGGGCGCGCTGGTCGCCCTCGCGGACCGGCTCCGGGCGCCCCGGCTCCCCGAGCTGCCGCCGCTCACCGGCGGCCTGATGGGCTACCTGGCGTACGAGGCCGCCGAGCTGCTCGACGGCCACCCAGCCCCCCGCCCGGAACCGGCCCCCTGCCCCCCGATCGGACTCCTCGTGGTGGACCGGGCGGCGGTGTTCGACCACTGGCGGCAGCGGCTCCTGCTGGTGGCCCACGTCCCCGCCGGCGCGTACCGGGAGGGGGCGGCCGCGCTGGAGGAGCTCGCCGACCGGATCGCTGGGGCGGCGCCCGTGCCGCTCGCCCCGCTCGGGGACGGGGGCGCGGCCGGTCGGGGGGAGCCGAACATGGACGACGAGCGGTTCCGGGGGATCGTCCGGACCTTCAAGGAGCACATCCTGGCCGGCGACATCTTCCAGGCCGTCCCCTCCCGGCGGGTGACGTTCCCCGCCGCGGAGGGGGGCTTCCCGATCTACCGGCGCCTGCGGGTGACCAACCCCGCCCCGTACATGTTCTTCCTCCGGATGCTCGGGATGGAGCTGGCCGGCTCGTCGCCCGAGCCCCTGGTCCGCGTGGAGGGGCGGCGGGTCTCGACCCGGCCCATCGCGGGGACCCGCCCGCGGGGGGAGACCGAGGTCCGGGACCGCCTGCTCGAGCACGAGCTGCTCGCCGACCCCAAGGAGCAGGCCGAACACGCCATGCTCGTGGACCTGGCCCGCAACGACCTGGGCAGGGTCTGCACCCCGGGGACGGTGCGGCCGACCGAGCTCATGGTGGTGGAGCGGTTCTCCCGGGTGATGCACATCGTCTCCACCGTGGAGGGGGAGCTCCGGGCCGACCTCCACCCCCTCGACGCGCTGGCCGTCACGTTCCCCGCGGGGACCGTCACCGGGGCGCCGAAGCGGCGGGCGATGGAGCTGATCGCGGCGCACGAGCCGACCCCTCGGGGCCCCTACGCGGGGGCCGTCGGCTACCTCACGTTCGCCGGCGACCTCGACTTCTGCATCACGATCCGGACGGCGGTGGTCGCGGACGGCCGGGTCCACGTCCAGACCGGGGCGGGCGTGGTCGCCGACTCCGACGCCGAACGCGAGCTCGCCGAGACCGTGGCCAAGGCCGCCGCCCTGCTGCCGGCGGTGGCGCCCGGAGCCCCCAGCCAGCCCGCGCGGACCCAGGAGGCACCCCGATGATCCTCGTCGTCGACCACTACGACTCGTTCGTCTACAACCTCGTCCAGCTCGTGGAGAGCCTGGGGCGGCGGACCGAGGTCGTCCGCAGCGACGCCGAGCCCGCCGAGGCCCTCGTCGAGCGCCGCCCGGAGGCCGTGATCCTCTCCCCGGGACCCGGCCGGCCGGAGGAGGCCGGCTGCTTCGTCGAGCTGCTCCGGCTCCTGCCCCCCGAGACCCCGGTCCTGGGGGTCTGCCTCGGCCACCAGGCCCTGGGCGTGGCCTGCGGCGGCCGGGTCGACCGGGCCACGCCGGTCCACGGGAAGGCCTCCCTCGTCCACCACGACGGCGAGGGGATCTTCGAGGGCGTCCGGAACCCCTTCGAGGCCGCGCGCTACCACTCGCTGGTGGTGGTCCGGGACGACCTCCCCCCGGAGCTCGTCCTCACCGCCTGGACCGAGGACGGCCTCGTGATGGCCGCCCGGCACCGGGAGCTCCCCCGGTTCGGGGTCCAGTTCCATCCGGAGTCGATCCTCACCCCCGAGGGACCGAGGATCGTCGAGAACTTCCTCGCGCTGGCCTGAGCCGCGCTCAGGCCTCGGCCGGCTCCGCCTCCTCGGCCCGCTCCCCTTCTTCGCCCCGCTCCGCTTCCCGCGCGAGGCGCTTCGCCTCCTCGACCAGGCGCTCGACGAACGCCGACTCGGGGATCTTGTCCACGACCTGGCCGCGGACCACGAGGAACCCCTGTCCCTTCCCGGCGGCGATCCCGAGGTCGGCCTCCCGGGCCTCGCCGGGCCCGTTCACGACGCAGCCCATCACCGCGACCCGGATCGGCGCGGTGACGCCTTCCCGCTCCAGGGCCTCCTGGACCTGCTTCGTGAGCCCCAGGACGTCGACCTCCGCGCGGCCGCAGGAGGGGCAGGCGACGAGGTCCAGGGCCCGTCTGCGCAGGCCGAGCGACTGGAGGATCCAGATCCCGACCTTGACCTCCTCGACGGGGTCGTCGGTGAGCGACACGCGGATCGTGTCGCCGATCCCCTCGGCGAGGAGGGTCCCGATCCCCACCGCGCTCTTCACCGCCCCCGCCGGCATCGGCCCGGCCTCGGTGACGCCGAGGTGGAGCGGGTAGTCGCAGCGCGCGGCCAGCAGCCGGTAGGCGCGGATCATCTCCGCGGGGTGGGAGTGCTTCACCGAGATCTTGATGTCGGTGAAGCCCTCATCCTCGAGGATCCTCGCCTCGCGGAGCGCGGACTCCACCAGGGCCTCCGCCGAGGGGCGGCCGTACCTCGCCAGGAGGTCCTTCTCGAGCGAGCCGGCGTTCACGCCGATCCGGATCGGCACGCCCCGGGCCTTGGCCTCCCGGGCGATCAGCCGCACCTTGTCCTGGTACTTGATGTTCCCCGGGTTGATCCGGAGGCCGTGGATCCCCGCCTCGAGCGCCGCCATCGCGTACTTCCACTGGAAGTGGATGTCGGCCACCACGGGGATCGTGGCGTGCCGGACGATCTCGCCGAGGGCCTCCGCGTCCTCCCAGTGCGGCACGGCCACCCGCACGATCTCGCAGCCCGCCGCCACCAGCGCGGCCATCTGCTGGAGGGTGGCGTTCACGTCGGCGGTGCGGGTCGTGGTCATCGACTGGACGCGGACCGGCGCGTCGCCGCCGACCTCGACCCAGCCCACCCGGATCTTCCGCGACCTCCTGCGCTCCGCGAGCATCCCCATCCCCGCCGCTCCCGGAGCCTACTCGCCGAAGACGTGGAACACGACGCGGCGCTCCTTCGGATCGTCGAGCTCGAGGAGGATCAGCCGCTGCCACCGCCCCAGCATCGGCTCCCCCCCGGAGACCGGGATGGCCTGGGAGGAGGCCGAGAGCAGCATGGCCTTCACGTGGGCGTGGCCGTTCCGCCGCTCCTCGACCTCGTCGAGGTTCTGGGTCCGGCGCTCGAGGTCGTCGTGCGCGTAGTAGGCGTCGTCGGGGACGAGCGCCCGGAGCCGCTCCCGGAAGTCCTCGAGCGCGCCGTCCTCCCACTCGTTGATCAGGAGCGCGCAGGTCGTATGGGGGCAGTAGACGATCGCCGCCCCCTCCGTGACCCCGGCGTCCTTGATCGCCCGCTGCAGCTCCTCGGTCAGGTCGAGGTACGCGTAGCGGGCGGGCAGCGTCACCTCGACGCTCGTCGTCTGCGACCTCACAGCTCCCTCCTCGGTCCGGCCGTCACGGCGGCCGGCAGCTCGAACGTGAACACGCTCCCGCGCCCGGGCTCGCTCTCGGCCCAGATCCTCCCGCCGTGGGCCTCCACCACCGAGCGGCAGATGGCGAGCCCGATCCCGGTCCCCCCGTCCCCGCGGGAGCGGGCGGCGTCGGCCCGGTAGAAGCGTTCGAACAGGTAGGGCAGGTGCTCGGGGGGGATCCCCACGCCGGTGTCCTCGACCCGGACCCGGACCGCCCGGTCCTGGGCCTCCGCGGAGAGCGTGACCCGGCCCCCGGGCGGCGTGAAGCGGAGCGCGTTGTCGACCAGGTTGAACAGCACCTGGTGGATCCGCTCGCGGTCCGCCATCGCGGGCGGCAGGCCCTCCGGCACCCGGACCTCCACCGCGACCCCGGCCCGGGCCCGGGCCACCTCGATCTCCGAGAGGACCTCCGCCGCGAGCGGGCCGATCTCCACAGGCCGGAGGTCGAGCGGGACGTCCCCGGACTCCAGCCGCGAGAGGTCGAGGAGCTGCTCGACGAGCCGGGAGAGCCGCTCCGACTGGGCCAGCATCACCTGGAGCGTCTCGGGGTCGGGCCGCTCCACCCCGTCCAGGAGGTTCTCGAGGTGGGCCCGGAGCGCCGAGATCGGCGTCTTCAGCTCGTGCGAGACGTTCGCCACGAGCTCGCGGCGGAGCCGCTCGACGCCCTCGAGCTCCGCGCTCATCCGGTTGAAGGCCCGCGCCAGCTGCCCCACCTCGTCCCGCGAGCGGGTCTCCACCCGCTGCCCGTACTCCCCCGCGGCCATCCGCCGCGCGGCGGCGGCCATGTCCCGGAGCGGCTGGGTCATCCCCCGGGCCAGCCAGCGGGCCAGGGCCAGGGCGATCGCCGCGGCGAAGAGCCCCGCGAGCAGGAACTGCCACCGGTAGCGGAGGAGGAACCGGAGGGTGGCCCCCGCCCGGTCGCCCAACCCCCCGCCGGGCGCGGCCCGGGCCGCGTACACGTAGCCCGGGCCGCCCCCCACGGGCACCGCGGCGAACTCGAGGTCGCCGGCGGAGCCCACGTGGATCCGTCCGTCGCGGAACCCCGGCACCTCCTGCCCGGCGATGCGGACCGAGGCGCCGGGGTCCGCCACGTGGACCAGGAACGCGTCCCCGGCCGGCGGGACCCGCCGCCCCTCGGCGAGGGCCGCGGCCGCCGCCGAGGCCCGCCGCACGAGCTCCAGGCGCTCGTCGGCCCGGGGCGTCGCCCGGAGCGCGTAGCCCAGGAGGAGGAACACGAGCGCCAGCGTCATCGCCACGGCGAACACGATCGTCGACCCGAGCTTGGCCCGGATGGTCGGCAGCCGCTCGAGCGGTCTCACGCCTCCCCCTCCCCCGGGTCGTCGGCGAACGCGTAGCCCACGCCGTGGACGGTCCGGATGAACCGCGGCTCGCCCCCGTCCTCCCCGAGCTTGCGCCGGATGCGCGCCACGTGGGAGTCCACGACCCGGCCGCCGGCGTAGTCCCGGTACCCCCAGACCCGGTCCATCAGCTGCTCGCGGGTGAACACCACCCCGGGCTGGCGGGCGAGCGTGAGGAGGATCTCGAACTCGAGCGGGGTGAGCGGCACCTCCCGCCCGGCGAGCGTCACCCGCCGCCGCGCGGGGTCGATCGCGAGGGGGCCCCGGGCCACCGGCCCCGCCGGCGGCGCCCCGCCGATCCGCTCCATCCGGCGGAGGATGGCCTTCACCCGCGCCGCGAGCTCGCGCAGGCTGAACGGCTTCGTGAGGTAGTCGTCGGCCCCGACCGCGAACCCCTCCACCTTGTCCGCCTCCTGGGTCCGCGCCGTGAGCATCAGCACCGGGGTCCACGCCTCCCGCTGGATCTCCCGGCACACCTCGAGCCCGTCCATCCCCGGCAGCATCAGGTCCAGCACCACGAGGTCGGGCCGGTCCTCCCGGTGGCGGCGGACGGCCTCCGGCCCGTCGTGCGCCACCACGACCCGGAACCCCTCGCTCTCGAGGCGGGCCCGGACGGCCTCCGCGATGGCCTCCTCGTCGTCCACGACCAGGACGGTTCGCCGCTGCACGGTCCTCATCGTAGTCGGGACGCGGTTCGCGGCCTCCGGCGGGCGTGTTGAGATTCCGTGGCGGCCTACGGGAGCAGGCGCACCGGCTTCACGAGGTCCAGGTAGACCACGGAGAGCCCGAACAGGATGAGGAACGCGGCCACGACCGCGGAGATCGGCACGAGCTTGCGGGGGTCGATCCTCCGCCCCCGGACCTTCTCCACCGCGAGGACCGCCAGGTGCCCTCCGTCGAACGGCGGGAGCGGGATCAGGTTCAGGACCCCGATGAACACGTTCACGGCCCCGAACACGTACAGCACGTCCCCGAACAGGCCGGCGCTCGCCGTCTCCCCCACCGCCCGCCCGACGCCGATGGGGCTCACCGGGTCCGTGGCCGCCCGGGGCGCGTCGGTGAAGAGCAGCTCGAACACCCGGCCGACGCCCCGCGGCCCGAAGATCTCCCCCAGGCTCCGGACCGTGACCGCCACGCTCCGCCCCACGAGCCCGGCGCCGCGGACCACGGCGGCGACCGGCCCGGCCCGGTCCCGGCCCACCTCGACGAGGTCGAGGAGCACGCCGATCCGGGCCACGCGCTCGCCGTCGATCTCGTCCCACACCGGCCGGAGCGTGACCGCCACGACCCGGCCGTCCCGCTCCACGCGGACCTCGATGGGGCGCCCGACGTGGGCCCGGGTGTAGGCCTGGAACTCCGCATCGGTGGGGTGGTCGATGGGCCCGATCCCCACGATCACGTCGCCCGGGCGGAGGCCGGCCTCGTGGGCCGGGGACGGCTGCCCGTCGATCCTGGCCGGCACCTCGGCGACGACCCGCGCCAGCCGGGGCTCGCCCACCAGCCCCAGCCACAGCCCGAAGAACCCGAGGGCGAGGGCGAAGTGGGTCACGGGGCCGGCGGCGACCATCAGGGCCCGCTGGTACGCGGGCTTGGCCGGGTAGGTGCGGGGGAGGTCCTCGGGCGCCACCCGCTGGAACGGGTTCATCCCGGCGATCTTCACGTAGCCCCCGGCCGGGAGGAGCTTCACGCCGTACTCCGTCTCCCCGCGGCGCGTCGACCAGAGCTTCGGCCCGAAGCCCACGAAGAACTCCTCGACCTTGAACCCGAAGGCCTTCGCCACGCCGTAGTGGGCCCCCTCGTGGACGAGGATCGCCAGGATCAGGACGACGAAGAACGCGACCTGCCCGAGGGCGCCGGACATCCGGGGCTCAGCGCCCCTCGACGATCTCGGCGGCCCGTCGCCGGGCCCAGGCGTCGGCCCGCTCGATCGTCACGAGGGACACCACCGAGGAGGGCGGCTCGTGCTCGTCCACCACGCTCTGGACGATCTCGACGATCCGCGTGAGCGGGATCTTCCCCTCGAGGAACGCCATCACCGCGACCTCGTTGGCGGCGTTCATCACCGCCGGGAACGTGAGGCCGAGCTCGCCCACCCGGTAGCAGAGGTCGATCGCGGGGAACGCCTCGCGGTCCACCGGCTCGAACGTGAGCGTGCGGTCGACCAGCGGGACCGGCTCGATCCCGGTGGGGAGGCGCTCCGGCCAGGCCAGCGCGAGCTGGATCGGCAGGCGCATGTCGGGCTGGGCGAGCTGGGCGAGCATCGTCCCGTCCCGGAACTCCGCCAGGGCGTGGACCAGGCCCTCCGGGTGGATCACGACGTGGATCTGGGAGTAGTGCAGGTCGAACAGGTAGTGGGCCTCGATCACCTCGAGCCCCTTGTTCATGAGGGTGGCCGAGTCGATGGTGATCTTCGGCCCCATCTGCCAGACCGGGTGGGCCAGGGCCTCCTTCACCGACGCCTTGGCCAGCTCGTTCCGGGTCCAGCCCCGGAACGGCCCGCCGGAGCCGGTGAGGATCACCCGCTTGAGGTCCTCCCGGCGCTCGCCCCGGAGCAGCTGGGCCAGGGCCGCGTGCTCCGAGTCCACCGGGACCAGCCGCTCGGGCTCCGCCTTGATCAGGTCCTTCACGAGCTCGCCGCCCACGACCAGGCTCTCCTTGTTCGCGAGCGCCACGGTCTTCCCGCTCTGGAGCGCGGCGAGGGTCGGCGTCAGGCCGGCCGAGCCGACCAGGGCGTTGAGGACCAGGTCGGCCTCGACGTCCCGGGCCAGGCGCTCGGCGGCGTCCGGCCCCACGAGGATCTCCACCCGGCGCAGGCCCTTCAGGCGCTCCTTGAGGTCGGCGGCCGCCGCCTCGTCGGCGATGGCCACGTAGGGCGGGAGGAACTCCCGCACCTGGCCCACGAGGAGCTCGTGGTTCGAGCCCGCCGACAGCCCCACGACCTTGAACCGGTCGGGGTTCCTGCGGACCACCTCCAGGGCCTGGGTCCCGATGGACCCGGTCGAACCGAGGACGATCAGCGAGCGCATCCCTGAAAGGTTACCCCCCTGCACCACCATACGGGGACAGGACCGCGGAAGGACTCCCCCGACCCGGGCGGATGGGCCGCGGCTCCCCCGCCGCCGGCCCGGCCCCGCGGGGAGCGCCCGCGGGCCGCCCTACACCAGTACCAGACGGAAGAAGACCAGGGCCGCGGGGGCCACGAACAGGACCGAGTCGATCCGGTCGAGGACCCCGCCGTGGCCGGGGAGGATGCTCCCCATGTCCTTCACCCCGAGGTCCCGCTTGATCAGGGACTCCGCCAGGTCCCCGAGGGTCGCGAACACCGCCACGACCAGCGCGAGCCCGACGGAGCGCGCCACGGACTCCAGGGCGTCCACGGCCGAGGCCACGACGCCCACCGAGACGAGGAGGACGACGACCGTGCCCCCGATCGCGCCCTCCCAGGACTTCTTCGGGGAGATCGAGGGCGCGAGCGGCCGGCTCCCCCACCACGCCCCGACCACGAACGCGGCGGTGTCGTAGACGAAGGTGAGCCCGAGGACCGCGAGCAGGAGCGCGCGGCCGTCGGGGGGCGCGGGGATGGCCAACGTGGTGAGCGCGTAGCCGGCGAGCAGCGCGACGTAGACCACCGGGAGGAGCGTGAGGGCCACCTCGCGGGTCACGTGGTGGCGCTGGGAGGGGGGCGCCGCCATGTACCACAGGTAGGTGGCCATCGTCCCCAACCCGAGCATCGCGAGCATCGCGGCCTCGCCCCGCGCGTAGCCGGCGGCGAGGACCAGGGCCCCCGTGGAGAGCCCCACGGCCGTGGCCGGGTGGTGGTGGCGTCGGCGGAGCACCCCGTACAGCTCGCCCTGGGCCACCAGCACGAGGATCCCGGCCACGACCGCGAAGGCGGTCTTGCTCCAGGCGAGGGAACCGATGGCGATCCCGGCGAGCACGAGGCCCGTGACGAAGGCGGCCGGGACGTCGCGGCCGGGGGCCCGGGCTTCGGCCTCGAACCCGACCTCGAGCGTCGTCGGCTCCTGCCAGCTCGGGCCCCCCAGGCCCTCCGGCCCCACCTTCACGGTCCGCGGCTCGGCGGCCGGCCGCTCGAGGTCCGCGAGGAGCCGCTGCTCGACCTCCTGCGGCGAGCCCGGCGCCTCCCCCGGCTCCCGCGCCTCCTCCATCCGGAGGGATTCCGCGAAGTGCTCCGCGGCGGCCTCCAGGTCCTCCTCCGTGGGGGGCTCCTCGGGGGGTTGGGCCGTCCCGGCGGGCTCGGGGGCCTCGGGCCCTCCCGCGGCGGCCACCTCCCGGGTGGCCGCGAGCTCCTCAGCGGGGGTCGCCTCGGCCCGGACCTCGGCCGGCTCCTCCGGGGTGCCGGGCCCCCAGGCGCGGGTCGGCTCCTCGGCGGGGAGGGGCTCCTCCGCGGGCACCTCGGACGGCACCGGCTCCTCCGCGGGGGCCTCCTCCTCGGCGGCGAACCGCGCGGGCTCCTCGGCGGGGACGGGCTCCTCGGCGGCGAACCGCGCGGGCTCCCCTGGAGGGGCGGCGGCTCCCTCCTCCTCGGCCTCCTCCCGCGGCCGCTCGGGCTCCCCCTCGGCCTCGCCGACCCCGGTCCGCGCCGGCTCGGCGGGCTCCGGCCAATCCACGTCCTGGATGGGCGCGAAGAACCGGTCGAGGTCCTCGAAGAGGTCTTCCTTCTCCTTCTCGCGTTCCTCGGTCACGGGCCTCCGCCCTTCCTCACGCGATCTCCCTGAGCTCCTGCTCCTTGTGGCGCTGGATCTCGTCGATCTCGGCGACGTGCTGGTCCGTGAGCTTCTGGAGCTCCTTCTCGGCCCGACGCAGCTCATCTTCGGAGATGGCGCCCTCGCGCTCAAGCCGCTCCAGGGCCTCCTTGTCGTGGCGGCGCACGTTCCGCACCGCGATCCGCGCCTCCTCGGCGCGGTGATGGACCAGCTTGATCAGCTCCTTCCGGCGCTCCTCGGTGAGCGGAGGGAACGCGAGCCGGATGACCTGCCCGTCGTTGGAGGGCGTGATGCCGAGGTCGCTCCCGAGGATGGCCTTCTCGATCGCCGCGATCGCGTTCCGGTCGAACGGCTGGATCACGAGGAGGCGCGGCTCCGGCACCGAGAACGACGCGAGCTGGTTCAGCGGCACCTGGGCGCCGTAGTAGTCCACCTCGAGCTTCTGCACCAGGCCCGGCGACGCCCGCCCGGTCCGGATCGCGGCCAGGTCCTCCTTGAAGACCGCCACCGCCTTGTCCATCTTCGTCGAGGCCTCGGCCAGCGCTTCGTCGACGGTGCTCGGCGTCGTCACCTCACCCTCCGTGGACCAGGGTCCCGATCGGCTCGCCGGAGATGGCCCGGCGGATGTTCCCCTCCTTCCGGAAGTCGAACACGATGATCGGCAGCTTGTTCTCCATGCAGAGCGAGATCGCGGTCGCGTCCATCACCTGGTAGCCCTGCCGTAGCACCTCGAGGTACTCGATCTCCTCGAAGCGGCGGGCCGTGGGGTCGACGTGGGGGTCGGCGGTGTAGACGCCGTCCACCTTGGTCCCCTTGAGGATGGCCTCGGCCTTGATCTCGAGGGCCCGCTGGGCGGCGGTGGTGTCGGTGGAGAAGAACGGGGCCCCCATCCCGGCGGCGAAGATCACGATCCGCCCCTTCTCGAGGTGGCGGATGGCCCGGAGCGGGATGTAGGGCTCGGCCACCTGGGCCATGTGGATCGCGGTCTGCACCCTGGTCGTGACGTGGAGCTTCTCGAGCGCGTCCTGGAGGGCCAGGGCGTTCATCACCGTGGCCAGCATCCCCATGTAGTCGGCCCTGGCCCGGTCCATGCCCGGCGCGTCCCGTCCGCGGAAGATGTTCCCCCCGCCCACGACCACCGCCGTCTGCACGCCGAGGTCCACGACGTCGCGGAGCTCCCGGGCCAGGAGCGCGGTCGACTCGGTGGAGATCCCGAAGTCGCGGTCGGGCGGGGCGAACGCGTCGCCCGAGAGCTTCAGGAGGACCCGTCGGTAGATCGGACGCCGCTCGGTCGCTCCGCCGCCATCCATCATCCCCCGCATCCTCCCGGTCCCCGGTCGCGGCCGCGCCCGAACACCCTCGCCGTCCCGTCCGCCCCCCAGCCTAGCCGAGCTCCTCGCCAAGCTTGTACCGGACGAACCGACGCACGGCAACCTTCTCCCCGACCACCGCCGACACCTCGTCGAGGAGCTCGCCCACCGTCTTCTTGCCCTCGGGGTCCTTCACGAACGGCTGGTCGAGCAGCACGTGGTCGCGGAAGAAGGCGGCGAGCTTGCCCTCGACGATCCTGGGGATCACGCCCTCCGGCTTGCCCATCTCCCTCGCCTGGGCCTCGTAGATCCTCCGCTCCGCCGCGAGCACGTCCTCCGGGACGTCCTCCCGCGACACCCACGACGGCGAGGCGCTCGCGATGTGCAGCGCGACGTTCCGCGCCAGCTCGCGGAACCGGTCGGTGTTCGCGACGAAGTCGGTCTCGCAGTTCACCTCCACGAGGACGCCGACCGTGGCGTTGTGGTGCACGTAGGCCTCGATCCGCCCCTGGGTCGCGGTCCGCCCGGCCCGCTTCTTCGCCGAGGCCAGGCCGCGCTCCCGCAGGATCTCGATGGCGCGCTGGACGTCGCCCCCGGCCTCCTGGAGCGCGCGCTTGCAGTCCATCATCCCGGCGCCCGTCGCGTCGCGGAGCGCCTTCACCTGCTCGGCCGTGATGTTGGTCGTGGTCATCGGTTCCCCCGATCCTCGGATGGTTCGACCGCGACCGGCTCACGCTCCGCCGCTCGGGCCTCCGGGGTGGACGCGGGCGGCGCGTCGGCCCCCGGCTCCGCCGCCGGCGCTCCCGGCGGAGCCGCCTCGGCGGCGGTCGCCGCCGGCTCGGGGGCAGCGGTCGCCGCCGGCT
>DATMBJ010000157.1:0-2882 GCA_035559315.1 Actinomycetota bacterium
CCGATACAGCCCGTTGGCTCCACGCAGGTGAGGGTGTCGTGGCCGGGCGCCGTATGGAACTGGCTCGACCGGTAGCCCAGCTCGTGGCACGCGTGGGCGCACTTGCTCGGCGTGTCCACCTCGGACTGGGGCTGCGGGCACCCGACGAGGGGCAGTGCGTCGTTCCGCCGGTTTCGGCATTCGCAGCATCCTGAGGCCGGCGAGTGGGCGGCCCGGATGTGCGCCCGGCTGATGCTCGTGATCACCGGAACGGTCCACAGGAGCGTGCCGCCGACCACGACGCCGCGGCGGATCAGGTCGCGCCGGCTGATCCCGAGCTTCCGCTTGAGGTGGGTGCCGTCAGCCACCGCTCATCTCCACCGCGACTTGCGTCACACGTGCTCCTTCGGCTGGCACTCGGCCCCGCCGGTGCACGTGAACGCCGTGGTGCCCGAGTGGAACTCCTTCACCCCGCACGTCACGTCAGGCGTGCTGAACTGCGCGCAGTAAGCCTCGCAATCTGCCAGGGTGGGGGTCGCGTCCGTGGCGCACTGGTTGCAGGGGTCCGCACCCAGGCCCGACACCTTTCTGCATGAGCAGCACTGATGCGTGGGCGTCCCGACCGCGTGCGCCCGGGCCGCGGGGGCCAGGGTCTGAATGGCGGGGGCGATCCAGAGCAGGCTCCCCCCGACGACCGCGGTCCGGCGGACGAAGGCACGCCGGGTGATCCCGTTCCCGTTCGCGCTCCCGCGCTCGGCCATGTTCCCCTCGCAGCTCCGACCCAACACCGTACGCCCGAGGCCCCTCCCGGGGCCATCGAACGGGTTGGGTATCTTTCCTACTCGCGGCCCCCGCCGCTCAGCGCCGGAGCGCCGCCACCGCCGCCGCCACCCGCCGGACCCGCTCCTCACCCATCCCCGACCAGAGGGGGAGCGTGAGCGCCCGGGCGGACGCCCGCTCGGTCTCGGGGAGGTGCCCGTCGCCGCCGGCCAGCGACCGGTAGGCGCGCATCCGGTGGACCGGGGGCGCGAAGTACCGGCGGGTCTCGATCCCGTGGGCAGCGAGGGCCCGGGCGAGGTCGTCCGCGGACCGGCCGTAGGCCCCGGGGTCCACGAGGACCGCGAGGTCCTTGTAGGTGCTGCGGTCGCCCGGGCCGACCGAGGGGAACGAGACGCCCGGAACGTCCTCGAGCGTCTCTCGGTACGCGGAGGCGAGGGCGTTCCGCTCCCCGATCCGCTCCTCGAGGTCCTCGAACGAGGCGAGGGCCACGGCGGCGTGGAGCTCGGACATCCGGGCGTTCAGCCCGACCAGCCGGCAGTCGTAGTCGCCGGGGTTCCCGTAGTCGCGACCCGTCCGGCAGCGCTCGGCGAGCACGTCGTCGTCGGTGGCGATCAGCCCGCCCTCCCCGGCCACCAGGACCTTGGTGGGGGAGAGGCTGAACACCTCGGCGTCGCCGAACCGCCCCACCGGCACCCCGCCCCGGCGGGAGCCGAACGCGTGGGCGGCGTCGAAGAACAGGCGGAGCCCGTGCTCCTCGGCCACCGCGGCCAGGCCCTCCACGTCGCACGGCGTCCCGTAGACGTGGGTGGCGAGGATGGCCGAGGCCCGGACCCCGAGCGCCCGGCGGACCGCCTCCGGGGAGAGCGTGAGGGTCGCGGGGTCGACGTCGGCGAACCGCGGCCGGAGCCCGTTCCAGGCCACGGCGTGGACCGTCGCGGCGAACGTGAAGGAGGGGACCACCACCTCGCCGGTGAGCTCCGCGGCCCGGAGCACCAGCATCAGCCCCGCGGTGCACGAGGAGACCGCGATCGCGTGGCGGACCCCGAGGTACTCGGCGGCCCGCCCCTCGAGCTCCCGCACGTACGGCCCGTCGGTGAGGACCCCGCTCTCGAGGATGGCCCGGACCCGGGCTGCGACCCGCTCGGGGTCGGCGACGCCCGGTCGGACCAGGGGGATCCGCTCCGGCGGGCCGGCGGAGGGAAGCGGCGAGCTCACGACCATCCCCCCACCGGCGCCGCCCGCGCCACCCAGGCCACGGTCTCCGCCAGCCCCTCCTCCACCCCCACGAGCGGCCGGTAGCCGAGCAGGCGCTCGGCCCGCCCGATCGCGGCCTCGGAGTGGCGGACGTCGCCGGGCTGGGGCGCGGCGAAGGCCGGCTCCAGGGACGTGCCGAGCAGCCGGTTCAGCATCGCCACCAGCTCGAGCAGCGAGGTCCGCCGCCCGCAGGCCACGTTCAGCACCTCGCCCGCCACCTCCCCGTCGGCCTCCGCGGCCAGCCGGCAGGCCCGCACCGCGTTCTCCACGTAGGTGAAGTCCCGGCTCTGCCGGCCGTCCCCGAAGATCACCGGGGGCTCCCCGGCGAGCATCCGCGAGGCGAACCGGGGGATCACCGCCGCGTATGGCGAGGCGGGATCCTGCCGCGGCCCGAACACGTTGAAGAACCGGAGCGAGACGGTCTCGAGCCCCAGGCTCGCGGTGAACGCCCGGCAGTAGGCCTCGCCCGCGAGCTTCGCCGCCGCGTAGGGCGAGCGCGGGAGCGGGGGCATCGACTCCTCCTTCGGGAGGGAAGGAGCATCCCCGTAGATCGAGGACGACGACGCGTACACCACCCGCCGCACCCCCTCCGCCCGGGCCGCGAGCAGCACCGAGAGCGTTCCCCGGACGTTCACGTCGTTGGTGGTCCCGGGGTCGGCGAGCGAGCGGGCCACGGAGGGCAGGGCCGCTAGGTGGTAGACGACCTCGGTCCCCCGGCAGGCCCGCCGGATCAGCTCGAGGTCGCGGACGTCGCCCTCGATCAGCTCGGCCTCGACCCCGTCGAGGTTCGCCCGATGCCCGGTGGAGAGGTCGTCGAGCACCCGAACGCGGTCGCCCGCCTCCAGGAGGTGCCGCACGAGGTTCGAGCC
>DATMBJ010000158.1:0-2823 GCA_035559315.1 Actinomycetota bacterium
GGCGGGAGGCCGGCCGGCTCCTCGAGCCGCGAGACCGGGATGCCCTCGGCCGATGCGGCCCGGGCCACGCCCTCGAGCAGCCCGTGGGGGTCCGCGGGCGGGGCGAGCACGAGGAGCCGGTCCTGGGCGCCGAGGGGCACCGCGTTGCCGTGCAGGAGGTACTCGACGTCGAAGCCCTCGGCCAGCATCCGGGCCCCCTCGCGGACCTTGAGCGCTCCCTCCCGCGCGGTCACGGCCGCCGGTCCCGCGCCGACCAGCACCAGCAGGCGGCCGGGGGGTGGGATCCGCTCCACGCCCGGCTCCTCGATCGCCCGGGCCACGTCCTCCGGCACCCGCGCGAGCGCCTCGGGCCTGAGGTTGGGGGCGCCCATCTCCGAGGCGATCCGCGCGAGGACCAGGAGGGCCGCCGTGTAGCTCACGGTGTAGGTCTCGGCCGGGTCCCGGTCCACGGTCTCGACGGCGTCGGCCAACCCCACGCCGCGGCGGGTGATCGAGACCACGCCGAGCCCGGCCTGGATGGCGAGGGACCTGGCGGCCAGGGCGAAGGCGGTCTCGGCGGTGTGGGTGATGACCACGATGCCGTCCTGGGGGCCCACCACCGGCGCGAAGTCCACGAACTGCATCGCCGGCACGGCCTGCGCGGCCCGCCCGGCGTCGTTCAGCATCGCGGCGCCGAGCTCCGCGGCGTGCTGGCTGCTCCCGGTGCCGACCAGCCAGATCCGGTGGGCGCGGTGGAGCCCTTCGACGGCGTGGTGGACGGGGATCCGCAGGAGCCGCTCGAGCTCCGCGGGCTGGGACCGGATCGCCCGCTCGAGCGCGGTGTTGGTCGCCGGGATCGCCATGCCAGCTCCGCTCCCCCGGGCGGGGCCGAGCCCGCCCGCCTCCGGCCCCCGACCGGGGCACCCGTGTGGCGCAGAGCTTAGAGCCTCCGCGCGCGGAGCGGAGGGCTCGGGCCCTCGGCCGGGGGAACGGGGCTCAGAGCCTCCGCAGGACGGCCACGACCTTCCCCAGGATCCGGCCGCCGGGCGGGAGCTCGAAGGGTTCGAGGGCCGGGTTCTCGGGCACCAGGAGGACGCGCCCGTCCCGGCGGCGGAAGCGCTTCACCGTGGCCTCGTCCTCGGCGGGCCCGGGGAGCAGGGCGGCAACGATGTCGCCGTCCTCGGCCACGTCCTGGCGGCGGACCACCACCAGGTCGCCGTCCAGGATCCCGGCGCCCTCCATCGAGTCCCCGCGCACCCGGAGCGCGAAGTGGTCGGCTTCCTCCGCGAAACCCACGGGCACCGTGAGGTAGTCCTCGACGTTCTCCTGGGCGAGGATGGGGCCCCCGGCCGCGATCCGCCCGAGGAGCGGGATCGCGACGCCCTCGGCCCTGGTGACGGGGCGCGCCAGCGTCACCGCCCTGGGCTTGGTCCGGTCCCGGCGCAGGAGCCCGAGCCGTTCGAGGTTCGCGAGCTGGCTGTGGACGGACGAGGACGAGGTGAGGCCCACGGCCTCGCCGATCTCCCGGACCGTGGGCGGGTACCCGCGCTCGCGGACCGTCTCGCGGATGAACTCCAGGATCCTCCGCTGCCTCGCGGTGAGCCGTTCCTCGTTCTCCATCGCTCCTCCTTCCCCCGGGCGGACCCTAGCACGCGCGGAGGTCGGGTTCAAACATACGTTCGTCCTTGACAACGAACGCGCGTTCGAGGATGATGCGGGCCGTGGGTCGAACGTCCGTTCGCTCGAGGTCGCCGCGGTCCCGGCGGGGGGCCGTCCTGCTGGCCGCGGTCGTGGCCCTCGCGATCCCGGCGGGGCGGGCCCTCGGCGCCTCCTCGGCGGACGGAGGGCCGGGGGGCGCGGGACGGAGGGCGGCACGGGTCGTGGTGGTGCGCCCGGGGGACACGCTCTGGGGGATCGCCGCGGCGCTGGTGGGGCCCGCCGGGGACCCGAGGCCCGTGGTCGACGCCATCGCCCGGGCCAACGGGGTGGATCCGGGCGCGATCAGGCCCGGCCAGGTCCTCGAGATCCCCGCTCCTTGACGGCGCGACATCTCGGACGTACCGTGCGCCCGACCACCAGATGTTGTGGCGGGGCGCATGAGGTGTCCGTGGTGCGACCACCGAGCCGACCGGGTCGTGGACTCCCGGCCGGCGGAGGGAGGGCGTGCGATCCGCCGCCGCCGCGAGTGCCTGCGGTGCGGGCGCCGGTTCACGACCTTCGAGCGGGTCGAGGAGGTGGGGCTGGTCGTGATCAAGCGGGACGGCTCGAAGGAGCCGTTCCTGCGGGAGAAGGTGGTGGCCGGGGTCCGCAAGGCGATCGTGAACCGTCCCATCACCGAGGAGCGGGTCGCGGCCCTGGCCGACGCCGTCGAGGACGCGATGCGGCGCCGGGGGCCCGAGGTGACCTCCCAGCAGGTGGGGCTCGAGGTGCTCTCGCGGCTCGCCGAGCTGGACCAGGTCGCGTACATGCGCTTCGCGAGCGTCTACAAGGACTTCCAGGAGCTCACGGACTTCGAGCGGGAGCTCGGGCTCCTGCTCCAGAAGCGGGAGCCGGCGAAGCGGCGCGGGTGAAGGGCGCGGCGGTGGGCGAAGGCCGTCGTGCCACGATATGTAGTGCCGAGCGGCGGATCCGGCCACAGCATCTTGACGATCGCCCTTCCCCGTGGCAGGATCCCAGCGTTGTGATTCCACGCGTGTAAGGAGCCTTCCCCGAGCGAGGAAAGGGGGCGTCCGCGGTGGCGACGAAGCAGGGAGACGTGGGGGTGGCGCGCACGGGGCTCACGTTCCGGCGCTACTTCACGAAGGAGGGGGTCCACCCCTTCGACGAGGTCGAGTGGGAGATCCG
>DATMBJ010000159.1:0-10163 GCA_035559315.1 Actinomycetota bacterium
CCGGCCGCCGCCAGCGCCAGGACCGCCACGCCCATGAGCGCGAACGCCACGGCCACCGCGAGGTTCACCGTGTTCGTCGCGATGCTCCGGCCCGCCACCCGCAACCGGACCGGCCGAGCGTGGAGGAGCCGCCGCTCGCCCAGGCGCAGCCGGTCCCACAGCAACGCCAGGACGAAGAGCGGGAAGGCCATCCCGAACACGTAGGCCAGCCCGAGCCCCACCGAGCCGGCAGCGCTGGACGAGAGGGCCGAGAGGGTCACCACCCCGGCCAGGACCGGCGCGCAGCAGGAGGACGCGACGCCGGAGAACACGCCGAGGGCCAGGACCCCGGCGCTGTCGCTCCGCTCGAGCGACGGGGCGCGGAGGAAGGACGGCATGCTCCACGACCTCCCCGAGAGCGAGAGGGCCGCCAGCACGAGCAGCAGGATCCCGCCCCCGACGTACAGCGGGACGTGGTAGCGGGCGATCGCCGAGCTCACGAGCGCCACCCCCACCGTGACCGGCAGGAGCACCAGGGCGAGGCCGGCGGCGAAGATCAGCGTGAGGGGCAGGAGCCGCCACCGGCGGTTCTTCACCGCGGTGGCCATGTACGCCGGGAGCAGGAACACGATGCAGCAGGGGCTGAAGAGCGCCACGGCGCCGGCGAAGAACGCCGCGAGGATCGACCCCGTCCTGAGGAGCTCGACCACTACGCCGCCCGCTCCAGGTACCGGCGGAGCTTCCCCCGGGGAAGACGTCCCGCGCTGAACAGCTCGCCGTCGACGAGCACGGCGGGGGGCATGGCCGGCCGGTACCGCTCCACGATCCGGCCGCCCTCCGCCGAGCCGATGTCCACCTCCCGGACCGACAGCGGGAACTCCGCGGCCAGCTCGGCCAGGGCCGCCAGCGCGTCCTCGCAGAGGTGACAGGAGGGCGAGGTCACCACCACCACCTCGACCGGCCGGGGTCCGCCGCGCCCACGCGCCGCCCCGGAGACGGCCCGGCGCTGGTACCGGAGCGGGCTCCACGCGAGGAGCGGGCAGATCAACAGGAGCCCCGCGAGGAACACGGAGACCAGGGGCGCCCCCAGGAGGAACGCCGCGATCAGCCCGACCGCGGCCGCGCCCATGAGGAGGCACGTGCCCGGTCGCCCTCCGAGCGACCGCGCGATCGATGGCTCCGCCGGAGCCCCGGGCTGGAGCCGCGTCACGTCACCACCTCCTCCCGCGCCGGCTCGAGCATCGGCCGCGGCTGTGAAGGACCTGTGAAGCCGATGGGCAGCGGATGTGACCACGAGCCGGTCGGCCGGAGCGCACGCGACCTCCACACGTCCGCGGGGACCGCGCGGCGGGCGATCAGGCGACCGCGGGACGGTCCTCCCCGATCTCGTCGTCGGTCTCCCTCGGCGCGGGCTCCGCGTGGTCCCCGCAGCACCCACCCGATCCGTGCCCGCCGCACCCGTGCGCGTGCCCGGCCTCGCTGCGGTCGGCGATCCCCCGCCCCCCGCAGGTGCATCCGGGATGTCCGCAGGCCATCGCATCTCCCTCCTTCCGCATGCCATGCCGGCGGGCGCCCCCGCCGGGTCCTCAACCTCCGAGGTCCCAGGACACGACGACCGGCTCGGGCAGGCCATCGATCGTGAGCCGCACCCTCCCGGTCGGGGCCTCCTCCGGTCCGAAGACGAGCGTCCCTCGACGATGATGTCCGCCCGGCGGATCCCCTTCCCAGGAGGCCTCGTCCCACACGCTTCCTCCCACCTCGAGCCGCGCGCTCGCGGCGAGATCGACCGCGAGGTCGCCCTCGTGGGTGTCCAGCGTCACCAGGAAGGCGGCACCCGTCTCGTCGATCGCGAGCGGCTCGATGCGCACCCGCACGCCGCCCGCGTCGACGGTGCGGGCGGGGAGGACCGCCTCCGTCCGCGGGGTCGGTCGAACCGCGTCGGCGGCGACCGGCGCCCGTTCCTCACGCGCCGCGAGGACCGCGACCGCCCCGACGACCGACGAGACGGCGAGCAGGGAGACGATCAACCGACCGCGCATACCTCCTCCTCCTCGCGGAGGGGCGGTGCGGGCGACCGCCGGAGACGACGACCGGCGACCGCGATGGCCACCGCGTTCACCCCCAGGCCGACCACCATGAACGCCACCCGATGGTCGTACAGGAAGGTGGCGGCGGCGGTGGCCCCGACGAAGGGCGCCAGATCCGCGATGTGGTGGGCGCAGCAGGCGACCATCCCGACGGTCGAGGCCCCCGCGCCCGCGGCCCCGGCGCCCGCCGCGACCCCGTGCATCCGCCGCCGGCGACGGAGCTCCGCGAGCAGCCCGACCTGGACGCCGAAGCCCGCCACGATCGGAACGAGGAGGTACCAGTCGGTCCGGACCTGCTCGACGAGGTGATCGATCGACCCGGAGGCGGTCGCGACCACCGCGGCGTAGAGGAGGGCGAGGCCGGCGGCGCCCAGCCCCCCGATCCAGAGGGTCCGCCGAGGCACGCCGGCCCGGCCCCCGCGACCCACGCCCGACTCGACGGCGGCGAGCCTCCGCGCGAGGGGTCCGCTCAGTGCGTGTGGGGACACTCGCTCCTCGCCATCGCGCTCACGCACGAGCCGAAGCCCGCGCCGTGCTCGACCGGGTGTTCCGGCGCCATCCCCGCCACGTGCTGCCCGAACGCCGGCCCCCCGCCGGGCTCGGGCCCGGCGGCCTCCGCTATCCCCGCGCCGCCCAGCACCGTCAGCGCCGCCATCGCCGCGATCGCCACGAACCGCTTCACGATCCCACCTCCGTTCCGCTTCCCCGCGGGGGCCACGTCCTCCGCTTCCTCCCCCGCGCTCGATCTGCACCCTAGGCCTCGCGCGTGAAGGGACCGTGAAGGTCCCGCGCGAGGCCGGTGAAGCCTCCGCGCGCCCCGGCCGACCCGCTCGCGGAGGGGGGACCTCCCGCCCACCCGCACTCCCCGGTCGGGCGTAGGCTGGCCCCGTGGAGATGCACGCCGTGGAGAAGATGGTGCTCAGGAGCCCCGCCTGGGGCGCGTTCTCTCGGCGCGCGGTCCTGCCCTGGACCCTGCGCTTCGCCGACCTCCCGGGCCGCGCCGAGGTCCTGGAGGTGGGGAGCGGGGCGGGCTTCGGCGCCGAGGCGCTCCTCGAGCGGTTCCCGGGATGGCGCCTCGTGGCCACGGACCACGATCCGGAGATGGTCGAGCTGGCCCGGGCGCGCCTCGAGCGGTTCGGGGAGCGGGCGCGCGTGGAGCGGGCCGACGCCGCCGCCCTTCCCTACCCCGAGCGGTCCTTCGACCTGGTGATCTCGATCCTCGTCTGGCACCACGTGGAGGCCTGGGAGGAAGCGACGGCGGAGGCGGCCCGGGTGCTCCGGCCGGGCGGGCGGCTCCTCCTCGTGGACGTGGTGCTCCCCCCGTTCGCCGGTCCGCTCGCCCGGCGATGCCCGCTCCACGCCACGTACACGCTCCCGGACCTCCGTGCGGCGCTCGCCGGGGCCGGCTTCGCCCGGATGCGCGAGGCGGGCGGGCTCTTCTGGTACCGGGTGCTGGCCGAGGTCCCCGAGGGTCGCTGACCCGAGCGACCCGGGATCCACGGCGGACCGGCCCGCGGGTCGCCGGCTCACCCGTGCAGCGGTCCGGCCTCCCGTTCGAGGCGGGCCGTGACGACGACGATGCGCCCGGCGACCAGCAGCGCCCCGGAGAGCCCGAGGGCGGAGACCAGGGCGAGCGCCACGTCCACCGGACCGCCACCGCCCAGGACCGCCCGCACCGAGGCCACGCCGCCCCCCAGCAGGAAGACCGCGGCCGCCACCGCCGACCAGAACACGACGACCGTCCGCGTCGCCATCGCCCTCATCCCTCGATGTGGGTCGTCACCGGTGTCAGGGCCCCGTACACGATCAGCGCCAGGATCGCCAGGACGACGAGGGCGGCCGGCACCACGACCGCCAGGCGACGGAGCGGGTGCCGCTCCGGTCCGCGGTCCACGAACGGTACGACCAGCAGCGCCGTGAAGACGGCGAGCGTCGCCCACAGGATCCCCGACACCCCGACCCAGTTCTCGATCGGGTAGAGCCAGAGCAGGGGCCAGGGCGGCTTGGTCACCTCGATCCCCTCCACCGGCGCCGGCCCGTGCCCGGGGGGCGCCAGCACGGCAAGGGCCGTGAGGAGCCCGACCAGGATCAGCGCGAAGCCGCCCAGACGGGCCAGGTGCCGCGAGAACGGCTCGGTCGGCTCGGGCTCCGGGCCGTGACGGAAGGGCGAGGGAGCGATGCCGTGCCGCTTCACCAGGAGCAGGTGCACCCCCACGATGAGGAAGAAGAGGGCGGGGAGGATCGCGATGTGCACGGTGTAGATCCGGAGCAGGAGCGGGACGCCACCGAACCGAGGGGAGAACCAGAAGCCGAGTCTCCCGAGGAGCTCGCCGATCTCGATGTTGTGCTCCAGGGCCTCCAGGGCCTCCTGATCCCACTTGAGGACCGTGCCCGAGAAGAAGAAGAGCGCGGTCATCCCGGCGAGGATCACCCCGACGATCCAGTTCCCCTCCCGGGGACGCTTGAACGCCCCGGAGACGAAGACCCGGAGCAGGTGGAGGCCGACCAGCACGACCATGGCCATGGCCGCCCAGTAGTGGAAGCCCCGCAGGTACGCGCCGAGCGTCACCTCGGTGATCAGCCGGCGGACGCTCGTGTGCGCGGTCTCCGGCATAGGGTCGTAGAACTGGGCGAGCACGATCCCGGTCGCGAGGAGCAGGAGGAAACTCACGAGCGCGAGCCCGCCGAGGCTGTAGGCGAGCTTGTTCGCGTGCTCGGGGACCGGGTAGGAGAGCGCCCGGAGACCCAGGCGTTCGTCGAGCGCGTCGAGGATCCTCCGGCCCAGCCCGGGACGGGCGGCGACCGCGGCCATCAGCGAACCCTCCGCACGACGATCAGGCCGAGCAGCACGGCGAGTCCCGCCAGGCCGAGGAGGACCGGGCCGGCCACCCCTGTGGGCGCCCGGAGGCCGCCCCTCAGGGCGCGCTCGTGCAGCACCGGCGAGGGTTCGGCCTCCGGCTCCGGGGAGGGCGCCGGCATCCCCGGCTCCGGGTTCGGCGTCGCCACCACGCGGTGGGGCGCGGCGCCGATGGCCTCCTCCAGCAGGTCCTGCGCCAGGTGGATCTTCCCCTCCTCGAAGGCGCGATCGGCCCGCTCCACGAGCTCGAGGTCCACGCCTTCCGTGTCCTCGGCCGCGAGGGCGTCGTGGATCTTGTCCTCGATGGCCTCCACCTGCTCCGGCTGCCCGCGGAGCAGCGCGATCGCCTGCTTCACGAGCGTCCTCGCCGGCACCTGCTCCTCTTCCTCGTGGGCCAACGCGGCCCCGGCGGGCCAGGCCAGCGCGAGGGCCACGATCGATACGAGGAACAGCCGTGCACGTATCGCATCCATCTTAGGTCGAACGCTCCTCACGAACCTCCCGACGGTGGCCAGGAGCTCCGCGGCCTTCGCCCGGCCGTCCCCGCCCTCCAGCGCTTCCGCGACGCAGGTGTTCACGTGGTCCTCGAGGATCAGCATGGCCACGCTCCCCAGGGCGGCCCTCGCCGCGGATAGCTGATCGAGCACGTCGACGCAGTACCGGCCGCCCTCGTACATCCGACGGATCCCGGCGACCTGCCCCTCGATCTTCCGGAGCCGAGCAGCCACCTCTCACGATCCCTCATCCCGCGCCTCCGGTCTCCCCTACAGGTAGGGTGGCTCTCCCCCGTGACAGCTTCCCCTTCCTCAGGCCGGCCGCCGGGCCCGCTGGAGGAACCGGCTCGGCGCCGCGACGAACTCCTCCCGGCACTGCGCGGAGCAGAAGAAGTGGGTCTCGCCGTCGTGGCGGTAGTGGGGCGCCCCCTCCCGCTCCACCGCCATCCCGCACACCGGATCGGTGGCCATCTCGCTCATCGCGCGGAACTCCCCGTCCTCCAGCCAGAGCACACGATCGGCGATGTCCTTGAGGCGGGTGTCGTGGCTCACGATCACCACGCTCCGACCCTCCTCGCTCGCCGCGCGCCGGAGGAGCCGCGCGACCTCACGGCCGATCCGGGAATCGAGGTTCGCCGTCGGCTCGTCCGCGAGGATGACCGCCGGCTCGTTGGCCAGGGCCCTCGCGATCGCCACGCGTTGCTTCTCGCCGCCCGAGAGCTTCTCCGGCCGGAACCCGAGACGTTCACCGAGCCCGAACCCTCGGAGGAGCCGCGCGGCGCGTTCCCGGGCCGTCCTCCCCGAGACCCCGGCCAGGTTCAGCGCGAACTCCACGTTCTCCAGGGCCGAGAGCGCGGAGAGCAGGTTGAAGTCCTGGAACACGAACCCGAACCTCCGGGCCCGGAAGTCGGGGAGCCGGGACTCGGGAAGCGCGGTGAGGTCCGTTCCGTCCACGAAGACGCGGCCCGACGTCGGGCGCAGCATGGCCCCCAGCATCGCGAGGAGGGTGGTCTTCCCGCTGCCGGAGGGGCCCATGATGAGCACGACCTCCCCCCGTCGGACCTCCAGGTCCACCCCCCGGACCGCCCGCACCTGCACCTCGCCTTCCCCGTAGACCTTCTCGAGCCTCTCGGCCCGGATGGCCACGGCGTTCATGCCTGCCTCCGGAAGACCGTCGCCGGATCGACCCGCGACACCTTGATGAGGGGGCTCACGGCGCCCAGGACGCCGAGGAGGGCGGACCCCACCGCCACGCGGGCGACCGATGACGGCTCGACCCGCAGAGGCAGGGTCGGCGCGACCCGAGCCAGGACCCATCCCAGCCCCAGGGCCAGCAGCACCGCGAGACCCGTGGCGGTTCCCACGGCCCACGCCGCCTGGGAGAGGACGATCGCGCCGAGCCGCCGGGGCCCGGCTCCGAGGGCCTTCATGACGCCGATCTCGCGCAGCTGGGCCAGCGTGGCCGCGTAGAGCGTGAGCCCGATCACCGCGAGGCCGATGATGAACGCCGCGAACGTCATGATCTTCATGAGCTCGGTGCTCATGTCCTCGACGGCCCGACGTTCCTGGGCGGAGAACCGGGTCCGGCTCTGTGCGGTCAGCCCGGTGGCGGCCTCGATCCGGCGGACCATCGCGTCCGCCGGGGCTCCGGAACCGACGAGGACGTAGCTGGCCACGCCGCGCAGACCCCTCGCCGCGGCGAAGTCTTGGAAGCGGACGTAGGAGACCGAGTTCACGATGTTCGTCATCCCGGTGGTCAGCCCGGAGACCCGCCAGGTCCGGTCCAGGGTCTCGACCCGTCCGCCGATGCCGACACCGAGCGCCTCGGCGGCCCGCTCGTCCAGCACGATCTCCCCCGGCCCCGGCTCCTCCCCGGCCACCAGCGAGGCGGGTCCGCCCGGGGCACCGGGGACGTAGCCGATGAGGTAGGTGAGCACGCGCTCGGCGGACGTCCTGACGACGCCCGAGTCGTAGAGGATCGGCTCGGCCCATCCCACCTCGGGGAGCCCCCGGATCCGCTCTACGGCGGCCAGCGGAACCGATGAGAACGACATGTGCATGGTCCGGACGCCCCGCTGGGAGACGAACAGGTCCGCCCCCGAGGAGTCGATGTACCGGGTGACCCCACGCATCGCTCCCGCGAAGATCCCGTCCAGGGCCAGGACCATGAGCAGGGCGACGCCCACCCCGGCGATGCCGAGGAAGGCCCGGCGGCGCTCGGAGAAGAGGTTCCTCCGGCCGACCGGCACCCCCGACACGACCCTCACCCCCTGTACACCGACGCGGGGTCGAGGCGCGCGATGCGGCGGGTCGGGACGGCCGCAGCGAGGACCGCCATGAGCGCGGCGGCGACGACCGCCCCGGCCACGCTCGCGAGGGACCCGTGCACCCACATCTCCGGCCGAAACGTCCCCACCAGCCAGGCACCTCCGCGGAAGAGGAGGTAGCTGGCGGCGGTCCCCAGGGCGGTGACGATGACGGTCTGCCCGAGGACGATCCGGAACAGCCGCCCTCCTCGGGCCCCCATCGCCTTGGCGATGCCGTACTCGCGGATCCGCTCGACGATCGCCGAGTACACGGTGAGGGCGACGATCAGGGTGCCGGCGGCGAAGGCGATGAGGAGCATGAGGGAGAGCGGCCCGTTCATGACCCGGGCGAGCAGGGCCCGGTCGTTGTCGCCGAGCTCGCGCGGCGTGAGGACGGCCAGGCCCGTCCGGTCTCGGATCGCCGCCGCCACGGTGACGGGCTCGCGGGTGCGGACGAGGACGAAGCTCGTGGTCCCCGGCATCTTCAGCAGCCGCTCGACCGCGTCGTGGGTCGTGAAGGCGAAGCTCGCCATCCACGAGCGGGTCCCCTCGGACAGGCCGACCACCCGGAAGGCCTCGCCCATGACGTCGAGGCGGCCGCCGAGGCGGATCCCGTGCTGGTCGGCCAGGGTCCGGTCCACCACGATCTCGTCGTCTCGGCGGACCGCCCGCCCGGCCGCGACGTCCCAGGGCCCGCCCATCCCGCCGGGGAGAGACCCGATCAGGAACGTGAACCGCTTGCGCCCGTGCAGGTCCAGGACGGCGAACCTGGCCACGACGGGGTCGGCCCGGTCCACCCCGGGGACGGTGCGGACGGCCCGGACAGCATCCAGGGGGAGGACCGAGGGCGCGCCGAGGAAGTGGCGGGCTCCCGGCTCGCCGACGAAGAGGTCGGCGCCCACGTTGTCCTCGTAGGCGGAGATCTGCAGCTTGAACCCGGCCCACAGGCCCTGGAGGAGGAGGATCAGGGCGATGGCGGCCCCCACCCCGAGGACGCTCACGGCCAGGCGGCGGCGGTCGGCCAGGATGTTCCTGCGCGCGACGGGGACGGACGCACCCATCGGCTACCCCGCGGCCCGAAGGTCGGCCGGCGGCGGCCCGCCGAACGTGCTCGGGCACCCCTCGCTGGCGCCACGCGTCGACCTCACGCGGCTCTCCCCGTCCGGATCACGGCTCCACCACCAAGCGGCCGCGGAGCATCCCCATCTGGCACGTGAACCCGTAGGTCCCCGGCTCCCTCGGCAAGAACTCCACCGGGACGAGCTCACCCTCGGGGAGCCGGACGCTCTTGCCGAGATCCGCGAACACCACCATCTCCGAGCAGGGCGAGGACTCCTCCCGACGGAAGGAGAGGCGGACCGGCTCCCCGGCCCGGACCACGATGGTGTCGGGGGCGTAGCCCCCCTTGACCAGCACCATCGCCTCCTGGTAGCCGGAGGAGGTGACGACGGCTCGGTAGCCCTCCCTCCTCGGGCCCCAGAAGAACCACACGATCCCGCCGATCGCCGCGAGTCCGAGCAGCGTCACCACGACGTTGTCGAGCACGTCTCACACCTCCGTCGGGCGGAACCGGCGGAGCCGGTTCGCGTTGGAAACCACGGTCACCGACGAGAAGGCCATCGCCGCCGCCGCCATGAGGGGCGACAGCAGGATCCCGAAGAACGGGTACAGGAGGCCGGCCGCGATGGGCAGCCCGGCGGTGTTGTACACGAAGGCCCCGAACAGGTTCTGGGAGACGTTGCGCATCGTGGCCCGGGACACCTCGATGGCGGTGACCACTCCCCGCAGGCTCCCGGAGATCAGGGTGACGTCGGAGGCCTCCATGGCCACGTCGGTCCCCGTGCCGATGGCGATGCCGACGTCGGCCTGGGCCAGGGCGGGGGCGTCGTTGATCCCGTCGCCGACCATACCCACCCTCTTCCCCTCGAGCTGGAGCTTGCGGACCTCGTGGGCCTTGTCCTGGGGGAGGACCTCGGCCAGGACCCGGTCGATGCCGACCTCCCGCGCGATGGCCTCGGCGGTGCGTTGGTCGTCGCCGGTGATCATGACCACCTCGATGCCGAGCTCCTTCAGCCGCGCGATGGCCCGCGCCGAGTCCTCCTTCACGGTGTCGGCGCAGGCCACGATGCCGCCCGGACGGCCGTCCACCGCCACGTACATCGGGATCTCGCCGGCGTCCGCGAGGGCCGCGGCCTTGGCCTCCAGATCGCCCACCTCGACGCCGCGGTCCCGCATCAGCTTCAGGTTGCCGAGCAGGACCCTCCGTCCCTCGACGGTGGCCTCCACCCCGTGCCCCGGGATGGCCTGGAACCCTTCCGGCTCCGGGGGCTCCACCCCCCGCTCCCGGGCGCCCTCCACGACGGCCTCGGCCAGCGGGTGCTCGGAGTTCCGCTCGACGGCGGCCGCCAGGCGCAGCAGCTCCCCCTCCGGGAGCTCGCCC
>DATMBJ010000160.1:0-4789 GCA_035559315.1 Actinomycetota bacterium
AAGTCCTCGATGGGCGAGACCTCCTCGAGGACCTCCCGGATCCCCTCGTCGAGGAGCCACCGGAACGACTCCCGCTGGATGCCGATCAGGTCCGGGAGCGGCAGCACCTCGTCGATCTTGGCGAAGCTGACGCGCTCACGAACGGGCACGAACGAGTCAGGCAACAGTAATCCCCCCCAGGGAAGACGTAGCGAGCGTCATCCGGACGCGGCGGACGGCACGGCAAACGAGCAGTGTACGCGCGGAAGCAGGCACAGTCAACTGCGCCTGCCAGGCCCTTCTCCGGCCCTGCCGAACGTTAGCGCCGGGAGGGCCCGGGGTCAACCCGGGGGCCGGGACCAGGCCGGGGCATCCCGGAGGGCCTCCGCGAGGCGGGGATTGGCCCGGTCCCGGTCCGAGAGGACCGGCGCGGCCGCCGGCCACGAGATCCCCACCGCGGGGTCGTCCCAGGCCAGACCGAGCTCGTCCTCCCCGGTGTAGTAGGCGTCCACGAGGTAGAGGAGCCGCACCTCGCCCAGGGCGTAGAAGCCGTGGGCCACCCCGGGCGGGAGGTAGAGGGCCCGGAGCCCCTCCGCGGGGTCCAGGGTGAGCTCCGCCTTCCGGCCCTCGGTGGGCGACCCCCTCCGGAGGTCGAACAGGCCCACGAAGGCCGGCCCGTCCAGGAAGCACCAGTAGTCCGCCTGGCGGCGGTGGAAGTGGAGCCCCCGGAGCACGCCGGGCCGGGACACCGAGAGGTTCGCCTGGACCATCTCCCGGGCGGCCGGGACCCAGGCCCGCCGGAAGACCTCGGAGAGGGAGCCCCGCGGGTCCGCGTGCGCCGGGAGCTCGAACAGGAGCGCGCCCTCGATGCCGACCCCGCGCGCGTCGGCGGGCTCGCCCATCCGACGGCCGTCAGTCGGAGAGCCGGTCCCCGCCCTCCGCCAGCCAGCGCTCGACCGACTCCACGGTCGCGGCGACCTGCTCGTCGGTCCGGTCCCCGCCGAGCCCCGCGGGCTGGTCCCCCCGGAGCGCCTCCACCAGGTCGGCCAGGGCGTTCGCCACCCGCGCCGCCCGCTCGGTGGAATCGATCCGGATCCCCCGGGCGTCGAGCGCGGCGAAGAAGCCCTCGAGGACCGCCCGCTCGTCCCCGAGGAGCGACGCCTCCGACACGCCCAGGGCCCGGGCCAGCCGCTCCAGGGTGTGGATCGAGGGCGACACGTGCCCGTTCTCGTACCGGGAGAGCCGCGCCTTGGGGATCCCCGAGATCTCCTCGAGGTCCGACTGCGAGAGGCCCGCCCTGATCCTGGCCTCCCGGAGGCGCTGTCCGAACGTCTTCCCGTCGCTCCGCATCGGCCCGCGCCCCCCTTCCCGTGGTCAGGTTGCGTGAGCGGGCACTCGCCGGGAGCCTAGCACAGCGACCGGCGCCCGCCGGAAGTGACGATCCGCCGCGCTTCCGGGCTCCCCGTTGTGCACCTCGCCCATCGCCGCCCCCCGTGACGCTCGAACCGGCCGCCTACTTGATCTCGACCGTGGCCCCCGCCGCCTCCAGCTGCTCCTTGGCCTTCTCCGCGGTCTCCTTGTTGACCCGCTCGAGGACCGGCTTGGGCGCGCTGTCCACCAGGTCCTTCGCCTCCTTGAGGCCGAGGTTCGTGAGCGCCCGGACCTCCTTGATGACCTGGATCTTCTTCTCGCCGGCGGAGGTCAGGATCACGTCGAACTCGGTCTTCTCCTCGGCCTCCTCGGCGGCCGCGGGGGCCCCCGCCCCGGGCGCCGGCGCGGCCACGGGGGCGGCCACGGCGGCCTGGACCTCGAAGGTCTCCTCGAACTTCTTCACGAACTCGGACAGCTCGAGCAGGGTCATCCCCTTGAACTGCTCCAGCAGCTCGTCGGTGCTCAGCTTCTTCGTCGCCACCTCGTCACTCCTTCCCTTCGTCCCCTTCGTCGCCGGAGGAAGACGCGCCCTCCCCCGGGGCTCCTTCCCCGCCGGCCTCCTCGCCGCCGGCCGGCTCGCCGGACGCCGCGCCGGGTTCCGCCGGCAGCTTCGCCCGGTAGGCCTCGAGCACGGCCAGGAACCGGGCCTGGACCGCCTGGAACGCGTACGCGGCCCGCGCCAGCTCGGCCACGAGCGCGCCCGCGACCCTCGCGAGCAGCGCCTCCCGCGACTCGAGCGTCGCGAGGCGCTGCGCGTCCTCGGCCGACAGCACCCGGCCCTCGACCCACGCCCCCTTGAGGACGAGCGCCGGGAACCGCTTGGCCGCGTCCACCACCCGCTTGGCCGCCGCCACCGGGTCGCCGAAGGCGAACGTGACGGCCGTCGGCCCCTCGAGCAGCCGCTCGAGCTCGGCCAGGCCGGCCTCCTCCGCCGCCCGCTTGAACAGGGTGTTCTTCACGACCGAGAACCTGGCGTCGGCCTCGGCCAGGGCTCGGCGGACCTCGGTCGCGTCGGCGACCGACAGCCCCTGGAACCCGGTGAGCAGGAGCGCCTGGGAGCCGCGGATCCGCTCCGCGAGCTCCTTCACCTTCTCGACCTTCTCCGCGCTCGGCATCGGTCCCCCTCGGGGATAAGGAAGCGCCTCCGCAGACGAGCGGAGGCGCACGCGGAACGCGGCGGTCCTCGTGCCTCGGCAGGTACCCCGGCCGGGGATCATGCGCACGCGGCGCCCCTGCTGTCTGCGGCGGGTCCAGGGTAGCGGGGAGCGGCGGGGGCCGACAAACCCCGGGCGTCGCCTCGGTCGAAGGTCTGGGCCGGGTCCGTCCCCTGGGCGTCACCCGCGGGGCCCCCCGCCCCCTCCGGGGGGGCCGAACGAGGGACGGCCCATCTGGGAGGCGAAACACGCCCACCCGCGGGATGCGCGGAGGCCGCCGCCGGGCGCAGCATCGGTGCCGGCGGTCCACGCCTGGAGGTCGCGTCCCGTGGGAGAGGTGATCAGGGTCGGGGTGGCGGACGATCACCCGTTCGCGCGGGAGGGGCTCGTGCAGCTCCTGCGGACGGCCGACGACGTGGTCGTGGTGGGCGAGGCGGCCGACGGTCGGGAGGTCCTGGATCTGGTCGAGGCCGAGGAGGAGCCGGACGTGGTCCTGCTGGACGTCCGGATGCCGGGGATGGACGGCCTCGAGGTGGCGAGGCGGCTCTCCCGGGAGCACCCCGCGGTCAAGGTGATCCTGCTCTCCGCTTACGACGACCCCCGCCAGATGGTCGAGGCGGTCCGGGCCGGGGCCCGCGGCTACGCGCTCAAGGACGTGGACGGGGACGAGCTCCTCGACATGGTCCGGGTGGTCGCGAACGGCGGCATGGTCATCGACCTCACGCTGGTCGAGCGCCTGGCCGGGCAGGGCTTCGACGAGCCCTCGCCCGAGGCCCTCACCGAGGAGGAGCTCCGGATCCTCCGGCTCCTCGCCGCCGGGAGGACGAACCCCGAGATCGGCGAGGAGCTCGGGATGACCACCCGCTCGGTCCGCTACCACCTGGACCGGATCTTCCGCAAGCTCGGCGCCTCCGACCGGACCGCCGCCGTGGCCGAGGCGCTGCGGCGGCACCTGATCGAGTAGGCCCCTCCGCCGGCGGCCCGCGCCCCTCCCCGGGGGCGCCCCCCTTCCCCCCTCCCGCCGGCGGAGCGCGCCCGGGGGCCGGACCGCGTCGGCGACCGGATCGCGTCGGCGACCGGCGGCCGGCGGGCTACCCGGCGAAGATGTCGAGCGGCAGGAACGCCGAGACCACGAAGTTCGGGACGTCCACGACCTCGCTCACCTTGAGGTCCACCGCCACGCTGCAGAGCGCGTAGGCCTGCTGCCGCGAGTAGCCGTACTCCGCCACCAGGTGGTCGATCATGTTGAGGAGCGCGTTCCGGGCCGCCACGGTGACGTCCTCGGACTCGTTCCGGCCGTCCTTCCGCACCGAGATCCCGGTGGTGGCGAAGAACCGCCGGGGCGCCTGGTACTCGGGCGGCACGAGGTAGTCGTCCCGCTCGAACTGCAGGTCCCGGATCCCCCGCTCCCGGGCCACGCCCTTGCGGAGGTCGAACCGGACCCGCAGCGTGGCGTTCATCTCGATCGCGGTGCCGCAGGTCTCGCAGTCCCCCTGGGCGAAGTGGGCGTCGCCGGCCGAGAACAGCCCGCCCTCGACCCACACCGGCATCAGCAGGCGGGTCCCGGCGGCGAGCTGCTTGATGTCCACGTTCCCCACGTTCTCCCGCGGGGGGATGGTCCGGAGCGCCTCCCGGGCGATCGCCGGATCCGAGGGGACCGCCCCCGTCGGGTCGGGCGGGAGGACGAACCCGCCCCGCTCGAGCGTCTCCCGCTCGCGCGCGACGATCCGCTCCATCAGCTCCCGGGAGGGCGCCAGGCCGATGGTCCCCATGAACGGCGCGCCCGGGATGCGGACGCCCGGGAAGTCCCGGGAGGTCGCCCACCCCTCGGCCAGCTCCCAGATCGTGATGAAGGGCTCGGGGAACTCGTCCCGGAGGAACCCGAACCCCGGCACCTCGACCGTGAAGCCCCAGTCGGGGGCCCGGACCTCGAGGATCTCCGCCACGAGCAGGTCCCCGGGCTCCGCCCCCTCCACGTAGACCGGCCCGGTGAGCGGGTGGACCACGCTCAGATCGGCCTTCGCGACATCCTCCGGGGTCGAGTCCTTCGTGATCTGGAGGTCGAAGGCGTCCCGCGTCTCCATGAGGACCTCGTCTCCGGGCTCGCAGCGGACCACCGGGGGGATGTCGGGGTGCCAGCGGTTGTGGCCCTTCTCCGGCTCCGCGGTGAGCGGCCGCGAGTAGTCCACCCGGATCTCGTGCGTGGCCATGGCGCCACCTCCCTG
>DATMBJ010000161.1:0-47978 GCA_035559315.1 Actinomycetota bacterium
GGCCTCGGCGCGGCCACGGTCGCCTTCGGACGGACCTCGGTGGAGGCCGGGCTCTGGCCCCTCGCCGCCGCGAAGGCCGTGACGGTCGCGCTGCTCCTTCCGGTGGCCGGCGCGGGCGGGCGCGGCGGAGCGTGGGGCGGGAGGGGACTCCGCCTCGCCCTGGGGGCGGGCCTGGCCGACGCCCTGGCCACCGTCCTCCTCGTGCTCGCCGTGCAGCGGGGCCCGCTCAGCCTGGTGGGGGTCCTGGTCTCCCTGTACCCGGCGAGCACCGTGGTCCTCGCGCGGGTGATCCTGGCCGAGCGGGTGGGCCGGGCCCAGGCCGTGGGGCTCGGGCTGGCCGCCGCCGCGGTCGCGATGATCGCCGCAGGCTGAGCGCTCAGGTCGGACCGGGACGGTCGTCCTCGGCGCCTCCGTCCGCCCGCTGGCGGAGGAACCGCTCGATCTCGGCGATCAGATCCTCCCCAGCGGGTCGCCCCTGTTCGTCGGCCATCATCTCGAGGCGCGCGACGTAGGCCCTGGACTCCTCGTCGGCGGCCACGGCGGCGTCCAGACGCTCCCGGGTGGTGTCCGCCGCGCGCCGGAGGTCCGCGGTGTCGAACGTCACCCCCAGGTGTCGGCCGACGTGCTCGAGGAGGGCGATCGCCGCGGCCGGGTAGGTCGACCCGACGTAGTGCGGGACCTGCGCGTAGAAGCCGACGGTCGGGATCCCGCTCCCCGCGACCGCGAACTCCACCGCGCTGAGCGCCGCCGAGGGCACGCGGAGGAGCCCGGCCGGGCCCTGGGGGACGTCGTCGGGCAGCAGGCCGGGCTTGGAGGCCGTGCCCAGGACCGGGACGGGGCGGGTGTGCGGGACGGCCGCCGGGAGCGAGCCCAGCGAGATCCACTCCACGACGCCGAGCCGCAGGCAGAGCTCGAGGACGTCCGCGCCGAGCTCCTGCCACCGGAAGTCGGGCTCCGGGCCCACGAGGGCCAGGACGTCGCGCTCCCCGATGCGGCGGCCCCGGAGCGACAGCTCCGGCCACGTGAGCTCCGTCAGGGTCCCGTCCACGACGTCCAGGACCGGACGGCGCGCCCGGTAGTCGTAGAGGGCGTCGGGATCGAACGTCGCGAGCGTGCGACCTCCGTCTGCCACCCGGGCGGCGGCCGCGGTCGAGGCCCCCGCCGCGTCGATCCACCCGTCGAACGCCGCCACGAGCGCGGGGGCCGTGAGCGCGGGGGGAGGGTCCTCGGAGAGCCGGTACAGGGCCATCGACCGGAGCATAGCCCCCGAGGCGCGGCTCGCGCCCGGGGGCGCCGGCCGGCGCCGTAGACTTCCGCCGATGCCGATCTACGAGTTCGCGTGCGACGGGTGCGGCCACCGGTTCGAGGAGCTCCTGGCCCGGACCGCGGCCGATCCGGCCTGCCCGTCCTGCGGGAGCGCGTCCGTCACGCGGCTCATCTCGCTCTTCGCCACGGCCGGCCAGGAGGGCTCCGGCGGAGGGTGCGCCTGCGGCGGGCGCTGCGCCTGCGGCCGGCGGTCCTGAGGTCGAGGGGCCAGCACGGGTCAGCCGGGCGTCGTGGGACCGGGAGCGACGGCGCGCCGGGCCCTCGGGGTGCGGTCCGCCTCGGCTGAGGCGGCCGCGTGCTCGCGCGCCGCGACCCATCGGATCAGGAGGGGGTAGGAGAAGACCCCCAGGCCCGTCCCGGCCAGCAGTCCGAGGAGGAACGCGGCGGCCACGACCCCAGGGTCGCACCGAAGGCGTCTGCGAGGCGTCAGCGGCCGCGGGGAGGACGTCAGGATCCCGTCAGGGTTCGCGGGAGCCCGTTGTCGCGCTCCCCGACTCGTACCACGCTGGAGCCGATGGGCATCGTGGGATCCCGATGGGGGCGGATCCGCGGGCGGGCGCTGCTGGCGGGCGTCGCGGCGCCCCTCGCGGTCACCGCGCTCGCCCTCGTCCCGTTCGACGTCTCCCCGACCATCGCGGCGCTCCTCTACGTCCCGGCGACGATGGGCGCCGCGGTGCTCGGGGGCGCGCCCGCCGGGATCCTGGCGTCGGCGCTCTCGTTCCTCGGCCTGAACTTCTTCTTCACCGCGCCCGTCCACACGCTGCGGGTCGAGCGCGCGGAGGACCTCGTCGCGCTGGTCGTGTTCCTGGTGGTCTCCCTCGGGGCGGCGACGCTGCTCTCCACGGCGCTGCGGGAGCGCGAGGCGGCGCTCGGGAGGGAGCGGGAGACCCGGCTGCTCCAGGTCGCCGGGGAGCGGCTGCTGGGCGGGGAGGAGGTCGGTGCCGTGGTGCGGGACGTGGCTCGCGCCACCGTTGCCCTGTTCGACCTGGCCCGGTGCGAGGTGGAAGTGGAGGGGGGTCCCCCGGTGGTCGTGGAGGCGGAGGTCCCCCCGGCCGGGGAGGAAGTGACCGTGCCGATGCGGACCAGGGACCGCGAGGTCGGGCGGATCAGGATGGTCCCGTCGGCCCGACGACCGGCGATCCCGGAGGCGGCCCGGGCCTTCGCGCGGTCGCTCGGGTCCCAGGTGGCGCTGGCGATCGAGGCCGTGCGCCTGGCCTCGGAGGCGAGCCGCGCCCAGGCCGACGCCGAGGCCAGCACGCTCCGGGCGGCGCTGTTCTCGGCCGTCACCCACGACCTCCGCACGCCGCTCGCCTCGATCACCGCCGCCGTGACGAACCTCCTCGACGGGTCGGCGACGTTCACCGACGCGGATCGGAAGGAGGCCCTGGAGACGATCCGGGAGGAGGCGGAGCGCCTGGACCGGCTGGTCGGGAACCTCATGCAGCTCGCCCGGGCCCGCGCCGGCGCCCTCGCGCCCCAGAAGCGGCCCGCCGCCATCGCCGACGTGGTCGAGGGCGCGGTGGCCCGGCTCCAGCCGATGCTGCGGGACCGGCCCGTCCGGCTCCTGCTCCGGGAGGACATCCCGGACGTCCCGATGGACGTGGGGCAGATCGACCAGGTGCTCGGGAACCTGCTCGAGAACGCGGTGCGCCACGCGCCGGGCTCGGAGGTCACGGTGTCCGCCGCCCGGTGGCAGCGCTGGGTGGAGGTGCGGGTCTCCGACCACGGACCCGGGATCCCCCGCGGGGAGCGCGAGCGGGTCTTCGAACCGTTCGCGCGCGGCGGCTCGCGCGACGGCGGGACGGGGCTCGGGCTGTCGATCGCCCGGGCCCTGGTCGAGGCCCACGGCGGCCGGATCTGGATCGAGGACGCGCCGGGAGGCGGCACGTCGGTGGTGTTCCAGCTCCCGCTCTCGGCGTGATGGCGGCGGAGCGCGTGCTCGTGGTGGACGACGACCCGCAGATCCTGCGGGCGCTCCGGACCGGGCTCCGGACCCACGGCTACGACGTGGTCACCGCCGGGAACGGGGAGACCGCGCTCGCGGTCCTCGCGGCGAGCGCCGTGGACGTCGTCGTGCTCGACCTCGGGCTCCCCGGGATCGACGGGCACGAGGTGATCCGCCGCCTCCGCGGCTGGTCGGACGTGCCGGTGGTCGTGCTCTCGGTCCGCGACGCCCAGCAGGAGAAGGTCGCGGCGCTCGACGCCGGGGCCGACGACTACCTGGTGAAGCCGTTCGCGATGCCCGAGCTCCTCGCGCGGCTGCGGGCGGTCCGACGGCGGGCGCGGCCGGCCGCCGCGGAGGCCACGCTCCGGTTCGGTCCCCTCGAGGTCGACCTCGCCCGGCGGCTGGTGCGGATCGACGGCGAGCCGGTCCACCTCACCGCCACGGAGCTCCGCCTGCTCGAGGCCATGGTCACGAGCCCGGGGAAGCTGCTCACGCACGCCTGGCTGCTCCGCAAGGTGTGGGGGCCCGCCTACGAGCACGACGCGCACCTGCTCCGCGTCTACGTCCAGCAGCTCCGGCGGAAGCTCCGGGACGACCCCGCCCACCCGACGTTCATCCTCACCGAGACCGGGCTCGGCTACCGGTGGATGCCGGAGCCGTGAGGCGCCGGGCCCGCCCTACCCGGGCCCGCCCAGGACCGCGTCGGCGCGGAGGTCCCGGAAGACGGCCTGGGCCTCCCCGCCGAGCCGGATGACGCTCGCGCCCCCCACGGTCGTGCCGGTCCCCGAGACGACCCGGACGCGGACCCGGACGGGGTCGATCGTCGAGGCGGCGAGGAGGAGGTCGAGGGCCTCCCGGAGCGAGAGGTCGGTGCGGAGGAACCGCGCGGCGGCGACGGCCCAGCGCAGGAGCGTGCGGGGGTCCCGCCGGAGGTCGGCCCGGAACTCCCGGAGCGCGGCGAGCATGAGCCGGCCCTGGTTCAGCGAGCGGCCCACGTCGCCCCCGGGCGCGTCGTGCCGGTTCCGCGAGAACGCGAGCGCCTCCCGCCCCGACATCCGCGTCCGGCCGGGACGGAAGTGCGCGCGCGAGAAGGGGTCCTGCATGGCGTAGGGCACGTCGACCTCGATCCCTCCCACCGCGTCCACCAGGCGGCGGAACCCGTCGAAGCCCGTGAGCAGGTAGGCGTCGATCCGGATCCCGGTCAGGGCCTCCACGGTGCGGACCAGGAGCTGGGGGCCACCGATGACGGTCGCCGCGTTGATCCTCTGGGCGCCGGCCCCCGGGATCCCCACGACCGCGTCCCGGGGGATCCCCACGATCGAGGCCCGTCCCCGGGACGGGTTCACGCCGACGATGTGGATCGAGTCGGCCCGGCTGCGCTCGACCGACCACCCGGGGCGCGCGTCGGTCCCGATCACGAGGACGAAGAGCGGGCCGCCGCGCAGGCCGGGCGAGAACCGCCCGAGGGGGCGGCGCGCCTGGCGGGGGCCCGGGACCCTGCCCCGGACGTCGTAGGCGACGATCCGCCACCCCCCGGGGCCCTTCCGGAGCGTGTAGTCCCCCCGGTGGCGGACGAGGTGCTCCGCGCCGCTCTCGGCGAGGGCGGTCCCCTCGAAGCGGACCGACGCGACGGCCGAAGCGGGCCGGCGGCGTCGGTCCAGCAGGAACGAGACGTCGAGGCGGGCCCGGCGCGGCTCGACGGCCACGAGGAGCCGGGCGGCGGGGCCGAGCGTGAGGCGGCCGAGGTCGCGGCGCGCCTCCTCCCGGGCCGGTCCCGCGAAGAACCGCTCGAGGCCGGGGAACCGGCCGCCGGCCCAGGCCTCCGGGTCCACGAACCCCAGCTCGTACAGGCCGGCCAGGACGCCCCGGACCGCCCTGGCCGGGGCGCGGAGCCCGCGCGGGCGCGCCCGGCCCTCCACGCCGAGGGCCCGCACCCGACCGAGCTCGAGCCGGAGCCGGGGCGGCGGCGAGGGTGCATGGGAAGGGGAGGGCGGGGGTTCGGTCGGCGGGGCGGGCGGTGCCGACACCGACGCCGGGAGGAGCGCGAACGCGGCCGCCAGGAGCCCGAGGACGCCCGCCGCGCCGGCCACGAGCGCGCGCCGTGCCGCCCTCACCGCTCCCCGGTGCGCCGGCCCCGCATCCCCCCGAGCCTACCCTGTCCGGAGCGGGATCCCTCGCCGTCGGCGCGGCATCCCCGGAGGATGGCGGAAGGAGGCGACGCTCGTGCTCAGGTTCGGTCTGCAGCTCCCGAGCTTCACGTTCCCCGGCGTCCCCGACGCGCGGCTGTTCGAGCGGGTCTCGGAGGTCGCCCGGGCCGCCGAGGAGGCCGGGTTCGACGCGTTCTTCGTGATGGACCACTTCCAGCAGATCCCGAGCGTCGGGGCGGTGGAGGAGCCGATGCTCGAGTGCTACACGCTGCTCGGCGCGGTGGCCGCCCGGACCTCGCGGATCCGGCTCGGGGCGCTCGTCACCGGCGTGGTCTACCGGAACCCGGCCCTCCTCGCGAAGGTGGTCACCACCCTGGACGTGGTCTCCGCCGGCCGCGCGATCCTGGGGATCGGGGCGGCGTGGAACGAGGACGAGGCGACCCGCTACGGCTACGACTGGCCACCGACCGGCGAGCGGTTCGACCGGCTCGAGGACGCCCTCCGGATCTGCCGGGCGATGTTCGCGGGGACCCGGGCCACCGTCGAGGGGCGGTTCCACTCGGTCCGCGAGGCGTTGAACGTCCCGCCTCCGGTTCAGCCCGGGGGGCCGCCGATCCTGGTGGGCGGCGCGGGGGAGCGGCGGACGCTCCGGCTCGTGGCCCGCTACGCCGACGCCTGCAACCTCTTCGGCGGCGTGGAGGAGGTTCGGGCCAAGCTCGCCGTGCTGGCGCGGCACTGCGAGGAGGTGGGGCGGGATCCGGCGACGATCGTCAAGACCCGCCTGGGCACCCTGGTGCTTGCGCCGACGATGGAGGAGGCGGAACGCCGCCAGCGGGAGCGGGCCCGCCGGCTCGGGGTGGACGAGGACGTGCTCCGGTTCCGGAGCACCGTGGGCGACCCCGACGCCGTGGCCGAGCAGGTGCAGGCCTTCTTCGACGCGGGCCTCGACGGGCTGATCTTCAACCTCCCCGCGGGCTCGCCCCCCGAGGACGTGGCGTTCGCCGGTCGCACGCTGGTCGAGCGGTTCGGCGCGGGGCCGACCCCGCGCTCCGGGTAGGCTGGAACCGTGCCCGGGGTCCCCGGCGTCCTCGCCCACGAGACCTGGTTCACGGAGGAGCGCCCTCCCTACGACTGGGCGTTCGCCGCGCACCCCGCGACGCTCGCGCTGATCGTGGGCGCGGTCCTCGCGGCCGCGCTCTGGCGGGTGGTGGGGCGGCGCCTCCCCCGCCCCGAGCTCCCGTTCCTCGGGTTCCTGGGCCGCCTGTCGCCCTGGGTCCCCCGCCTGCTCGCGATCCACGCGGGGGTCTCGCTCCTCGCGCAGGCCGCGCGGAACACCTACCTCGCGCCGGCCCTCGCGCTCCCCGAGAGCCCCTCCGGCGTCCTGCTCAGGATCGCCGAGGGCGCGCTCGGCGTGTGGCTGATCAGCGGGTTCCGGGTCCGGGCGGCGGCGTTCGCCGTGGTCGCCGCCGGCCCCCTCGGGATGCTCCCCTACGGGGTCGTGCCGATCCTCGAGCGGATGGACCTCCTGGGGATCGCGCTCTTCCTCGCGCTCCTGCCGCCGGGGCCGGACCGCTGGGGCGCGGCCCCGGTCGCCGAGGCGCTCGTCGAGCGGGCGGTCCTCTGGCTCCGGATGCTGGTCGGCGGCGCGCTCGTCGTGCTGGCCTTCACCGAGAAGCTGGCGCGCCCGGCCCTCGCCCTCGCGTTCCTCGACCGGTTCCCGGCGTTCAACCTCCTCCGGACGCTCGGCCTCGAGGTGGGCGACGTAGCGTTCGTGCGCATCGCCGGCGCGATCGAGCTGCTGTTCGGGCTGCTGCTGATCTCCGGCACGCTGCCCCAGGCGGCGGTGATCGTCGCGGGCATCCCGTTCAACGCGACCCTGTTCTTCCTCGGCGCCGAGGAGCTGATCGGCCACCTCCCGATCTACGGGGCGATGCTCGCGCTGCTCGTCTACGGCTCGGACCGCCGCCTGGCGGACGCGGTGGACCGGCTCCCTCGCCGCCGGCGCGCCCCGTCCGCCCGCCGCGCCGCGACCCCCGCGGGATGAGCGCGCCCTCCCCGAGCCGGGACGGCGGCCCCGTCGGCGGCTCCGGTAGACTGCCCGGGTTCCGACGACCGCGCCTGTGGAAGGTGTGCGCATGGGCCGAGTGTTGCTGATCGGATGGGACGGGGCCGACTGGCGGATCTTGGATCCCCTGCTCGAGCGGGGGGATCTCCCGAACCTGCAGGCCCTCGTCGACCGCGGACAGCGGGCGGTGCTCCGCTCGACCGTGCCCACCCACTCCTGGGCCGCCTGGCCGTCGTTCCTCACGGGCGTGGACCCCGCCGACCACGGCGTGTACGACATCCTGGAACGGATCCCGGGCAGCACGAAGCAGTTCCCCGTCACGTACCGCTCGATCAAGGAGCGGACGTTCGTCGAGGACCTGTCGGCGGCGGGGAGGACGGCGGTCTACGCGGACGTCCCGCTCATGTTCCCGCCCCCCGCCATCCGGGGGAAGGTGATCGCGGGCGGGGTCCTCCCGAAGGGGCGGACGTTCACCCACCCGCCGGAGCTCGCCGGGGAGCTCGAGGCCCGGGGCGTGCCCTGGCCGATCAACGGGATGTCCTGGACCACGTTCCGGCACCGGCCCGAGGCCTACCTCGAGGAGGCGCTCGAGGTGACGGGCCGGCGGATCCGCGCCTGCGAACGGCTCCTCGACGAGGTCGACTGGGACCTGTTCTGCTCGGTGTGGGTCTCGGTGGACCGCACCCAGCACTGCCTCTCGCAGTACGTCTCCCCCGACCACCCGGCCTACCCGGAGCTCCGTGGGACGGAGCTCGCGGCCAGGGTGCGGGACGTCTACCGGCAGCTCGACGACGCGCTCGGGTCGTTCCTCTCGCGGGCCCGCCCCGACGACCTGGTGATCTTCATGTCCGACCACGGGTTCCAGTCGTGCACCCGAGCGCTCCACATGGACCACCTGTTGCGGAAGCTCGGCTACCTCGAGTTCTCCGCGTCGAACATCGTGTTCGGCCCGATGCAGTGGGGGGTGGTCCGGCAGGTGGCGCGGAAGGTCTACGACGTGCTGGGGCTCCACGGGAAGGTGTCGCTGCCGCAGGCGGTGAACTGGCAGAAGACCAGGGCCTACACCTCGATCCGGTCCACGGGCGAGGGGGTCTCGATCAACCTCGCGGGCAGGGAGCCCGCGGGGATCGTGGACCCCGCCGACTTCGAGCGGCTCCGCGACGAGCTCATCGAGCGGCTCTCCTCGTTCCGGGATCCGGCCACCGGCCGGTCGCCGTTCAAGGCGGTCCGCCGGCGGGAGGAGGTGTTCAAGGGGCGGTACGCGGACCGCGCCCCGGACATCCTCCTCGAGCCCGCCGAGGGGTACTCCCTCACCCACGCCAAGCGCGCGCTCGAGGACGCCGACTGGGTCTCGGGCGACCACCGGCCGGAGGGCGTGATCGTGGCCGCCGGGCCGGAGGTCCGTCCGTTCGACGGGGAGCCGCGCCTCGTCGACCTGGCCCCCACGATCCTCGCGGCCCTGGGAGCCCCCACCACGGTGGAGCACACCGGACGGGTGCTCCACGAGCTGGTGGGCGCCGGGGCCGGCGTCGCCGCGGGGGAGCGGGCCGCCGAGGCCGCGACCCACGACGGCCCGACGGTCTCCGACGCCGAGGCCGACGAGATGGAGGAGCACCTCCGCGGCCTCGGCTACCTCGAGTAGCCGGCTCGCCCGGGCCGCGCGGGCGCCGCTAGCATCCGGGGGAGGGCATGGGCGCGCGGCTCCACACGCTGATCCTGTACTCGACGGACCTGGAACGGTCGAAGCGCTTCTACGGCGGGTCCCTCGGCCTCGAGCTCCGCTACGAGGAGCCGGGGCACGTGGCGGGGTTCGGGGCCGGGGAGCGGGTCACGCTCCTGCTCCACGCGGCGGAGGGCGACGAGCGCCCGCCCCGGGAGGGAGAGGCCCAGGCGCTGTTCCCGGTGTTCGCGGTGGAGGACGTGGACGCCGCTGTGGAGCGGCTGCGGGCGGCGGGGTGGGCCGTCGCGGAGGAGCCCTCGGACCGGCCGTGGGGGGAGCGGGAGGCCTGCGTCCTCGACCCCGACGGGTACCGGGTCTACCTGGCCCAGCCGCTCGGTCGCGGGGAGCCCCTGGCGGAGCTCGAGGCCCGGGAGATCGAGGACCGCCTGCGGTCCCTCGGGTACATCGACTAGCCGGGTCCCGACCGGGGGCGTCCTGGCGGCCCCCGTGGGCGCGGCGCGCCCCGGTCGTCGCGGAGGGATCCGGGCGGGCGGCTACCGGGCCGGGGCGGCGACCAGGCCGGAGCGGAGGACGATCCGCAGGGCGGCGATCGGGCCCGCCACGCCGAGCTTCCGGTAGATCCGTTGGAGCCGCTCGCGGACGCCCCGCTCGGCCAGGCCCAGGGCCCGGCCGATCTCGGGGAGCGAGAGGCCCTGCGCCGCGCCGGTGAGGACGCCGAGCTCGCTGATCGTGAGCGTGTGCTCGAGCTCCTCGCGGAGCGCGGGCGGCGTCGTCGGGCGGGGCGCGGGCTCGCCGGGGCGGAGGAGCACGATCCCGCCCTCGGTGGCCGCCCGGAGCGCCTCGAGGAAGTCCCCCGGCGAGACGCCCTCGTCCACGTAGCCGTCGGCCCCGACGAACAGCGCCCGCGAGATCGTGTCGGGATCGACGTTGGCGCCGCACGCGACGATCGTGGCTTCGGGGAACCGCTCGCGGAGGGAGCGGATCAGCCAGAACGATCCCCGGTCGTCCGTGAGCCCCAGGGAGATCACGAGGACGAGCCCGCCGCGGTGGATCGGCCGGACCGCCGAAACCGCTTCCGGAACGGAGCCCACGGCCGCCAGGAGCTCCATGTCCGACTGGCCCTCGGCGAGGCGGCCGAGCTCGGCCCGCACCACGGCGAGGGGTTCCACGATCACGACGCCGAGGCGACGCGGTCCCCGCCGGGCCCCTGGGCCCGCGGAGCCGTTGGAAGCGGAACGAGCGTCCACGCGGCGAGACCCCCTCACGAACCCTACCCCGGGGGCGGCCGGCCGCGCTAGGGGGTCGGAGGGACCGCGGTCGGGGATACTGGTCCCCCGTGGAGCCCGACGCCCCGCCCGAGCATCCCTCGCCCGCCGTCGGGGGCGACCCGTCCGGCGCCTCCCCGCCCCCGGCCGAGCGCGTCCCGCCCAGGGTCGGGCGCGGCGGCCTGCGGGCGCTCCGGGCCGCGGTCGAGGGGGTCCTCCCCGCTGAGCGGTTCGCCGACCAGCGGAACATCCTCGGCAACACCGGCCAGAACGTCGTGGGGCTCGGGATCGGCGCGCTCGCCACGTTCGCCGCCCAGGTCCTGATGACGAACGCCCTGGGGCCGGAGCGGTTCGGCATCGTCACGGTCGCCACGCAGTTCGCGTTCATCACCGCCGCCGCCACACGGTTCGGGATGGACGTCGCGAACGTGCGGCTGGTGGCGATCCTGGTGGGGAAGGGGGAGGCGGGCCGGGCCCGGGGACTCGTGGCCCGGGCCGGGGCGATCGCGGGGGCGGTGAGCGCGGCCTTCGCGGTCCTCGCGTTCCTCGGGAGCGGGGCGCTCGCCGAGCGCTTCACGGCCCTGCCCCGCGAGGCGGCCCCGGCGTTCCGCGCCGCGGCCCTGGCGGTCCCGCTGGCCGCGCTCGCGTTCACGTACATGGGGGCGACCCGCGGTCTCAAGATCATGCGGTACACGCTCTACGCGCAGTGGACCGCCCAGCCGCTCGGGTGGATCGTCCTGGCCCTCGCCGGCTGGCCCATCGCCCGGACCGCCGGGGTCACCACCCTCGCGTACGCCGCGTCCTGGGCCCTCGCGCTCGGCGTGGCGTGGTGGGGCTGGGAGCGGGAGGCGCGCGGGCTCGTCGGGCGGCGCGAGGGCGCCGGGATCCCGGAGGAGCGGACCGTGGCGCTCCTGCGCTTCGGAGCCCTGCGCGCGCCGGCGACCCTCTTCTCGCAGCTGATCTTCTGGGCCGACTTCTACGTGCTGTCCCGCCTCTCGAGCGGGCGGGGGCTGGCCGGGGCGGCCGACGTGGGGGTGTACGGCGCGGCGCTCCGGGCGGCGCAGTCGCTGTTCCTGTTCCTCACGAGCGTCTCGCTCACGTTCAGCCCGTTCGTGGCCGACCTGCATCACCGGGGGGAGCGGGAGCGGCTCGACGCGCTCTACAAGGCGGTCACCCGGTGGACGCTCGCCGCGACGATCCCGGTCCTCCTCGTCCTGGCGGTGCTGCCCGGGCCCGTGCTCCGGATCTTCGGGGGGGAGTTCGCCCGGGGAGAGGCCGCGCTCCGGATCCTCATCGTCGGGGCCATCGTGCCGGTGTGCGTGGGGACCGTGGGCTTCATCCTGATCATGGCGGGGCGGACGGGATGGGACCTCCTGGTCTACCTCGGCGGCCTCGCCATCGACGTGGGGATCGCCCTCGCGCTGGCCCGTCCGGAGCGGCTGGGGATCGCGGGGGCCGCGCTCGCCCAGGCCTGCACGCTCTCGGCCTCGGCGGTCGCCCGGCTGCTCCTGGTCCGGCGGTTCCTGGGGATCTGGCCGTTCGACCGACACTTCCTTCGACTCGCCGCTCCCGCCGCGGCCGGAGCCGCCGCGATGCTCGCGCTCGACGCCCTCGTCCCCGACGCCCGGTGGGCGTTGGACCTCCTGGTGGCCGGGGGGCTCGGGGCGGTGGCCTACCTCGGTGCGCTGGTCGCGGTGGGACTCAAGCCGGGGGAACGCCGCGCGGCGCTGGCGCTCGCGCGGGGCGTCCTCCGCCTCGGCGCGGGGACCTAACCCCGGGGCGGGCCCGGCCGCGCGAGCTCGAGGGCCCGGGCCACGGCCTCGGCCGGGGAGCCGACGCGGACCAGGGCCTCGACCGGCGCTCCCGCCTTCGAGAGCTCCCACGTCCGCAGACCCACCACGGGCTTCCCCATCTTCCGGGCCAGGGCGATCTCGGAGAGCGTGCCGAACTCGCCGGAGATCGCGATCACCACGTCCGCGGTCCGGACGATCACCGCGTTCCGCGCCTCGCCCATCCCGGTGGCCACGGCCACCGTGAGGTGCGGGCTGGCCCCGCGCCGGTCCTCCCCGGGCAGGATCCCCACCGAGGTCCCGCCCTCGGCCTCGCACCCCCGGGCCGCGGCGTGCATGACCCCGCCGAGCCCCCCGCACACGAGCACGGCCCCCGCCCTCGCGAGGCGCCGCCCGATCTCCTCGGCCCAGGCGAGCTCCTCCTCCGAAGCCACGGACGGGCCGCAGACCGCGACGTAGGGGCGCATACCCGGAGCGTATCCGCGGCGGGGCGGCCGTGGGTGCCCCTACTGGGCGCGTCCGGGTTCGACCGGCTCGCCCGGGACGACGGCGTCGCCGGGGGGCGCGGGCTCGTCGGGCGCCGCCCCGCCCCGCCCGGCCTCGTCGGCGCCCACCCCGCCCCGCTCGGCCTCGCCGGGGGCCACCACCACCCCGCCCCGCTCGGCGAGCCTGAGCGAGGTCCGCCGCCGCTCGAGGCGGTCGTCGAGGTCGGCGATCTCGGCCTCGAGCTCGCGCTTGCGCTCCTCGAGCTCGGCCCGGGCCCGCTCGAGGACCTCGACCCGCTCCTCGAGGAACGAGACGCGCTCGCGGAGGAGGCGCGCGCGGGCCTCGAGGCTCGCGCTGTCGCCCGAGATGCGCCGGATCAGTTCGGAGCGGGACCGGTGGAAGGCGGCGACGAAGAGCCCGGTGGCGAGGGCGAGCAGGAGCGAGGTGGCGGCCGTGGCCGCCACCACCGCGACCGGCACCCAGCGGTCGGCGATCTCGATCGCGGGGAGCTGGCCGAGGCTCAGGCGCAGCACGCCCCCCACCGCCGGCGTCCGCGCGATCAGGATCGCGAGCGCGCCCGAGGCCGCGCCGAGCACCGCCAGGATGGCTCCGAGGAACACCATCGCCCCCTCCCGGGCTCAGGGCGAAGCGTCCCCCGACCACGCCCCGCCGTCAACCCGCCGATGGTCCCCGCCGCCGTTGTCCGGGCGGGCAACGCGTCGCTATCCCCAACGGCGTCCGAGGATCGCCGCGAGGAGGGCCACGGCCCCCTGCTTGTCCAGGGGCTCGTTCCCGTTCCCGCACTTGGGGGACTGGATGCAGGAGGGGCACCCGCGGGCGCAGGGGCAGGTCCGGACGGTCTCCAGGGTGGCCTCCAGCCACCGCTCGCGGGCGCGGAAGCCGCGCTCGGAGATCCCCGCGCCGCCCGGGTAGCCGTCGTAGACGAAGATCGCGCAGGTCCGGGTGTCCGGGTGAAGGGGGGTCGAGACCCCGCCCACGTCCCACCGGTCGCAGGTGGCGACGAGGGGGAGGAGCCCGATCGCCGCGTGCTCGGCGGCGTGCGCGGCGCCCGGGAGGACGGCGGGGGTGATCCCCGCGCGCTCCACCACCCGGTCGGGGATCGCCCACCACACCGCGCGGGTCTCGAGCTCCTGCGGGGGGAGCTCGAGCGGGACCGTGTCCAGGAGCTCGCCGGTCGCGACCAGCACCCGCCGGTACCCCACGACCCGGTCGGTGACCCGGACCCTGCCGTAGAACGTCGGCACGTCGCCGGTCCTCGCCTCCTCGACCGCCTCCACCACCTCGAGGTCGGTGACGTCCGCGGCCTGCGTGTAGTACTCCGGGTCGGCCCGCTCCACGACCGCCACGGCGGCCTCCAGGTCGAGCTCGCGCACCAGGTACTGCTCGCCCTGGTGCAGGTAGACCGCGCCGGGGTGCACCTGCCAGTGGGCCCGGGCCTCGTCCACGGTCCCCAGGAGCTCCCCGGTCTCCGCGACCACGATGGCGAAGGTCCGCCCGGAGGCCGAGCGGATGTCGACCGCCCGGTGCGGCGACCCGCGCCCGCGGTGGTGGTAGCGCCCGCCCCGGCGGACCACCTCCCCCCGTTCCTCGAGCCGGGCCAGCGCGGCGGGGGCTGCCTCCCCGAAGAACGCCGCCTCCTCCTCGGCCAACGGCTGCTCGCGGACCGCGCAGGCCAGGTGGGGCTCGAGGATGAACGGGTTCCCGGGGTCGATCACCGCGTCCTCGGGCGGGCGGTCGAAGAGGTCGCCGGGGTGGGTCACGAGGTACTGGTCGAGCGGGTCGTCCTGGGCCACGAGGATCGCGAGCGAGGCCTCCTCCCGACGCCCGGCCCGGCCGGCCTGCTGCCACATCGAGGCCCGGGTCCCCGGGTAGCCCACGAGCACCGCGGCATCGAGGGAGCCGATGTCGATCCCGAGTTCGAGGGCGGTGGTGGAGGCGACCGCCAGGAGCTCCCCCGTGGCCAGGGCCCGCTCGAGCTCGCGGCGGAGCTCGGGGAGGTAGCCGGCCCGGTAGGCCCGGACCCTCCCGCGGAGGTCGACGGGGACCTCCCGGCGCGCGAACTCGGCCAGGAGCTCCGCGGCCCGCCGGGAGCGGGCGAACGCGATCGTCCGCACCCCCCGCTCCACGAGCCGCGCGAGGAGCCACGACCCCTCCGAGAGCGCGGAGCGGCGGGCGCCGGACTCCTCGTCCACGACCGGGGGGTTCCAGAGCGCGAACAGCTTCTCGCCGCGGGGCGAGGCGTCCTCGGCCACCGCCTCGAACGGGAGGCCCACGAGCCGCTCGGCCAGCTCCGCCGGGTTCCCGATGGTGGCGGAGGCCAGCGCGAAGCGGGGCTCCCCGCCGTAGCGCGCGACCAGGCGGCGGAGGCGGCGGAGGACGAGGGCCACGTGGGAGCCGAAGACCCCCCGCGCCACGTGGGCCTCGTCCACCACCACCAGCGAGAGCCGGAGGAAGAAGTCGGCCCACCGGGCGTGGTCGGGGAGGATCCCGGCGTGGAGCATGTCGGGGTTGGTGAGGACGACGTTCGCGTTCCGCCGGATGAGGGGGCGCTCGGCCCGGGGCGTGTCGCCGTCGTAGACCCCCGCCCGGAGCTGGGGGAGCCGGAGCTCCCGGAGCTGGCGGAGCTGGTCGCGGGCCAGGGCCTTCGTGGGGAACAGGTAGAGCGCGGTCCGCTTGGGGTCGGCCAGCGCGAGGGTCGCGAAGGCCAGGTTGTAGGCGAGGGTCTTGCCCGAGGCGGTGCCCGTGGCCAGGACCACGTTGCGGCCCCCGAGGAGCGCGTCCAGGGCCCGCCGCTGGTGCGGGTAGAGGCCCTCGATCCCGAGGAGGCGGAGCCGGTCGGCCACGACGTCCGGGAGCCCGTCGAGGGGGGCGAGCCGGGGTTCCCGGGGAGGCAGCTCCCGGAGGTGGACCAGGCACGCGCGGGCCCCCTCCTCCGCGAGGAGCTCGTCGAGGAACCCGCGGACGTCCACGGCCCGATGCTAGCCCGCGCCGCGGTGCCCCGGGCTCGGTGGATCGGGCCGGCTCAGCGTCCCACCAGCGTCGCCGGCGCGTGGCGGGCCAGCTTGTCGCTGACCGAGCCGATCGCGCGGCGAAGGCCCCCCAGGCCGCGCGACCCGACGACGACGAGGTCGGCGCCGATCGCGCGCGCCTCGGACAGCAACGCGCTGGCCGGCGGACCGGCCAGGAGTCCGACCTCGACGGAGAAGCCGGAGCCGCGGAGGATCGCGGCGGTTCGCTCCGCGGCGGATCGCGCCTCGGGGGCGGCGAGGGCGTCCCCGCGCTCGGCGGCCGTGGGAACCGGGATCCCCTCGGGCCGGTGGACGGAGACCACGCGGACGGTGCAGCTCGCCGGGTCAGCGAGCTCCGCGAACGTCCGCGCCGCCCCCTCCGCCGCTTCGGACCCATCGGTCGCCACGAGCACCTGGATGCCCCGGTCTCGGGCCGTCCGGTGGACGACGAGCACGGGGCAGGGCGCGTGGAGCAACACCTCGTGGGCGGTGCTCCCGAGCAGGAGGATCTCGAGCCATCGCTCCCGGCCGACGCCGACCGCGACGAGATCGGCCCGCTCGGCGGCGGCCAGGATCTCGGTCGCGGGATGGCCCTCCACGACCTCCGCCGACGCATCGTGGCCGGCGTCGCGGAGGCTCGCCGCCGCCGCCTCGGCGATGACTCGGGCCCGCTCGAGCGCCGCGGCCTCGTCGTAGCGGCCGGTCTGCTCCGCGAGGGCCAGCGCGAGGTCGAAGCTGGCGACGGTGAGCACCCGGAAGCGGACCGCGCCCCGTCGGGCGAGCGCAGCGAGGAGGCGGACGGCCGCCTCGGACGCGGGCGAGCCGTCGGACGCGACCAGGACGTTCATCGGTGGGAGGGATCCCCCCGGGGCGGGGTGGGCTGTGCCCGGCGGGCCGCCTCGGCGACCTGGGGCGGGGCGGTCCGGAGGAGCGAGAGCGCGACGGCGGCGCCGATCACGACCGCGATCACGGTGAGCGAGGCCCAGATCGGCACCTCGTACACGTCGCTCACGAGCATCTTGATGCCCACGTAGACGAGGATCACGGAGAGCCCGTACTTCAGGTAGACGAAGCGCTTGATCATGCCGGCGAGCATGAAGTAGAGGGCCCGCAGGCCGAGGATCGCGAACGCGTTCGAGGAGAACACGATGAACGGGTCCCGGGTCACGGCGAAGATGGCCGGGATGGAGTCGATGGCGAACACGATGTCCGTGGTCTCGACGAGGACGAGGACCGCCATGAGCGGGGTGGCCATGAGCCGTCCGTGCTCGCGCACCACGAATCGCTGACCTCGGTAGGCGGGCGTCATGGGCACGATCCTCCGGAACGCCCGCAGGACGGGGTTCCGCTCCGGGTGGATCTCCTCGTGGCGGTGGAGGGCCATCCGGACCCCGGTGATCACGAGGAGCCCACCGAAGACGAAGATCGCCCAGTGGAAGCGCTCCAGGAACGCCACGCCTGCCGCGATGAAGATGGCCCGGAACACGAGGGCGCCGAGGATGCCCCAGAACAGGACCCGGTGCTGGTACTTGGCGGGGACCGCGAAGTAGGTGAAGAGCAGGGCGAACACGAAGATGTTGTCCACCGACAGGCTCTTCTCGATCAGGTACCCCGCCAGGTACTCGCCGCCGGCGACCGGTCCCATCCACAGGAACACGACGCCGCCGAAGGCGAGTCCCAGGGCGATCCAGAAGCCGCTGAACAGGGTGGCCTCTCGGAACGAAACCTCGTGGGCCTCGCGGTGGAAGACGAACAGGTCGAGGGCGAGCAGGATCAAGATGAGCGCGACGAAGGCCACCCAGACCCAGGCGTCGACCGCCACCGCTCACCGACCCCCTGGGGGCTCGGCGGGGCTCCGTCGGCCCTCGTCCGACCCCGCCGGGGCGAAGGCGAGCCCCGCGCGGAGGAGGTTGGAGAGGCGTCCCCGGTCCCGGACCAGGACCGCCGCCCCGAGAGCCAGGTACGCGGCGGAGACGGCCAGCCGTTCGAGTCCGTGGAGCCGCTCCGGGAGCACGGCGCCGAGGAGGAACTGGGCCCAGAAGAGCCCGAACAGGGCCGCCGCCTCGAGCTCCGAGATGGAGAGGTTGGCCAGCACCGCGACGGCCAGGAACGACTGCGCTCCGGTGAGCAGGATCTCCTCGCGCTGGACGACGTCGATGGGGAGCCCGTGGGTGCTCCCCGAAGCCAAGGCGAACACGATCGGGAGCGTCCCGACGAGCAGCGTCCACTGGTTCACCTTGGACGAGACGAGGGTCCCGAGCCCCGAGTCGGTGTTCAGCCGCCAGGCGAAGAGGGTGGCCACGAGCAGCTCCGGCGCCTCCGAGGCGAGCGGGGCGAGCCACTGCACGAGCAGGAACTCACTGATCCCGAGCGCCTCGCCGGTGCCCACCAGGGCCTCGGCGAACCGCTCCGCGACGAGGACGATCACGAGGCCCGAGAGGACGAACAGGCCGGCCACGGATGCCCGGCGCCCGGCGGTGGTGAACGTGCCGAGGTACCGGGCCGGGCCGACCAGGTGGGGCTCCTCCGCCGGCGCCCTCGCCACGCGGTAGGTGTACGCGGCGAAGATGCCCACGAGGACCGCGGCGTCGACGAGCGTGACCGACCGCTTCAGCGGGAGCAGGAGCGAGTAGGCCGTGGCCAGGGCGAGGTAGGAGAGCTCGACCGCGTGCGGGCGGGAGAGGGCGATCCCCGAGGTCGGGCGAGCCGCCCGGCGCGAGCGGTACCAGGCGATGAAGACCACGAGCGACCACCCGACGCCGATCAGGAGCCGGTTGGCCCCGGTCATGTTGGCGAGCGCGAGCGAGCAGTTCGACTCCCGGGCCACCCCGGCCGCCTTGCACGCTTCCCCGTACAGCTGGAAGTCGTTCCCGCCCTTCCGGGCGAACACGAAGTCGACGGCGTACTCCGGGAGCACGGCGATGAGGGCCAGGAGGGCGATGGCCAGGCCCGCCGAGATGTCGAGCTGGGCCACCTCCGCCGCCCACGAGAGGAGGAAGGCGGCGCCCACGATGGCGAGGCCGAACAGGAGGGCGGCGAGGGGGTCCGAGACGTGCGCCCGGCTGAGCCGGAGCACGACCCCCGGCACGGCGGCCGCCAGGGCGAGGGCGATCGCCGCCCGCGCCCTGGCCGGATGGGCGTCGAGCAGCTCCTCGCGGAGCTCGGTCAACGGGCGGCCCTCTCCTCCTCCACGCCTCGGCGCAACGCTACCAGAGCCGGCCGCCCCGCCCTACCCGAGCTCCGGGGAGGGGGGCACGTTGGCCTTCGAGACGAACCCGTCGTCGGCCATGTCCCGGTAGATCGCGACCGCCGCGCTCGAGAGGAACACGACGCTCTGCCCGCCCTCCATCCCCGTGGAGCCCGGGACCACCATGTTCTCCACCCGCTTGGGGTTGATGCGGGAGGCGGTGAACGCGAGGTCCAGGACCTCCCCGATCCCGAGGTCGGTCTGGACGTGGCGGAGGCCGGCCGCCACCCAGGTCAGGAGCCGGCTGGGGTCCTTCGAGAACTCCTTCCGGAACTGGGCGAGGGCGGCGAGGATGAGCCGTCCCTGGTTCTCGGAGCGTCCGAAGTCCCCCGAGGCCAGGCTGTGGCGATCCCGGGCGAAGGCCAACGCGTCGGCGCCGTCGAGCCGCTGGACGCCGGGCTCGAAGTTCGTCCGTGCGTAGGGGTCGGACATCGGGAACGGGACGTCCACCACGAGCCCGCCGACGTCGTTCACCATCGCCTGGAAGCCCTCGAACGACGTGAGGGCCCAGTAGTCGACCGTGATCCCGGTGAGCGCCTCCACCGTGGCGACGACGGCGTCCGGCCCCCCGTAGACCATCGAGGCGTTGATCTTGTCCGTGCCGTACCCGGGGATCTCGACCCAGGAGTCGCGGGGGAAGCCGAGGACCGACGCCCGGCCCTTCGCGGGGTCGATCCCGACCAGGTGGATCGAGTCCGCCCGTTCCCGGTCCACGGCCTGGCCGGGCCGGGCGTCGCTCCCGATGAACACGACGAAGATCGGCTCGCTCCCGTCGAGGACCGGCGTGAACTCGGCGTGGGCCCGCCCGACCTGGAGGAACGCAGGGGCCGCGGCCGCGCGCGGCCCCGAGGGAGCCGCGCCCAGCGAGGCCCCGGCCACCCAGGCCAGGAGCCCGGCGAGCCCGAGGGCCACGGCCCGCTTCCCCACCGCGGCGGGCCTCACGTCGCGGCCTCCGACGGCGATGCGCTCGGCCCGGCCACCGGCCGCTCGCGGTCGGCCCGTTCGACGTCGTAGGAGGAGATCCGCCACGCGCCGCCGTCCTTCCGCAGGAAGAACTGGCCGGTCGAGACCAGGGCCGTGGCCGCCCCGTCCTCCCCCCGCGCCTCGGCGGTGAACCGGACGATCGCGACGACCAGGACCGGATGCCCGCGATCGTCGAGCAGGACCTTGGCCGCGAGCCGGCCCTGGACCGGGAGGACCTCCCCGAGCGCGGGCCCCGACGACCCTGCCGTGAGCACCTCGACGTCCTCCTCGGCCGCGGCCCGGGCCCCCTCCTCGAAGAGCTCCCAGGCCTCCGCGTACGAGGCCTCCCGCCGGTTCACGGGGTCGAGGAACGCCGCGACGTAGAGGTCGGTGAGGACCCGGCCCGCGGCCCGGGCGGCCGCCTCGGCCTGGGACCGGAACGCGGTGGCCTTGGCGTCGGTCGTGGGCACGGCCACGGCCCGGCGCAGCTCGAACTCGAACCGCGGGATCTGGTCGGAGGGGCCCTCGCCTCCGCCGGGGAGAGAGGCCCGGCCCCCGAGGGCCAGGAAGCCCGCGACCGCCACCGCCAGGGTGACGGCGGCGCCCACCGCTACCCCGACGGTGGGGAAGCGCCTCCCGTTCGCGCGATGCCTCCCGGTGGCCAAAACGCCGCAGAGGGTAGCGGGCCGCGCGGCCGGCTCCAACGTTGCCACCGGCCGGGGGGCCGGGCAAGCACCCTTGCTCCGAGGGAGCGATGCCCAACCCCCACCGGTTCGGCGTTCGCCGGGACCGGGCTGGGGCGGGGGGGTAGGATACGGGCGTTCCGTGGGGCGTGCCGGGAAGCCTGGTCGGCGTGGAGGTGGACGACGTGCCGCACGCCGACAGGACGAGCGAACGGACGGGGGCTCGGCGGACCTGGGCCCAGGGCGACGGCCCGGTGCGCCGGCGCCTGGTCCGGCCCCTCCAGGCGTTCCTGCAGGAGGAGTCCGCGGGCGGCGTCCTGCTGCTCGCGGCGGCGGTGGCGGCCCTCGCCTGGGCCAACTCCCCGTGGGGCGCGACCTACGAGCGGATCTGGCACACGGAGCTCTCGATCCGGCTCGGCCGATGGGCGATCTCGGAGGACCTCCGCCACTGGGTGAACGACGCCCTGATGTCGCTGTTCTTCCTGGTGGTGGGCCTCGAGATCAAGCGCGAGCTCGTGACGGGGGAGCTCCGGGATGCGCGGGCGGCGGCGCTCCCGGCGATCGCCGCCCTGGGCGGGATGGTGGTCCCGGCCCTCATCTACCTGGCGCTCAACCCGAGCGGGGAGGCCGCCCGCGGTTGGGGGATCCCGATGGCCACCGACATCGCGTTCGCCGTCGGGGTGCTCACGCTCGCGGCGAGCGTGGCCCCGCCGGGCCTGAAGCCGTTCCTCCTGGCCCTGGCCATCGTGGACGACATCGGCGCGATCGTGGTCATCGCGGTCTTCTACTCCGGCGGGGTGGCCTGGGCCCCGCTCGCGGTTGCGGCCGGCCTGTGCGTGCTGATCGCCGCGGCGTGGCGGTCGGGGGTGCGGTCGGCGCCGGTGCACGTCGCGCTCGGGGCGCTCCTGTGGATCGCCGTGTACGCGTCGGGGGTCCACCCGACGATCGCGGGGGTGGCGATGGGGCTGCTCACGCCGGCCGTCGCGTTCGAGCGGCCCCGTACGGTGAGCCGCGAGGCCCACCGGGTGGCCGAGGAGACCTCGGACCAGCCCTGGCCCCCCGACGTCGACGCGCCGCAGTGGCTCGAGCTGGCGCGGCTCGCGCGGGAGGCGGTGTCCCCGCTCGCCCGGCTGGAGGCGACCCTCCACCCCTGGACGAGCTTCGTCGTGGTGCCGGTCTTCGCCCTGGCCAACGCCGGGGTGCGGCTCTCGGGCGAGGCGCTCCGCGGGGCCCTCGCCAGCCGGGTGACGCTCGGCGTGCTCCTGGGCCTCGTGGTGGGGAAGACCGTGGGGATCAGCGTCGCGACCCTCGGGGCGGCCCGACTGCGCCTGGCCTCGCTGCCCACGGGGGCGGATCGCTCGGACGTGGTGGGGACCGCGGCGGTGGCCGGCATCGGTTTCACGGTGTCCCTCTTCATCACGGAGCTGGCGTTCGCGGACCGCGCGCTGGTGGACGAGGCGAAGGTGGGGATCCTCGCCGCCTCCGTCGTGGCGGGAGCGCTCGGCTTCGCCCTCCTCTCCATCACCCGGGCCCGGGCCGCGTCCCCGTCCGGCGAGCTATGATGGGCCTCCCGCGGGCACGTCGCCCCTGACCTGCGACTTCGAGGAGGCTCCATGCACGTCCTGGCCCAAGAGGGCGGCGCGATCGAGGCCGTCTTCGGGGCGTTCGAGCGGAACGCCCTGTGGGTGGTCCTCGCGATCTCCCTCGTCGCCCTGCTGTTCGCCTACTACCTCGTCCGCGAGGTCCTCGCCGCCCCCGAGGGCACCGAGAAGATGCGGGAGATCGCCCGGGCCATCCAGGAGGGGGCCCGGGCCTACCTCAACCGCCAGTTCCGGACCCTCGGCGTCTTCCTCGCCCTGCTCACGGTGGCGATCTTCTTCCTCCTGCCGGTCCCCGAGGACGCCCGCCACGGCGAGCTGTTCCTCCGGCTGGGGCGGTCCCTCGCGTTCATCCTGGGGGCCGGGTTCAGCGCGATCACCGGCTACACGGGCATGTGGCTCGCGGTCCGGGCCAACGTGCGGACCGCGAACGCGGCCCGGGAGTCCGGGCTGCGCCGTGCGCTCCGGATCGCGTTCCGCGCGGGGGGCGTGGCCGGGATGTTCACGGTGGGCCTGGGCCTCCTGGGGGCCACCGTGATCCTCCTCGTCTACCGGGAGGACGCGACCAGCGTGCTCGTGGGCTTCGGGTTCGGCGGCGCGCTGCTCGCGATGTTCATGCGGGTCGGCGGCGGGATCTACACGAAGGCCGCGGACGTGGGCGCGGACCTGGTGGGGAAGGTGGAGCAGGGGATCCCGGAGGACGACCCGCGGAACGCCGCGACCATCGCCGACAACGTCGGCGACAACGTCGGGGATTGCGCGGGGATGGCCGCCGACCTCTTCGAGTCCTACGAGGTGACGCTGGTGGCGTCGCTGATCCTGGGGGCCGCCGCGTTCGCCGGGAGCGAGGTCGGGGCCATCGCCGGCGTGATGTTCCCGCTGTTCGTGCGCGCCGTCGGGGTCGTGACCTCGATCGTGGGGATCCTCGGGGTCACCCCGCGGAGCGAGACCGAACACGGGATGAAGGCCATCAACCGGGGGTTCTTCCTCTCCGCGGCCCTCTCGGCCGCCGCGGTGTTCGTGATCTCCGCGGTCTACATGAAGGACCTCCGCCCGGCCTGGGCGGTGCTGTTCGGGCTGGTCCTGGCCTCGGTGATCCAGGTCCTCACCCAGTACTTCACCGACACCAAGTACCGGCCGGTCCGCGAGATCGCCGAGTCCACGGTGACCGGGCCGGCCACGACGATCCTCTCGGGGTTCTCGGTCGGCTTGGAGTCGACCGTGTGGGCGATCCTCGTGATCGCGGGCTCCGTGATCGCCGCGTTCCTCCTCGGGGACACGACCGCCGAGCGCCTCTACTTCATCTCGCTCACCGGGATGGGGATGCTCACGACCGTCGGGGTCGTGGTCTCGATGGACACCTACGGTCCGGTCTCCGACAACGCCCAGGGCATCGCCGAGATGTCGGGGGAGTTCGAGGGCCGGCCCGCCGAGATCCTGGGCGGCCTGGACGCCGTGGGGAACTCGACCAAGGCGATCACCAAGGGGATGGCCATCGCCACCGCGGTGCTCGCCGCGACCTCGCTGTTCGGCTCGTTCGAGGAGGCGCTCAAGGAGGCCGGGTTCCGGTTCCTCGGGATCCGCGTGGACCAGCCCCAGGTCCTGGTGGGGCTCCTGATCGGCGGCGCGGTGGCGTTCCTGTTCTCCTCGCTCGCGATCCGGGCCGTGGGGCGGGCCGCCTCGCAGGTCGTGGTCGAGGTCCGGAAGCAGTTCCGCGAGCACCCCGGGATCATGGACTTCAAGGAGCGCCCGGACTACGCCCGGGTCGTGGACATCTGCACGAAGACATCGCTCCGCGAGCTCATGACGCCGGGCCTCCTCGCCGTGCTCTCGCCGATCGTGGTCGGGTTCCTGTTCGAGGCGGAGGCCCTCGGCGCGTTCCTCGCGGGGGCCATCCTCACCGGGCAGCTCCTCGCCGTGATGCTGGCGAACGCCGGCGGCTCCTGGGACAACGCCAAGAAGTACATCGAGGAGGGCCACTACGGCGGCAAGGGGAGCGACCAGCACAAGGCCGCGGTGATCGGCGACACGGTCGGCGACCCGTTCAAGGACACCGCCGGGCCGGCGCTCAACCCGCTGATCAAGGTGATGAACCTGGTCGCGCTCCTGATCGCGCCGCTCGTGGTCCAGCTGGCCGACGAGCCGGCCCTTCGGATCGGGGTCGCGGCGGCCGCCGGCCTGGCCCTGGCCGCCGCGATCTGGTACTCGAAGTCCCGGCGGGCGGAGGCGCTGGTCCCCGAGCCGTCGCGGGAGACCGCGCCGGTCCCCTGAGGGCATGGTCGCCCGGCTCCGGCGCTTCCTGCACCGGCTCACGGAGTCCGACGAGGAACGCCTGGCCGAGGAGATCCGGGCCTGGGCGGCCACCGTCCCCGACGCCGTCCCCATCGCCTACGCGCCCCTCCGGAAGCGGGTGAAGATCGCCGGGGTCGTGAAGCGGATCACGGTCCGGCCGGTCGAGGGGTTCGAGTCGCTCGAGGCCCTGATCACCGACGGGACCGGCGAGCTGGCGGTGGTGTGGATGGGCCGACGCCAGATCCCGGGCCTCACCCTGGGGACCCGGGTGGTCGTGGAGGGCGTGGTCGGCGAACAACGCGGAGCGCGGAAGATGGTGAACCCGAGCTTCGAGTTCGCGGCCTGAGCGGGGCCGCTCAGATCGAGGCGGCCCCCTCCGTCCGGTCGGGGGGAGCGGCCCCCGGGACGCCCTCCCCGACCACGGCCAGGCGGAGGGCGGCCTCGCTCTCCGGCGCGGCCAGCGCGACCACCTCGTCCCCCGCGACGAGCACGGTCTCCGGCTGGGGGATCACGACGTGGCCCTCGCGCAGGATCGCGACGATCGCGGAGTCGGGCGGCAGGCGGAGCTCGTAGAGGGGCCGGCCCACGTTCGGGGACTCCTCGGGGAGCGTCATCTCGACGATCGCGATCCGGCCGCCCTCCAGGCGGATCAGGCGGACCAGGTCGCCCACGGTCACCGCCTCCTCGACCAGGGCCGTGAGGATGTGGGGGGGCGAGACGGCCGCGTCCACCCCCCACTGCTCGTTGAACAGCCACTCGTTCCGGGGGTGGTTGACCCGGGCCAGCACCCGGGGCACGCCGAACTCCTGCTTCGCGAGGAGGGAGGTCACGAGGTTGTCCTCGTCGTCGCCGGTCGCCGCGACGAGGACGTCGGCCGTGGACAGGTCGGCCTTCTCGAGGACCCACGGTTCGCAGGCGTCGCCGAGCACCACGCTGACCCCCGGGGCGATGGCCTGGAGCCGCTCGGCCGTGGCCCGGTCCTGTTCGATCACCGTGACCTGGTGGCCGCGCTCGGCGAGGTCGATCGCGAGGTGCCGGCCCACCGCGCCGCCGCCGCTGATCACGACCCGCATCGCCGTCCCCCGTCAGTGCTCGGCCGGGGCCTCGAGCAGCTCATCGAGGAGCTCCAGGGCCTCCCGGTGGACGAAGAGCTGGGCGTGGTCGCCCTCCTGGAACGTGCTCGAGGGCACCGGGATGAACCCCTGCCCGCCGCGGTCCACGCCGCCCACCAGGATCTTCCCGGGGACCTGGAGCGCGCTCACCGGCTTGCCGACGAGGTGCGGGGGCACCGCCACCCGCATCCGGAACAGCTCGCCGCCGGCGAGGGTCTCCTTGATCTCCTCCCGGGCGTGGAACAGCATCGCCATGATCTGCTTCACCGCCCAGCGCACGCTCGCCACCGTGGGGATGTTCAGCCGCTCGTAGATCTCGGCCCGGCGGGGGTCGAAGATCCGGGCGATCACCACCGGCACGTGGTAGTGCTCCCGCGCCACGCGGGCCGACACGATGTTGGAGTTGTCGCCGCTCGAGACCGCCACGAAGGCGTCGGCGTCCTTGATCCCCGCCTCCTCGAGCACCTCGGGGTCGAAGCCGATCCCGACGACGGTCCGGGCCTCGAAGCCCGGCGGGAGCCGCTCGAACGCCTCGGGCCGTTTGTCGATGATGGAGACCTCGTGGCCGGCCTTGGCCAGCTCCACCGTGAGGAGGGAGCCGACCCGTCCGCAGCCCATGATGACGACCCGCACGAGCGGTTAGCCTAACGCGTGGGGGGACGGGGCGCGGTGCCTCGACCCGGCAACCGGTGCCCGCTACCCTGCGTCGCATGCCCGCCACGGTTCGGACCCGTCCGCCCGCCAGGGACCTGATCAAGCGCGTCCTCCTCGGCCGGGCCCTCGCCACCCACGAGCAGGAGCACCAGCTCCTGCCGAAGATCCTCGCGCTCCCGGTCTTCTCCTCGGACCCCCTCTCCTCGAACGCCTACGCGACCGAGGAGATGATGCTGGTCCTGGTGCTGGCCGGCTCCGGGGCCCTCTCGCTCCGGCTCCCCATCGCCCTGGCCATCGCCGCGCTCCTCGTGGTCGTCGTGACCTCCTACCGGCAGACCGTGCGTGCGTACCCGCGGGGCGGTGGCTCCTACATCGTGGCCCGGGAGAACCTGGGGACCCTCCCCGGGCTGGTCGCCGCGGCGGCGATCCTCTCCGACTACGTCCTCACGGTGGCGGTCTCGATCACCGCGGGGACGATCGCGATCACCTCCGCGGTGCCGGCCCTCCGCGAGCACCGGGTGGGGATGGCCCTGGCCCTGGTGGGGTTCGTCACGCTCGCGAACCTCCGGGGGGTGAAGGAGACCGGAACGCTCTTCGCCATCCCCACCTACGGGTTCGTCGCGATGGTCGGGCTCACGCTCGCCACCGGCTTCCTCCGGTGCCTCTCCGGCTGCCCGGTGGCCGAGACCGCCGACCTGCCGCTCCCGCGGGAGGGGCCCCTCACGTGGTTCCTGGTCCTCCGGGCCTTCGCCTCGGGGGCCACCGCCCTCACCGGGGTCGAGGCGATCGCGGACGGCGTGGGCGCGTTCCGGCGGCCCCAGGCGAGGAACGCCGCCGCCACCCTCGCGATCATGGGCGCGATGAGCGTCACGATGTTCCTGGGGATCACCTGGCTGGCGGGCGCGCTCCACGTCCGGACCAACCACGAGATCGCGCTCCACACCTCGGTCCTGGCCCAGATCGGGGAGACCGTGTTCGGCCACGGGGTCCTCTTCGCCCTCCTGCAGGCGGCCACCGCCGGGATCCTGGTGCTGGCGGCGAACACCGCGTACCAGGACTTCCCGAGGCTCTCCTCGATCCTCGCCCGCGACCGGTTCATGCCGGCCCAGTTCCGCAACCGGGGCGACCGGCTGGTGTTCTCCAACGGCGTGCTCGCCCTGGCGACCCTGGCGGGGGTGCTCATCTGGGCCTTCGATGCGGAGCTGACCCGGCTGATCCAGCTCTACGTCGTCGGGGTGTTCACGGCGTTCACGCTGTCGCAGGCCGGGATGGTCCGGCGGTGGATCGGGCGGCGGGAGCCCGGCTGGCGCCGCAGCGCCGCGATCAACGGGGTGGGGGCGGCGGTCACCGGGGTCGTCCTGGTCATCGTCACGCTCACGAAGTTCACCCGCGGGGCGTGGATCGTGATCGCGGCGATGCCCGTGATCGTCTCGTTCTTCCTCGCCGTGCGCCGGCACTACGAGCGGACCGGGCGCCTGCTCCGGGCCAGGGGGCTGCGGGCCGACGTCGAGGCCCGGACGTCGTTCCTGATGCTCGTGCCCGACCTCGGGCCTGCCGTCGCGGACGCCGCCGCCTACCTCCTCGCGGTCCGCCCCGACCGGGTGGTGCCGCTCTACGTGGGGCCGCCCGAGGCCTTCGAGGAGGTGGCCGCCGGGTGGGCGACGCTCGCGCCCCGGCTCGGGAAGCTCGAGCGGCTGCCGCGGGCGGCCGAGCAGCCGGTCCGGGCGCTCCGCGCGTACCTCCGGTCGATGCCCCGCGAGCCCGACGGGTTCGTCACGGTCGTGATCCCCGAGCGGATCGGGCGCCGGTCGCCGCTCCGGCCGCTCGGCGAGCGGCGGGCGCTCCTCCTCAAGACCTCGCTGCTGTTCGAGCCGGGGGTGGTGGTGACGAACGTCCCGCTCCTCCCGGAGGAGGAGCCGTTCGTGGCGACGCGGGGGGAACACGCGGTCGAGCTCCGCCGGAGCGTGGTGCTGGTGCCGGTGTCGGCGGTCCACGACGCCACCGTCCGGGCGGTGGTCTACGCGAAGGCCCTGCGCCCGGCGGTCCTCGAGGCGCTCTACTTCGTCACCGACCCCGAGGAGGTCGGCCCGATGGTCGAGGAGTGGCACCGGCGGCGCATCGACGTGCCGCTCGCGATGGTGGAGGCGCCCTTCCGCGACCTGGGCCCGCCGCTCCTGGCGGAGATCCGCTCCCATACCCGGCGGGAGGACACCGTGGTGACCGTGGTCCTGCCCGAGTTCGTCGTGCGGCGGTGGTGGGAGCACGTGCTCCACAACCAGACCGCGTTCTACTTCAAGCGGCTGCTCCTCTACGAGCCGCGGGTGGTGGTGACGAGCGTCCCCTACCACCTGGGCGCCGGGGCGGCGGAGCCGGGCGCGCCGTGAGGGTCGCGACGCTCCCGCCCCGACGCCGGGGGGGCCTGCTCAAGCGGGTCCTGGTGGGGCGCGCGATGGCGAGCGCGCGGCTCGAGCACACGCTGCTGCCGAAGGTCCTCGCGCTCCCGGTCTTCTCCTCCGACGCGCTCTCCTCGGTGGCCTACGCGACCGAGGAGATCCTGTTCGTGCTCTCGAGCGCGACCGCGGCGGCGTCGGCGCGCCGCTTCGTGATGCCGATCGCCCTGGCGATCGCCGCGCTCATGGTGATCGTGATCTCGTCCTACCGCCAGACGGTGCGGGCCTACCCCTCCGGCGGCGGGGCCTACATCGTGAGCAAGGAGAACCTGGGGACCCTGCCGGGCCTGGTCGCGGCGGCGGCCCTGCTCACCGACTACGTCCTCACGGTGGCCGTCTCGGTCGCGGCGGGGGTGTTCGCGATCACCTCGGCCCGGCCCGCGCTCCTCCCCCACCGGGTCGAGCTCGCGCTGGGGCTCGTCGCGTTCATCACGCTCGCGAACCTCCGCGGCGTGCGCGAGTCCGGCACGCTCTTCGCCGTCCCCACCTACGCGTTCATCGCCTCGATCCTCACGATGGTGGCCGTGGGCCTCGCCCGCTGCGCCGCCGCCTGCCCCGCCACCTCTCCCGTCCCGCCCCACCCCGACCTGGCCGCGGTCGCCGGGCCGGTCGGCGCGTTCACGATCCTGCGGGCCTTCTCCTCGGGCTCGACCGCCCTCACCGGCGTGGAGGCCATCTCGAACGGGGTGCCGGCGTTCCGCCGCCCCCAGGCGAAGAACGCCGCCGACACCCTGGCGATGATGGGGGCCATCGCGATCGCGATGTTCCTCGGGATCTCGTTCCTCGCCACCCACGTCCCCGGGATCACCGTGAGCGAGGAGCGGTCGGTCGTGGCCCAGATCGCCGACGCCGTCTTCGACGGCGGGATCGGCTTCTACGTCGTGCAGGCCTTCACCGCGGCCATCCTGGTGCTCGCGGCGAACACCGCCTACCAGGACTTCCCCAGGCTCTCGGCGATCCTCGCCCGGGACCGCTTCATGCCCCGGCAGTTCATGAACCGCGGGGACCGGCTCGTGTTCTCCAACGGCGTGCTGGCGCTCGCGACCCTCGCCGGGCTGCTGCTCGTGGCGTTCGACGCCGAGGTCACCCGGCTGATCCAGCTCTACGTCGTGGGGGTCTTCACCTCGTTCACGCTCTCCCAGCTCGGGATGGTGCGGCACTGGCGGAAGGAGGGGGCGCGGGGGGAGGCCGCCCCCCGGGGGTGGCGGCGGGCGATGGCGATCAACGCGGTCGGCGGGCTCACCACGGGCGTGGTGCTGGTCGTGATCACGGCCACCAAGTTCCTGCACGGGGCCTGGATCGTGATCGCGGCGATCCCGGTCATCGTGTCCGGCTTCCTCGCCGTCCACCGCCACTACGCGTCGGTGAGCCGGCAGCTCCGTCGCGGGGCCGTCCGACCGGGGGAGGTCGGGACCAACCACGTCGTGCTGCTCGTCCGCGACGTCGACGCGGCCGCCGCGGAGGCCCTGGGCTACGTCCGCTCGTTCCGCCCCCGGTACCTCCGGGCCGTCACCCCGACCCGCGAGGGACCGGCGCTCGAGGACCTCCGGGCGCGGTGGCGGACCCTGCTCCGCGGGCCCGGGCCCGAGCTGGAACCCCTCCCGCCCGGCCCCGACCTCCTGGACTCCGTGCGGGCGTTCCTCGATGGGATCCCGCGAGGGCCGGTCGACTTCGTCACGGTGGTGGTCCCCGAGCTCGTGGGCGAGTCGCTCGCCCTCTACCTCCTCCGGCGCCGGGCGCTCGTGCGGCTCAAGGCCGGGCTGCTCCGCGAGGCCGGGGTAGTCGTGACCGACGTCCCGGTGCTCGTGGAGGAAGGGCGGCCCGTGGGCGTCGACGCGCGGCCGCTGATCCCGACCCGGACCGTGGCCCTGGTGTTCGTGTCCGCGGTGCACGACGCGACGATCCGGGCCGTGAACTACGCCCGCTCCCTCGGGGCCCAGGAGACCCGGGCCGTCTACTTCAGCCTGGACCCGGACGAGGCGGGCGTGATCGAGGAGGAGTGGGAGCGGGCCGACCCGGGCATCCCGCTGGACGTCGTGGAGGCCCCGTTCCGCGACCTCACCGGGCCGATCCTGGACGAGGTCCGGCGGGTGACCGCGACCCCGGAGGCGGTGTGCGCCGTGGTCCTCCCCGAGTTCGTGGTGGCCCGGTGGCGCCACGTGCTGCTGCACAACCAGAACGCCCTGTTCGTGAAGCGCCTGCTGCTCACCGAGCCGCGGGTCATCCTCTCGAGCGTCCCCTACCCGCTGGAGGAGGAGCGATGGATCGTGCGACGGCGCTCGCCCTCGTGAGGGCGCGGGCGGAGAAGGAGACCACCGTCCGGCACCTGATCTCGGTGGAGGGGGTGATGCGCGCCCTGGCCCGCCGGTTCGGCGAGGACGAGGAGCTCTGGGGCCTGGCCGGCCTCTTCCACGACCTCGACCAGGACCGGACCCACGACGACCCCGGCCGCCACGGGTTCCTCGCCGCCGAGTGGCTCCGGGAGGCTGGCGTGGACGACCGGGTGGTGAACGCGGTCCTGGCCCACGCCCACGAGGCCTACCGGACCGACCGGATGTCGCGGGCCGTGGTCCACGCCGACGCCGTGGCCGGCCTCCTGGTCGCCGCCGCCCTGGTCCGGCCGGAGCGGGCCCGGGGGATGAAGGTCTCCTCGGTGAAGAAGAAGCTGAAGGAGAAGGCGTTCGCCCCGGGCGTGAACCGCGAGGAGGTCACCTCGGTCGAGGGCTCGCTCGGGCTTCCGCTCGACGAGTTCCTGGCGGTGGCCATCGAGGGGCTCCAGGAGGTCGCCGCGGAGATCGACCTGGCGTAGCCGTGGAGCGGGTCAGCCCTCCGCGGCGAGGCGGCCCCGACGCTCCATCAGCTCCGCGGCCACCTCGGCCCCGTAGACGAAGACCGGGGTGGCCACGTGGAGGACGGCGAGGATCCCGAGGGCGGCGGCGAACGCGCCGTACACGGCGGACGCCCGCGCGACGACCCGGAGGGCGTACCAGGTGCCCGCGACCTTGAGCGCGTTCCAGCCCGCCCCCATCGCGAGCGCCGCCGGGAGGAGATCCCGGTACGGCGGGCCCGGCCCGGGGGTCAGGTACCGGTACACCGCGAGGAAGAGGGCGGTATCCAGCGCGAAGGTGGCGGCGTAGCCGAGCGGGCGGAGCGGCCCGGCCGCCCCGCCCGAGAGGAGCGCGGTCGCCGCGGTCGAGGCCAGGGCGACCAGCCCGACGAGCCCCAGGGAGACGGCGGACCGGAGCTTCTGCAGGAGCAGGTTGCCGGTGGGGCGGCGACGGAACACCCGCGCGAGGACCTCGCGGGCGGCCTCCGCGGTCCCCAGGCTGGTCCAGAGGAGCCCCGCGAGGCCGACCGCCCCGGCCTCCGCCCTCCCCCGGGCGAGCGCGCGGAGGTTGCGTCCGAGCAGGGGCTCGAGCCCCGGGACCGCGCCGGCGAGCCGCTCCGCCCAGCGCGCCTGCTCCGCGGGGTCCGAGAGGACGAACCCGAGGACGGAGAGCCCGAGGAGCAGGAGCGGGAACAGGGACAGGAAGAGGTAGTAGGTGAGGGCCGCGGCGAGCATCCCGACGGCGTCCCGCGAGGCCCGCTCGGCCACGGCGATCGCCAGGCCGAGCCCGGGGGCCCGCCGGGCGCGGGCCGGGATTCCCTCGAGCGACCGCCGAACGCGGCGCGGGATCCGCCCGAGCGACCGCCGGGTCGGGTCGGGGCCCATGGGGGTCAGTCGCGATCCGGGGCCTCGGCGCGGATCCGGCGGACCCGATGGACCACCCACCACGCCGCGAGGGCGGCGAGGGCCAGGGCGACGAGCCACGAGATCGGGCGGAGGACCCGCTCCGCGGCGGCCCAGTTCTCCCCAAGGACGTAGCCGAGGCCGGCCAGGGCGGAGGTCCAGGGGAGGCAGCCGAGCAACGTGTAGACGCTGAAGCGCCCGAAGGGCATCCGAGCTACCCCGGCGGGGAGGCTGATGAACGTGCGGATCACCGGGAGCAGGCGGGAGAAGAAGACCGCGGCCTCGCCGTGGCGCTCGAACCACTCATGGGCCCGGTCGATCTCGTGGGGACGGATCAGGACGTAGCGTCCCCACCGTCGAGCGAGCGGGAGGCCCCCCACCGATCCCACCCAGTAGGCGAGCCAGGAGCCCACGAGGTTCGCCACGGCGCCCGTGAGGGAGACCACGACGAGGTCGAGCTCCCGCCCGGAGCCGGAGAAGGCGGGGCTCGCGAGGGCCCCGCCGAACAGCATCGTGACCTCGGAGGGGATCGGGATGCAGGCCGACTCGAGCACCATGAGGACGAACACCGCCACGTAGCCGTAGCGGCCGATCTCGTCCACGATGAAGTCCTGGATCGCCTCGAACACCCCGCCCTCCGGCCGGCCCACCGTAGCATCCCCGGGTGGGGCCGCTCGCCCGACACCGCGGGGGGCGGTGGTACCGTGGGCCGCCGAGGGCGGGCCGGGGCCCCGGGCGGGCCGGCGGTCCGTGAGGTGTGAGGAAGACCATGGCGAAGACGCTCGTGGTCGTGGAGTCGCCCACCAAGGCGAAGACCCTGGAGCGGTACCTCGGGCAGGGGTACACGGTCCGGGCCTCCTACGGGCACATCCGCGACCTCCCCAAGAACAAGCTCGGGGTCGACACCGAACGTGGGTTCGAGCCCGAGTACGTGGTCCCGGAGGACTCGCAGCGCGCCGTCCGGGAGCTCCGCGCTGCCTTCCGCCGGGCCGGGGACCTCGTCCTGGCCACGGACTTCGACCGGGAGGGCGAGGCCATCGCCTACCACGTGGCGGAGGTCCTCGGGGTGGCCCCCGAGGAGGCGAAGCGCGTCACGTTCACCGAGATCACGCGGGACGCGATCCTCGAGGCGTTCCGCAATCCGCGGGCCATCGATCTCCGGCTCGTCGAGGCCCAGCAGGCCCGCCGCATCCTCGACCGGCTGGTCGGCTACGGGATCTCGCCGATCCTCTGGAAGAAGGTGCGCCCGGGGCTCTCCGCCGGCCGGGTCCAGTCGGTGGCCCTCCGGCTGATCGTGGACCGCGAGCGGGAGATCCGCGCCTTCGTCCCCGTCGAGTACTGGACGATCGACGCCCGCCTGGCCCCGGACGGGGACGAGGAGGCCTTCGTCGCTCGCCTGATCCAGGTCGGGGAGGAGCGGCTCGCCGTCTCCCCCGACAAGAAGGGGCTCGTGCTCCGGACCGAGGCCGAGGCGGCCGTCCACGCCGAGCGGCTCCGTGGGGCCGCCTACCGCGTGCGGGAGGTGCGCGAACGAGAGGTGAGGCGGACGCCGCCCCCGCCGTTCACCACCTCCACGCTCCAGCAGGAGGCCGCCCGGAAGCTGGGGTTCTCGGCGCGGAAGACGATGACGATCGCCCAGCAGCTCTACGAGGGCGTCGACCTGCCGGGCGAGGGCCGGGTCGGGCTGATCACGTACATGCGGACCGACTCCGTGAACCTCGCAGAGGCCGCGCTCGCCGAGCTCGCCGAGGTGGTCCGGCTCCAGTACGGCCCGGATTACGCGCTGCCCAAGCCCCGCCGGTACCGGACCAGGGCCCGCGGGGCGCAGGAGGCGCACGAGGCGATCCGGCCCACCGCGCCGAAGCGGTACCACCCCGACGCGGTCGAGGACTCGCTCGACCGTGACCAGGCCCGCCTCTACCGCCTGATCTGGCAGCGCGCCGTCGCTTCGCAGATGCGCGAGGCCGTCTTCGACCAGGTCTCGGTGGACGTGGAGGCCACGGCGGACGGGGCCACCTACCTCCTGCGCGCGACCGGGCAGACCCTCCGGTTCGATGGGTTCCGCCGCGTGTACACCGAGGGGCGGGACGAGCCCTCCGAGGAGGACCGGGAGGCGCTGCTCCCGCGCCTCCGGGCCGACCAGCCCCTCCGGCTCCTCGAGGTCCTCCCCGAGCAGCACTTCACGCAGCCGCCGCCCCGCTACACCGAGGCGTCGCTCGTGAAGACCCTGGAGGAGCTGGGGATCGGCCGGCCCTCGACCTACGCCCAGATCATCTCGACGCTCCTCGAGCGGGGGTACGTGCGCCTGGAGGACCGGCGCTTCTACCCCGAGGACGTGGGCGAGGTCGTCACCGACCTCCTGGCCGAGTTCTTCCCCGACATCGTCGACGTGAACTTCACGGCGCGGATGGAGGAGGAGCTCGACGAGATCGCCGAGGGGCGGCTCCGCTGGGTCCAGGTCCTCGACGCCTTCTACGGGCCCTTCGAGCGGCTCCTCGAGAAGAACGAGGTGGAGATCGAGCGGTTCGAGGAGGAGCTGGACGAGCTCTGCCCGCTCTGCCCCCAGGAGGGGCGGGAGCCCGGCCGGCTCGTGGTGAAGCTCGGCCGGCACGGGAAGTTCATCGGCTGCCGGAACTACCCCGAGTGCCGCTACACCCGGAACCTGGACGGCGGGGAGCGGCCCGAGCCAGAGGTCCTGGACGAGCGGTGCCCGGAGTGCGGCCGGCCGCTCGCGCGGAAGGTGGGCCGGTACGGCCCGTTCGTGGGCTGCACGGGCTACCCCGAGTGCCGGTACGTGAAGCGCGAGGACCGCGGCACCGGGGTCCCGTGCCCGCGGTGCGGGGAAGGGGAGCTGGTGCAGAAGCGCGCCCGCCGGGGCCGGCGCGCGAGCGTCTTCTACGGCTGCGACCGCTACCCGGCGTGCGACTTCACGGTGAGCCAGCGCCCGCTCCCGCAGGCCTGCCCGAACTGCGGTTCGCTCCTCGTCCTCCAGCGGGACGGGTCGGGGAAGTGCATCGGGTGCGGGCAGGTCGTGGAGGGCGCTGGGGAGGCCGCCGGCCTCGGCCGGGGGGCCTCGCCCGGCGGGCGGGCCGCCGGGTCCGCGGAGGCGTAGTGGCGGGCTTCGCGGACGAGGTCGCGGCGCTCCGGGGGACCAGGTCGGCGACCCTCCGCGACCTCCTCACCCACCCGCCGTTCTCCCGGCTCCTCGCCGCGATGGCGGTGTCCTCGTTCGGGGACTGGGTGGGGTTCGTCGCGGTCACCGCGCTCGTGGCCCGCCTGGGGCGGACGCCGGGGGGCGCGGCGTTCGCGGTCTCGGGCGTGATGATCGCGCGGATGCTCCCGGCCATCCTGTTCGGGCCCTTCGCCGGCGCGATCGTGGACCGCCTGGACCGCAAGCAGGTGATGATCGTGGCCGATGCGGCCCGCGCCGCGATGTACTCCTCGATGCCGTTCCTCGGTGAGCTCTGGGCGATCTACCTGCTCTCGTTCGCGATCGAGTGCCTGTCGCTGCTCTGGACCCCGGCTCGCGACGCGAGCCTGCCCCGGCTCGTGCCCCGCCGCCAGCTGGCGAACGCGAACTCGATCGGGCTGATCACCGCGTACGGCACGCTGCCGTTCGGTGGCGCGGCGTTCGCCGCCCTCGCGGGGGTGGCGGAAGGGCTCTCGGCCCGGGTCCCCTACCTGGCGGCCCGGCCCGAGGCCCTCGCGCTCTGGGCCGACGCCGGGACGTTCCTGTTCTCCGCGGTGATGCTCACCGGGGTCCCGATCCGCACCGCGGCCGCCCGGCGCGCGGCCCGGGTGGACCTCACGCTGATCGGGCGGGACATCGTGGAGGGCCTGCGGTTCCTCCGGGAGCACCCCCTGGCCCGGGCCATGACCACGGGGATCGTGGTGGCCTTCAGCGCGGTGGGGGCGGTGCTCGCGCTGGGCCCGGTGTTCGCCACCCAGACCCTGGGGGCCGGGAGCGCCGGCTGGGGGGTCCTGGTCACGGCGTTCGGGGTCGGGATGGGCGTGGGGATGGCCACGGTGAGCCGCGCGGCCCGGGCCGCCGAGATCGACCAGGTCTTCTCCTGGTCCCTCCTCGCCGCCGCCGCCACGCTCTTCGTCCTGGCCTCCATGCCGAACCTCTCGCTGGCGTCGGTGCTCACCGTGGTCCTCGGGTTCTTCTGCGGCGCGACGTGGGTCTCGGGCTACGTCCTCCTCCAGGAGAACGTGCCCGACGAGTACCGGGGGCGGACCTTCGGATCGCTCACCGTCCTCGGCCGCCTCGGGCTGTTCGTCTCGCTCGTCGCGTTCCCCGCCCTGGCCGCGATCTACGGCGACCACGAGGCGTTCGTGGGCGGCCAGCGGCTGGACCTCTCCGGAACCCGCCTGGCCCTGGCCACGGTCGGCCTGGGGGTCATCGCGGCGGGGATCCTCACGCGGCTCGGCCTCCGCCGCCACCGGCTGTCGAAGCCGGTCCCGCTCTCGCTCGTGCCCCGGCTGAAGCGCCCGCCCGCCGCCGGGCTGTTCGTGGTGTTCGAGGGGGTCGAGGGGTCGGGGAAGGGCACCCAGATCGAGCGGGCGGCGGCGTTCCTCCGCGAGCGCGGCTACGACGTGCTCGTGACCCGGGAGCCCGGGGGGACCGAGGTCGGCGAGGCCCTCCGCGAGCTCCTGCTCTCGGTCGACACCGGGAGGCTCGAACCGCGGGCCGAGGCGCTCCTGTTCGCCGCGGCCCGGGCTCAGCACGTGGCCACCGTGATCCGCCCGGCCCTGGCCGAGGGGAAGGTGGTGCTCTGCGACCGCTACGTGGACTCCTCCCTCGCCTACCAGGGGTGGGGCCGGGGGCTCGGGGAGCAAGACGTGCTCACGCTGAACGTCTGGGCCACGCAGGGGCTCTTCCCCGACCTCGTGATCCTCCTCCACCTCGAGCCCGAGGAGGGGCTCCGGCGGATCGGCCGCGAGCCCGACCGGATCGAGGCCGAGGGCCCCGGGTTCCTCGACAAGGTGTCGGACGCGTACCTCAGGATCGCGGAGGAGCACCCCGAGCGGTTCGTCGTGGTCGACGCCGGGCGGCCCGAGGAGGAGGTGGCGGCGGCGGTCCGCGAGGCCCTGCTCCGGCTGCTCAAGGAGCGCGAGGAGAACCACCCCGGGGGCGCCGGGTGAGGGGGCGGCGGTGAGCGGCTCGCCCGTGCTGGAGCGGGTCCCCGGCCAGGACCAGGCGGTGGCGTTCCTGGCCCAGGCGGCGGCGCGGCCCCACCACGCGTACGTGTTCGCGGGGCCGGAGGGGAGCGGGAAGCAGCTCGCGGCCCGGGCCTTCGTCGCCGCCCTCCTCTGCGAGCGGCGGGGGTGCGGGGAGTGCAGGGCCTGCCGGCTCGCGCTCGCCGAGCGCCACCCCAACGTGTTCGTGGTGGAGCCCGAGGGCCGGGAGATCCACGTGGAGACGGTCCGGGAGGAGGTCTGGCACCCGGCCTACCGCACGCCCCCCGAGCCCGGCCGGAAGGTCTTCGTGATCCGGGAGGCCGACCGGTTGAACCCGGCGGCCGCCGACGTCCTCCTCAAGGTGCTGGAGGAGCCGCCGGCCGATGCCGTCCTGCTGCTCCTCTCGGCGCGGGCGCACGAGCTGCCGGAGACCGTGCTCTCGCGCTGCCACGTGGTGACGTTCCGGCCCCTCGCCGAGCCCTTCGTCGTGGACACCTTGATCAGCGAGGGGGCGCCGCCCGAGCTGGCGCGGGTCGCGGCGCGGCTCTCCGGGGGGAACCTGGGCCGGGCCAGGCGGCTCGCGACCGTGGAGGGGCTCGGGTTCCGGGACGTCGCCCGGGACGCGATGGCCCGGGCCCGGGAGGGTCCGGCCGGAGCCCTCGCCGCGGCGGACCTGGTCCTGGCCGCCGGGGAGGCGTACCGGAAGGGGCTCGCGGAGGAGTTCCGGGCGGAGCTCGAGCCGTTCCTCGACGAGCGGGGGCGGGTGGAGGAGGCCTACCGGGGCGCCGTCCGTCGGATCGAGACCCGTCAGAAGCGGCGGGAGCGGCGGGCCGAGCGGGACTTCCTCGACCGGGTCCTGCTCGCGTGCTCGGCCCTCCTGCGGGACCGGGTGGTGACGGCGCTCGGCGGGGGCCCGGAGCTGCTGCTCAACGCGGACCTGGATCCGGGGCGCGGCTCGGTCCCCGCCGACGCGCGAGCGATCGCCGCGATCGAGGAGGCCCGCGCGGCCCTCGCGGAGGACCTCAACCTGAACCCCCGCCTGGTGCTCGAGGAGGCCTTCCTCCGCCTGGCGGGGGACGCGGCGGGGCGGGGCTCCCTCCACCGGTGAAGTGGTGCCAGCATCACTGCACGAGCCCGCTCGCCGTGGGACCCTTGGAGGTGACGTTGGGGGTGCCGTGTCGGTGCGGGTGCTGATCGTGGACGACCAGGCGCCGTTCCGCGTGGCCGCCCGGATGGTCGTGGAGGCCACGGAGGGCTTCGAGGTCGTGGGGGAGGCCGAGACCGGGGAGGAGTCGGTCGAGCTCTCGCGCTCGCTCCGCCCCGACCTCGTGCTGATGGACGTGAACCTCCCGGGGATCGACGGGCTGGAGGCGACGCGGCGGATCCTGGCGCAGGGCGCCCCGGTGGTGCTCCTGCTCTCGACCTACGAGGAGGAGGAGTACGCGCCGCGGGCCGCGGAGTGCGGCGCCGCCGCCTACATCCCGAAGGCCGTGTTCGGCCCGGACCGTCTGGAGCAGGCCTGGGCTGCCGCCCGGGGGTAGGAACGCGGGAACCTCCCTGCCCGGCCCCTCGACGAGCGGAACGGGCACGCCTCAGGTTGTCGCCGGGGCGGATCTCACGGGCACGCGGCCGGCCACGGTGGTCCCTCGGCCCGGAGCGGTCCGGATCTCCAGCGAGCCTCCTAGCGCCTCCAGCCGGTCGGCCATCCCCTGGAGGCCGCTGCCCCGAGGAGCGGAGGCGGGATCGAAGCCCGCTCCGTCGTCCACGACCTCGAACCGGAGGACCTCGTCCGAGGCCGATAGCCGGACCTCGGCGCGGGCGTCCCCCGCGTACTTCGCGACGTTCTGGAGCGCCTCGAGCACCGAGAAGTACACGGCGGCCTCCACCTCCTCGGGGTACCGGGACACGCCGTCGGCTTGGACGGCCACGGGGATCGGGGAGCGATGGGCCTGGGCTTGGATCGCGGCCGCCAGGCCGCGATCGGCCAGGAGCGGAGGGTAGATCCCCCGGGCCAGGTCGCGGAGGTTCTCCAGGGCGTCCGCGGCGTCCCCCTGGAGCTTGGCGATCGCCTCCTTCGCTCGCGTCGCGTCCCGGTCCACCAGCTGTTCGGCCAGGCGGGCGTGCACCGCGAGCGCCACGAGCTGCTGCTGGGCGCCGTCGTGGAGGTTCCGCTCGATCCGGCGGCGCTCCTCGTCCTGCGCGGCGACCAGGCGGCGCCGGGACTCCCTGAGCTCCTCGATCAGTCGGACGTTCCGGAGCACGAGGCCGGCCTGTCCGGCGAGGTCGTGCACGAGCTTCTCCTTCGCTGGGTTCATGGGATCCGATGCGGGCATCCGGACGGAGAGCGCGCCGAGCAGCTCCCCCCGGTGCCTGACTGCCACCGCATGCTCGCCGCCCTGGAACGACGGCAGCTGGGCGCCGGTGAGCCCGAGGGGGGCGCTCGTGTGCGCGCCGGTCCCCGCCCCCGGGCGGAGCTCGTCGCCAACGCGGAGCCACACGGTGGCCGCCTCCGCTCCGGTCCCCGCGGCCAGGATCTGGGCCATCCTCGGCAGGACGTCCTCGGTCGGGTACGTCCCCGCCATGCGGCCAGAGAACTCCGCGAGCACCTCGTAGGGCGTGGCCCGCTTCCCGTACACGAGCCGGTCGGCGATCCGCCTGGCCCGGCGGCGGAGTGGCCCGGTGAGGAGGCCGAGCGCGAGCCCCACCGAGAGCGGGAGGAAGCTGACGTCCGCCCCGCCCCTCCCGACGAGGGCGAGCGGGACGACGGCGAAGGCGAGGAGACCGAGCATCGTGAGGCCGGCGACCACGACGGCGGCGACCACCGCCTTGCGGATCACGACGTCGAGTTCCCACAGGCCGTGACGGAAGATCGCCACGAGGTAGGCGGCTGGGATCCCGGCGGCCAGCGTGAAGGCGGTGAGCCCCAACAGGACGTCGAAGACCGGGAGGTCCGCGTCCCGGAGGAAGAACGCGGCTCCCAGCCCCAGCATCCACTGGAGCGCCAGGAAGGTCCCGCCCAACAGGGCCACCGACACGAGCCAGCGAACCCGCTGGCGCTCCCCGCCCACCGACGCCCGGAACCGTTGCCGCACGGCGAAGGCGGTGGAAAGGGCGGATGTGAGGGCGATCATGGTTCCCAGGGCGATCACCCCACCGCCGGAGCGAGCGAACGCATCGATCCCGAAGGGGTTCTGGTAGAGGATCCCGTTCTGGAGCCAGGTGTTCATCGGGCCGGGCCGGAGCAGGAACCCGACGAAGGCGATCGTTGCGCCGCCGATGAGCCCCCGGACCGCCCACCGCCACCGGGGGCTCGGGGGATGGCCGTTCGGGTAGAGGACGAATAGGAGGGGGACGAGCGCGATCGGGTACTGGACGTACTCACCCAGCACGGCCCAGGCGCCGATCAGCGGGACCGCGCCCGGCTTCGTCTTCACCCCGTAGACGACGAGCGGGAGCAGGAAGGAGAGCAACGGGAGCGGTGCCCCGACGGCGACGAAGATCCATCCCGCCCAGTTGCCCGGCTGCCGGGAGACGATGAGGGAGCCCACGATGATCCATCCCAGCGCGATCGCGACGAGTATCCCGGTGATCCAGCTTCCACCGCTCTCGGGATCGCCCCGGACGGCGAGGTCCGCCCGGACCTCCTCCAGGACCTCCCGCGTTCGGGCCGTGTCGAAGTCGCCGCCGACGACGACGACGTCCGGGGTCCGGGCGGCCCGGTTGGCCGCGTTCAGCGGCATGCTGGCGACGATGGCCGCCGCGCACACCGCGAGGATCGCCAGCGAGAGTCCCCGGGCGGCGCCGCGGCTCACGCACCCACCCCCGTCGCGATCCGGAGCGGGATCCGGCCGCGCACCCGGGTCCCCTGGCCCGGCGCGCTCCTCACCTCCAGCTCGCCCTCGAGGGCCTCGACGCGATCCCGCATCACCTGCAGGCCCCTGCCGGGCGGGGTGGCGGCTGGGTCGAAGCCGGGGCCGCCGTCGAGCACCTCGAACCGGACCGCGTCCTCCTCGCGATCCAGGCGCACGACGACCGGAGCATCCGGCGCGTGGCGCTGCACGTTCCGCAGGGCCTGGACCAGGCAGAAGTAGATCGCGGCCTCGGTCTCCGGCTGGAGCCGCGCCGCCGCCATCGGCTCGTCCACCGAGACCTCGGCCTCGATCCCCGCCTTGCGCACGAGGGCCCGGAGGGCCGCCACGACCCCCTCGTCGGCGAGGAGCGGCGGGTAGATCCCTCGGGCGAGGTCGCGGAGCTCCTCGAGCGTCGCGTTGGCGACTCCGCCCAGCTCCTCGAGCACCGCGCCGGCTTCCGCCGGGTCGGTCGGCGCCAGGCCGGCTGCCCGGTCCACCTCGGCCCGCATCGTGAGCAGGTGCCGCTCCGGCCCCTCCCGGATCTCCCGCTCCAAGCGCCGGCGCTCCTCGTCGCGGGCGGTGACCAGCCGCTCGCGGGAGCGGCGGAGGTCCTCGGCCTGCGCCGTGAGCTCCTCCAGCCGGGCCTCCAGCTCGGCGGCGAGGCCCGCGTTCCGGAGGGCGAGGCCCGCCTGCGAGGCGAGGTCCTCGAGCAGGCGGCGCTCGGCCGGGGTGAGCGGGTCGCCCGGCGCCTTGGAAACGGCGATCTCCCCCACCCGCTCGCCCCGGTGCTCGACGGGCACGGCGGCGGTCTCCGGAAGCTGCGGGTCGACCTCCGGCCAGGCCGCCTCGCGCCGCGTTCCGTCGGGCAGGGCCAGAGCGACCCGCCCCCAGGCGGCGCCCACGCCGCGCGCGGCCACCTCCGCCATCGCGGGGAGGGTCTCGTCCACGGACAGCGTGTCCGCCATGCGATGCGCGAAGCCGGCCATGACCTCGTAGGGCGTCGCCCGCTCCCCGTACACGAGTCGGTTGGCCAGCCGCTGGACCCGCTCCCGGACCGGCTGGAACGCCACCGCGACGACCGCGGTCGCCGCGATCTGGAGCGCCACGCTCGGCTCCCCCACCCTGCCCAGAGCGGACCCCAGCCCCACCACGATCGCCACGTAGACGCCGGTGACGAACGCGGCGAGTGCCCCGAACACCACCGTGCGGTTGATCACGAGGTCGATGTCGAACAGGCGGTGCCGCACGATCGCGATCCCGCACGCGATCGGGATGAAGGCGAGGCCGAGCAAGATGACGGACCCGAAGATCCGGGAGCGGTCGAGCGCGGGCACGAGCGTCGCGAGCGCGATCGACGACGCGAGGAGTATCGCGGCGAAGCTGAACCACTTGAGTTGGAGGCGCTCCTCGCCCCGCGACCGACGGAACCGGACGAGGAGCGAGGCGGCCGCCGCGACGAGGATCGCGCCGAACACCAGGGAGAAGATCTGGAAGGCGAGCGTCTCCTCGATGTCGCGCACGCCCGTCCACTCGACGCCGATCGGGTTCGGGACCGTGCGGCCGACCATCGACAGCGTCGGCCGGAGCGCCGAGGCGACGGTGATCGCCGCCACCGACAGCACGGCGAGCCACAGGACCGGCCGCCAACCGCGCGAGGGGAGCCCTGAGGGGAAGAGCAGCAGGGGGAACGCGGTGGCCATCGCGACGAGGGGGTACCAGAACCAGGTCTGGCTCCAGGCGGCCAGGATCCCGAGCGCCGAGGGCGGGCCGGGTCGCGAGAAGGCGATCTCCGCGTAGTCCTCCCCGACGGCCCCCACGGCGACCAGGACCCCGATCCCCAGGAAGAGCCAGCCGATCGGGTTCCCGGGGCGCCTCGACGCGACGACGGCCCCGACGGTGGGGAACGCCGTGAAGGCCACGAGGAGGGGGACGTCCTGGAGGGGGTCCCCGGAGATCTCCGGCCCGGTGACGGCCAGGTCCCAGCCGAGCCCGATCGCGAAGAGCGTCCAGAGCCCCCAGGCCAGCGCGAAGATCGCACGGGGCCTCACGGGACGGCCTCCACGACGCGGATCGGGACCTCGCCCTCGACCGTCGTTCCCCGGCCCGGCGGCGAGCGCACCTCGAGGCGGCCCCCCAGCGCCTCCACCCGGTCGGCCATGTTGCGCAGGCCCGCGCCGGCGGGGACGGTGGCGGGGTCGAAGCCCCTCCCGTCGTCCCGGACCGAGAAGAAGAGGTGACCGGCCGCCTCGGCGAGCTGGATCCGGACCTCGCTCGCGGCCGCGTGCTTCACGGCGTTCTGGAGCGCCTCCAGGCACGCGAAGTACACCGCCGCCTCGGTCTCGATCGGCCGCCGGGCCAGCCCGTCGGCCTCGATCCGCACGGGGACGTCCGCCAGTCGGGCCTGGTCCTCCAGGGCGGCCGCGATGCCGCGCTCCTCGAGGACCGCCGGGTAGATCCCGCCGGCCAGGTCCCGGAGCGTCGCCAGCGCCTGGTCGATCTCGGCCCGGAGCTCCTCCAGGAGCTCCGCGGCCCGACGGGGGTCGCGGGCCAGGACGTCCCGGGCCAGACGGAACTTCACGGCGAGCGCCACGAGGTGCTGCTGCGCGCCGTCGTGGATGTTCCGCTCCAGGCGCCGCCGCTCCGCGTCGTGCGCGGCCACGATCCTCCGGCGCGACGAACGGAGCTCCTCCGCCCGGGCCGCGATCTGCTCCAGGCGGGCCCGGAGCACCTCGGTGAGGCGAGCGTTGCGGAGCACCTGGCCGGCCTGCTTCGCCAGGTCGTCGAGGAGGGACTCCTCGGCCGGCGCGAGCGGCTCGCCGGCGGGCTTCGCCACGGCGACGGCCCCCAGGAACTCCCCCTGGTGCTCGACCAGGACGGCACGGGTGGCGCCGGGGAGCTCCGGGAGCCGTCCATCGACCATCGGGAGCGATAGGAGACGCCTCCCCTCGTCCTCCGGCCATGCCGCGCCGAGGCGGAGGTCCTCACCGACGCGGAGCCACACCTCCGCCCGGGCGGCGCCGGTGCCCTCCCCGATCACCCGGGCCGTCCGGGGCAGGACGTCCTCGCTGGCGTAGGTGCCGGCGGCCCGGGACGCGAAGCGGGCCAGGACCTCGTAGGGCTCGGCCCGCCCCCCGTAGACGAGGCGGTTCGCCAGGCGCCGGGCCCGCTCCCGGACCGGCTGGAACGCGAGCGCCACGAGCGCGGTCGCCGCCATCTGGAGGGTGAGGTCGGGCTCCGCCCTCCCGAGGAGCGACCCCACGCCGACGACGACGCCGATGTAGACGGCCGTGATGAACGCTGCCAGCACACCGAAGACGACCGTCTTGTTGATGACGACGTCGATGTCGTAGAGGCGGTACTTGAGGACGGCGATCGCCACGGCGGCCGGCGTCCCCACGAGGAACGTGAGGGTGACCGCCACCCAGTAGATCGCCCCCGCTGTGTGCCCGAGCGCGTCCTCTGCCACCAGGAGGTCGAGCAGGAAGCCGGTGAGGACCAGGAGCGCGGCCAGGACGCCGACGTAGACCAGCCACCTGAGCTGGTGCCGTTCCTCCCCCCGGGCCCGGCGGTACCGCAGGACGAGGGAGGCGACGCCGAGGGCGCCCGAGGCCACCACCATCGCCACGCCGCCGTTCACCAGGGCGGTGGTGAGGGCCTCCGTCCCCGGGATCCCGACGGGGTTGGGGATGGACGGGATCCTGGGATCGGGGTCTCCGTAGATCTCCCCCGGCCGGAACGCCGCCCACGCCGTCACGCACGCGGCCCCCGCCCACCAGAGGTGCGTCGCCCATCGCCATCGCGGCCCGGCCACCCGCCCTGTGGGGAACAGCGCGAACAGGAGCGGCACCGGGAGCGCCATCCACATCCCGACGAGATCATTGACCCAGGCCACCGCGGGGATGAGAGGGAGACCATCGACGCCGGTGGTGTAGGCGGCCTGGATGTAGCTCTCCGTGAGGAACGTGAGGCCGGCCGAGAGCGCGATCACCTGGAACAGCCAGCCGATCGCGTTCCCGGCCCTCCTCACGATGAATGCCCCCAGCAGGGAGGTCCCGCCCATCCCCAGGGCGACGGGGGACCATCCCCAACCGCCGCCGCCCCGTGCGCCGGAGGCAGCGATGGCGACCCCGAGGACCCCGGCGAGGACCACGGTGAGCCAGAACACCGAAGTCGAGAGGTGGCGCGCGGTCCTGGTGTTCATCCGCCATCCCCCCGCACGGGGATGCGGCCCTCCACGACCGTGCCGCTGCCCGTCGCGCTCCGGATCTCGAGAGACCCGCCGAGCGCGTCGAGCCGGTCGGCCATGTTCCGGAGCCCGGCGCCGAGCGGCGTGGAGTTCGGATCGAACCCCGGGCCGTCGTCCTCCACCGCGAACCGCAGCTCGCGGTCCTCGGGCCACAGGCGGACGATCACGCGGGACCCGGGCGCGTACTTCGCGGCGTTCTGGAGGGCCTCGAGCACGCAGAAGTACACGGCCGCCTCGACCTCGGGTGGATACCGCCCCACCGCGTCGGCGTCGACCGTGACGGCGACCGGGGCCTTCCGGGCCTGTGCCTGGAGGGCCGACGCCAGCCCCTCGTCAGCGAGCAGTGGCGGGTAGATCCCGCGGGCCAGGTCGCGGAGGTCGTCGAGCGCCCGGCCCATCTCCTCCCGGAGCTCGGCCAGGATCTCGTGCGCTCGCTCATCGTCCCCACCGACGAGGGAGTCCGCCAGCCGGGCCTTCACGGCGAGCGCCACGAGCTGCTGCTGCGCGCCGTCGTGGATGTTCCGCTCGATCCGTCGGCGCTCCTCGTCCTGGGCGGCCACCAGGCGCTGCCGGGACGCCCGGAGGTCCTCGATCAGCCGCACGTTCCGCAGGACCAGCCCGGCCTGGGCCGCGACGTCGCGGATCAGGTCCTCCTGGGTCGGCGTGAGCGGCTCGTTCGGCGGCATCGCGACGGAGATCGCCCCCAAGAGCTCGCCCTGGTGGCGGACCTCGAACGCCGGGTCGAGCGGCGCCGGATCGGCGCCGGCCGGCCACGTGACGGCCGGGCGGTGCGCGTCCGCGGTGCGCAGCCAGATCGTCACGCGAGCGGCCCCCGTGCCCTCGGCGAGGACGCGGGCCATCCGGGGCAGGACGTCGTCGAGGGAGTAGGAGCCGGCTAGGCGGGCGGAGAACTCGGCGAGGACCTCGTACGGTGTGGCCCGTTCCCCGTACACGAGCCGGTTCGCGAGTCGCTGCGCCCGACGCCGCACGGGCTGGAACGCGACGGCCACGACCGCCGCGGCGACCCCCGAGAGCAGGACGTTCCCCCGGCTCCCGATGGCGGCCCCCACCCCCACGACGATCCCGACGTAGACGAGCGTGATGAACGCGGCGAGGAGCCCGACCGCGACGGCCTTCGAGATCACGACGTCGATGTCCCACAGCCGGTGCTTGAGGATCGCGATCCCCACCGCCACCGGGACGGTGGCGAACGAGAGGATCACGAGCGTCTCGAGCGCATCCGACGTCGGTGACTCCTGGGGTCCACGTTGCGCGCCCACGCCCACCGTGAGGAAGCTCAGCGACAGGGTGACGGCGACGAGCAGCCCGGAGGAGGCGAGCCACTTGAGCTGCTGCCGCTCGTCCCCGCCTGCGCGCCGGTAGCGCACGACGAGCGAGGAAGCCCCGGCGAGGGCCGCCGCCGTGTACAGCGGGAGGCCGAGGAGGTACACGAGCGCCGGCGTACCGCTCACGTCCAGGACGCCGAAGGGGTTCTCGAGCACGGAGAAGTTCTCGAGCGGCCCCCGGGTGAGGGCGAGGCCCGCCGAGGCCACGATGACTCCCACGGCGCCGATCACCGGGACCACCCGCCAGCGTCGGGACGGCAGAGCCCCGGTCGGGAAGATCGGGAACAGGAAGACCGCGACGAGCGACGTGGCGGGGACCCAGATCCAGGCCGGCACCCAGGCGGCGACGGTTCCTCCGGGGAGCGCCCCTGGCTCCGTGAGCACGGCGTAGACCGCGTAGTCCTGCGCGAGTTCCTGGACGGCGGAGAGCACGCCGACGGCGAGGAACATCCACCCGATCGGGTTCCCCGGGCGCCGCGAGGCGACGACCGCCCCGACCGTGGGGAAGACGACGACGAAGATGAGGGTGAACCCCCGGAACCCGAACGTGCCGGCAGGGAGCGGCGTCCGCCAGCCGAGCACGAGGAACACGCTGGCGACCACCCCCAGGGCGATCGCCAGCGCCCAGAGCGACCAGGCCAGGCGCCTCGCGGGGGACGGGTTCACGGGACGGCCCCCTGGCGGATCGGAAGCCTCCCCGCCACAACGGTGCCCGCCCCTGGAGAGGTGCGAACCTCGAGCGAGCCCCCGAGGGCCTCGATGCGGTCGGCCATGTTCTGGAGGCCGGCCCCCCGGGGGGTGGTGGACGGGTCGAAGCCCGGCCCGTCGTCCTCCACGGCGAACGCCAGCTCGCCGCCGGAGGCCGACAGGCGGACCCGGATCGCCGATCCC
>DATMBJ010000162.1:0-3786 GCA_035559315.1 Actinomycetota bacterium
GGAGATGGCCCGGGCCTTCAACAGGATGGCCGACGCGATCGAGGAGGAGGACCGGCTCCGGCGGGCCTTCGCCGCCGACGTGGCCCACGAGCTCCGCACGCCGCTCGCGATCCTCCGCAGCGAGATCGAGGCGCTCCAGGATGGGGTGGAGGAGCCGAGCCGGGAGGCGCTCGCGTCGCTCCACGAGGAGACCCTGCGGCTCGGCCGCCTGGTCGCCGACCTGGAGACGCTCGCCTCTGCCGAGGCCGCCGGGTTCTCGCTGGAGCGGCGCCCGGTGGCCCTCCGCCCGCTGCTCGAGGGGGCCGTCGAGGAGTTCGCGGGTCCCTTCGAGACCGCCGGCGTGCGCCTGGGGTCCGAGCTCGAGGACGCGGTGGCGGAGGTCGACCCGGTCCGGATCCGACAGGTCGTGACCAACCTCCTGTCCAACGCGCTCAAGTTCACGCCCGCCGGGGGCGCGGTGCGGGTCGAGCTCCGACGGCACGGGACGGAGGCGGTCCTGCGGGTGAGCGACACCGGCCCGGGGATCCCCCCCGACGAGCTGCCCCACGTGTTCGAGCGGTTCTTCCGGGGGCGGGGCGCGCGGGCCCGCGGCTCGGGGATCGGCCTCACGGTGGCCAGGGAACTGGTCCTGGCCCACGGGGGCGAGATCGCCGTGGAGAGCGAGCCGGGCCGGGGGACGACCTTCACCGTCCGGCTCCCGCTGGCCGCCGCCGGCGCCGGCGCGGCGCCCGAGCCTCGCGCCTCGGCCGGCTTGCCCCGGGCGGGCTGAGCGTGGCGCCCGCGCCCTCACGCCGGTCGCGCGCCACGTTCACGGATCCTTCACGGGCCGCCCCTAGCGTGTGCGCGGAGGTGAGGAACGTGGAACGACGTCGGATCGTGTGGGCGCTGGTGCTGGCCGTGGCGATCGTCGCGACCCTCGGCGTGGGCCTCGCGGCGGCGGGCACGGCTCCCGGTCCCGGTGACCGGGGCGCGGCCTGGGAGCAGATGCACGGCTCCCGGTGGATGCGGGCGATGCACGCCCAGATGCCAGAGGACCTGCAGGCGCAGTGCGATGCCATGCACGCGCAGATGGTCGCGGGCTTGGCGGGGACCGGTCCCGCGATGGGCGGTCCCGGTCCCGGTGGGGGCATGGGGCCCGCGATGGGCGGTCCCGGTCGATGGGTCGGGATGGGCCCGGGGATGATGGGCCCCGGGATGATGGGCCCCGGCGCGGTGGTTCGGTGATCGGCCATCGCGCCTCGGGTCCCGCGGCGAGGTGAGCGGAGATGATGTGGGGATACGGTTGGGGGAACGGCCTCTGGGGCCTCCTCTGGATGGGGGTGTTCTGGGGTCTGCTCGCGTTGCTCGTCTACGCGCTCGTGCGCGGATGGCGGAGCCCTCGGGAGGAGCGGCCGGCCGACGGGCCGCGGCGGATCCTCGCCGAGCGGTTCGCGCGGGGCGAGATCTCGCGGGAGGAGTTCGAGGAACGCAGGCGGGTGCTGGAGAGCGAAGTCTCCTGAGGACCACCCCCCTCGGGGCCGCCGGGACGTAGCCAGGTCCCGGCGGCTCCGCGTTCCTGCCCGACCCGGTCCCGTCCGGTCGGCGCGCGGATGACCTACTATCATCGGTCGGAGATGCAGGCGGCGGGCCGCTCTCGGACGGTGGGCGGGTTGCTCGGTGTCGCGGCGCTGGCGGCGATCGTCGTGACCCTCGCCCTCGTGCAGCTCCGGACCCGGGGCACGGACGTCGTGTCCGGGATCTCCATCGCCGACCACCGGGCGCGGGCGAGGGTCGAGGACCGCCCGGCCCCCGCGTTCACGCTCCCCACGCTCGATGGGAGCCGGACGATCTCGCTCGCCGATCTCCGCGGCGAGGTGGTGGTGCTGAACTTCTGGGCGTCCTGGTGCGGTCCCTGCCGGGCCGAGGCCCCGCACCTCCAGGCCACCTGGGAGGAGTACCGCTCGCGCGGCGTCCGGTTCCTGGGTGTGAACCACCGGGACGACCGCGCCGCGGCCAGGGCGTACGAGGACGAGTTCGGGATCACCTACCCGAGCGTGTTCGACCCCTCCGGCCAGCTCGCCTTCAGCTACGAACTCATCGGGCTCCCGACGACGTTCGTGATCGGGCCCGACGGCAGGCTGGTCTACGGGTTCACCGGGAAGATCGATCGGGGGATCCTCACCCGGGCCCTCGACGACGTGCTCTCGGGCGAGGCGGCGTGAGCGTCCTCGGGCCCTTCGCCCTGGCCCTGGTCGCGGGGATGCTCTCCTTCAGCTCGCCGTGCTGCCTGCCGCTCATGCCCGGCTACCTCTCGTACGTGAGCGGAGTGGCCGCGGGGCACGTGGGGACGGTGGCCGTCCGACGGAGGGTGGTGGGGTCGGCGCTCCTGTTCGTCGCGGGCTTCACCGCGGTGTTCACGCTGCTCGGCGCCACCGCATCGCTCGGAGGAGGGCTCCTCCTGCGGAACCGCGATCTCCTGACCCGGGGGGCGGGCGCCTTCGTCATCGTCATGGGGCTCGCCGCGATGGGCGTCGTGAGGGCCCGGGTCCTCCAGCGGGAGCGCCGGTTCGACCTGCACCGCATCAGGTCGGGGCCCGCGGGAGCGCTTCCGCTCGGGATGGCGTTCGCGATCGGGTGGACGCCCTGCATCGGGCCGGTGCTGGCCGGGATCCTGACCGCCGCCGCGGCCACGCAGACCGCGGCGTGGGGCGCGCTGCTGCTGTTCGTGTACTCGCTCGGCCTGGGGATCCCGTTCCTCCTGCTCGCGCTGGGCTACGCGCGGGCCGGCTCGGTCTTCGGGTGGCTCCGTCGCCACGGGCCGGCGATCGAGCGCCTCGGGGGAGGGGTCCTCGTGGCGATGGGGGTCCTGATGGTCACCGGGACCTGGATCCGGCTGTTCGCCCCGCTCCTGCGCTGGTTCGCCCGCAGCCAGTGGCCGCCGATCTGATGGCCGCCGCCTCCTTCCGCCGCTCCCTCGCCCTCGTGTGGCGGAGCCTGCGGTCGATGCGGACGGCCCTCGTCCTGCTGCTGCTGCTCGCCCTGGGATCCGTGGCCGGGTCGCTGGTGCCGCAGGTGGCCAACTCCCCCCAGCGGGTGGCCGCGATGTACCGGGACCACCCGCTCAGGGCGGCGATCTACGAGCGCCTCGGGCTGTTCGACGTCTTCGGGTCGTGGTGGTTCACGCTGATCTACGTCCTCCTGCTGCTCTCCCTCGCCGCCTGCCTCCTGCCTCGGACCCGCGCGACCGTCCGGAACCTCCGGTCCCGCCCGCAGCCGGCCCGGGAGCTGGACGGCTTCCGCCACTACGCCGAGCGGATCGTCGCCTCGGACCCGGCCACGGCGGCGTCCGCCTGCCGGCGCGCGCTGCGGCGCAGGTGGTACCGCGTCAGCCCGCCCAGCGGGGAGCCCGCCCTCGCCGCCGAGAAGGGGCTCGGCCGCGACGTCGGGAGCCTGCTGTTCCACTGGTCGATCTTCCTGCTCCTCGCGGGCGTGGCCTGGGGGAAGGGCACGGGCTTCACCGGCTTCGCGGTCATCCCGGAGGGGGGGTGCTGGACCGAGGCCCACGCGAACTACGACGGGCAGATCCGGGAGGGGGCCTTCTTCGGCGAGGACCACTCGGGCGTCAGGGTGTGCGTCCGCGACTTCGAGGACCGGTACCGGGCGACCGGCCAGCCGATGGACTTCGTGACCCGGGTGGAGCTGGTCGATCCGGCCGGCGGGCCGCCGCGCCGCGCGGACATCCGGGTGAACCACCCCGCCTCGGTCGGCGGCGTCCGCTTCTACCAGTACGGCTACGGGTGGGCCCCG
>DATMBJ010000163.1:0-2453 GCA_035559315.1 Actinomycetota bacterium
GCGCGGGCGGGCGGCCGAGCGCGGGGCCCCAAAAGGCGCGGCCCGGCCCCTCCCGTCGAGAGGCCGGGCCGCGCGAAGCTCGCCCGGCGGGCCGGTAGCCGGCCGGAGCCGCGGCAGCGGGTGTGCCCCGCTGGCGGCGAGCGTTACATCTCGTCGAAGTCGTGGCCACCGCCGCCGTGGGCCGCCTTTTCTTTCTCCTTGGGTTTTTCGGCGACCAGGGCTTCGGTGGTCAGCAGGAGGCTGGCGACGGAGGCGGCGTTTTGCAGCGCCACGCGCGCCACCTTGGTGGGGTCGATCACGCCCGCCTGCACCAGGTCCTCGAACTGCTCGGTCTGGGCGTTGAAGCCGAAGGCGCCGCTGCCCTGCCGGACCTTGTCCACCACGATGGAGCCCTCCCAGCCGGCGTTCTGCGCGATCCAGCGCAGCGGCTCCTCCAGCGCTCGCTTGACGATGTTGACCCCGGTCTGCTGGTCCCCCTCCAGCTTGAGGCGCTCCAGCGCCGGCAGGCAGCGCAAATAGGCCACCCCGCCCCCGGGCACGATCCCCTCCTCCACCGCCGCCCGGGTGGCGTGCAGCGCATCCTCCACCCGCGCCTTCTTCTCCTTCATCTCCACCTCGGTGGCGGCCCCCACCTTGACCACCGCCACCCCGCCCACCAGCTTGGCCAGCCGCTCCTGGAGCTTCTCGCGGTCATAGTCGCTGGTGGTCTCCTCGATCTGGGCGCGGATCTGCTTGACCCGCCCCTCGATGTCGGCCTTCTTGCCCGCGCCGTCCACGATGGTCGTGTTGTCCTTGTCCACCGTCACCCGCTTGGCCCGCCCCAGGTCCTTGAGCGTGACCGCCTCGAGCTTGACCCCCAGCTCCTCGGCGATCATCCGCCCGCCGGTCAGAATGGCGATGTCCTCCAACATCGCCTTGCGCCGGTCGCCGAAGCCCGGGGCCTTGACCGCGCAGACCTGCAAGGTGCCACGCAGCTTGTTGACCACCAGCGTGGCCAGCGCCTCGCCCTCCACATCCTCAGCAATGATCAGCAGCGGCTTGCCCGCCCGCGCCACCTGCTCGAGCAAGGGCAAGAGGTCCTTCATGGCGCTGATCTTCTTCTCGTGAATGAGGATGTAGGGCTCCTCCAGCACCGCCTCCATCCGCTCGGGATCGGTGACGAAGTAGGGGGAGAGATAGCCCCGGTCGAACTGCATCCCCTCGACCACCTCGAGGGTCGTCTCCATCCCCTTGGCCTCTTCGACCGTGATGACCCCCTCCTTGCCCACCTTCTCCATCGCCTCGGCAATGATGGTGCCGATGGTCTCGTCGAGGTTGGCGCTGATGGTCCCCACCTGGGCGATCTCCTTCTTGCCGCTGACGGGCTGGGAGAGCGCCTTGAGCTCAGCCACCACCGCCTCCACCGCCTTGTCGATCCCCCGCTTGAGGTCCATCGGGTTGGCCCCCGCGGCCACCACCTTGGCCCCCTCGCGGAAGATCGCCTGGGCCAGGACGGTGGCGGTGGTGGTGCCGTCGCCCGCCACCTCGCTGGTCTTGGAGGCGACCTCCTTGACCATCTGGGCCCCCATGTTCTCGAACTTGTCCTCGAGTTCGATCTCCTTGGCCACCGTCACGCCGTCCTTGGTGACGGTGGGGGCGCCGAAGCTCTTCTCGATGACGACGTTGCGCCCCTTGGGGCCCAGCGTCACCCGGACGGCATCGGCCAGGGTGTTGACCCCGCGCAGCATGGCGTTGCGCGCGTTGAGGCTGAAGCGAAGCTCCTTGGCTGCCATGGCCCGTTCACTCCCCTCCTGTGGTCGGCGTCGCCGCGCCGCGGGGGGCGGCGCGGGGGGGCCTCCTCCCTACTCGATGACCCCCAGCACGTCCTCCTCGCGCAGGATGAGATGCTCCTCGCCGTCGATCTTCACCTCGGTGCCGGCGTACTTGCCGAAGAGCACCGTGTCGCCCGGCTTGACGTCCAGCGGCCGCACGCTGCCGTCCTCCAGCACCTTGCCCCGCCCCACCGCCACCACCTTGCCCTGCTGCGGCTTCTCCTTGGCCGTGTCGGGGATGTAGAGACCGCCGCGCATCTGCTCGGTCTCCTCGAGCGGCTTGACGACGACGCGGTCGGCGAGCGGGCGGATTTGCGTCTGGCTGACGGTCGCCATAGCGTGCGCCTCCGGGTTGTGGCGTTCCGGCTCCCGGCCCGGCGGGGTCGGCCGGGTCGGGTTAGCACTCATCGAGTTCGATTGCTAACAGCCGTCGGTAATGTGGGGGGGCGGGCCGGGGCTGTCAAGGCCCGCCGGGCCGGGTGACGGGGGCAGGGCGCGTGCCAGGGGTCGGGGGTCAAAGCGGCAGCGGGCGACTGTCGTTCTGGCCCGGTCGGGGGCCGGGCCGGGGGCAGCTTGGCGAGGAGGCGTTATGGTGTGGTCGAGGCGGCCGGTGTATCGGGACCGGCGGGAGGCCGGGGAGCG
>DATMBJ010000164.1:0-4167 GCA_035559315.1 Actinomycetota bacterium
CGATCGCCTCAAAAGCGATTGCGCGCAAGCGCGTGCGGGTTCGAATCCCGCCCCCGGCACTCAGACCACGTGGGCCTCGACCACGAGCTCGCCCCGGGCGAAGCGGTCCAAGGAGAGGCTCGAGACGTCCACGGTCCTCGCCTCCCCCTCCGTCACAATCTCGGCGATGAGCTTGCCCACCACCGGGGCGTGCTGGAAGCCGTGGCCGCTGAAGCCGTTCGCGAGCAGGAACCCCTCGACCGGGGACCGACCGATCACCGGGTGGCGGTCGGGGGTCATCTCGTAGAGCCCGCACCAGACCGCGGCGACGCCGGCCCGCTCGAGCGGCGGGAACACGGCGACCGCGGTGGGGAGGATCGACTCCTCGACGAACCGCCGGTCGGGGGTGGCCTCGAAGCTGGGTCGCTCCTCGGGCGAGCCCATCCCCATCAGGACCCCCGGCCCCTCGCGGTGGAAGTAGAAGCTGGTCTCGGCGTCGATCACCAGCGTGTGCCGGGCCGGCGCCCCCTCGAACGGGCCGGTCGTGACCACGTTCCGGGGGACGGGCTCGAGCGGGAGGTCGACGCCGCAGGTCGCCGCGAGGAGCCCCGCCCAAGGGCCGGCGGCGTTCACCACGACCGGCGCCGAGACCCGTCCGGCAGAGGTGGCCACCCCCCGCACCCGGCCCCCCTCGGCCTCTACCCGCAGGACCTCGACCCCGGTGCGGATCAGGGCCCCCGCCCGCCTGGCCAGCGTGGCGTAGCCCTCGGTGAGGCCGGCGGGGTCGGCGATCCCGTCGTCGGGGCCGAAGGTCGCCCCCACGAACAGCTCCGCGGCGATCCCCGGCACGAGACGCGCCGCCTCCGCCGGCGTGAGCAGCTCGACCCGGACGCCGAGGGCTCGCTGCCTCCCGGCCGCCTCCACGAACCGGCCCCAGGCCTCCTCGGTCCGGACCAGGAACAGGTACCCGTCCCGGTGGACCGTGAGCGGAATCCCGTGCTCCTCCTCGAACCTCACGATCATCGGGACGCTCGCCTGGGAGAGCCGGACGTTCACCTCGCTCGAGAACTGGTAGCGGAACCCGCCCGCGCAGGCCCCGGTCGAGCCGGTGCCGAGCCGCTCGGCCCGCTCCAGCAGCAGGACCCGCCCGGCCCCCGCCGCGGCCAGGTGGTAGGCACAGCTCGCCCCCACCACCCCGCCGCCCACCACCACGACGTCCGCCGTGCGGGGCAGGTCGTTCACAGTTCGCCGAGGTAGGCCTCGCGCATCAGCGGGTTGTTCAGCAGGTTCTCCGCGGTGTCCGCGAGGACGATCTCCCCGGTCTGGAGGACGTAGCCCCGGTCGGCGATCCCCAGGGCCATGTTCGCGTTCTGCTCGACCACGAAGATCGTGGTCCCCAGGGCGTGGATCTGCTGGATGATCTCGAACACCTGCTCCACCAGGATCGGGGCGAGCCCCATCGAGGGCTCGTCCATCAAGAGCACCCTGGGGCGGGCCATCAGCGCCCGGGCCATGGCCACCATCTGCTGCTCGCCGCCCGAGAGCGTCCCGGCCTTCTGGCCCAGGCGCTCCTTCAGGCGGGGGAACACCTCGAGCATCCGCTCCATGTCCTCCCGGATGCCCGCGGCGTCGGTCCGGAGGTAGGCCCCGAGCTCGAGGTTCTCCTTCACCGTCATCGAGCCGAACAGCCGGCGGTTCTCCGGGACCATCGTGATGCCCCGCCGCACCACCTCGGAGGTCGGGAGCCCGTCGATCCGCTCGCCGTCCAGGCGGACCTCGCCCTCCGAGGGCCTCACCATGCCCAGGATGGTCTTGAGCGTGGTGGTCTTCCCGCTCGCGTTCCCCCCCAGGAGGCAGACCATCTCGCCGGGGTAGATCTCGATGTTCACGTGGCGGAGGACCGCGACCAGCCCGTAGTGGGTCGAGACGTCCACCAGCTCGAGGACGGGGCGCTTCCCGTCCCGCTCCGCGGACGGCTCCTCCGTCGTCCGCTCCCGGGTCGCGGCCGCGCGCTCTTCGCTCACGCCGACTCCACCGCCCTCCGGCCGAGGTAGGCCTCGATCACCCGCTCGTCGTGGGCGACCTCCTCGTAGCTGCCCTCGGCGATCTTCCGGCCGTAGTCGAGGGCCACCACCCGGTCGGACACGCCCTTGACGACCCGCATGTCGTGCTCGATCACGAGGATCGTGAGGCCCAGCTCGTCCCGCATCTTCCCGATCAGGCGGGTGAGCTCCTGGGTCTCCACCGGGTTCATCCCGGCCGTGGGCTCGTCGAGCAGGAGCAGCTTGGGCTCGGTGGCCAGGGCCCGCGCGATCTCCAGGCGACGCCGGTTCGCGTAGGACAGCGCCGAGGCCGGCTGTTCCTCCCGGTAGCCCGTGAGCCGGGGCCCGAAGAACGCGAGGGCCTGGCGAGCCTTCGCCCGGACCCGCTCCTCCTCGGCCCGTTGCCAGGGGAGGCGGAGGATCGACGCGAAGAGCCCCGCCCGGGTCCGGCAGTGCTGCCCGACCATCGCGTTCTCGAGCACGGTCATGTTCGGGAACAGGTGCACGGTCTGGAAGGTCCGGGCGATGCCCAGCTTCGTGATCTGGTTCGGCTTGAGGCCGGTGATGTTGTGGCCGTCGAACCACACCTCCCCCTGGTCGGGCTCGTAGATCCCGGTGATCACGTTGAACAGCGTGGTCTTGCCGGCGCCGTTGGGCCCGATCACCGACACGATCTCGCCCGGGGAGACCTCGAGGTCGAGGTCCTGGAGGGCCGCGAGGCCCCCGAAGGACTTGGTCAGGCCGCGGCACTCGAGCAGCGCCACCTCAGGACCCCTCCTCGCCCGCGCCCGTGAGGGCCTCGCCCCGCGCCTCCTGGGCCCGGAGCCAGGCGTCCTGGAGGCGCTCCTCCTCCCGGAGCTCCCGCATCCGCCGGACGTTCGGCACCAGGCCCTGCGGCCGGAGGATCATGATCGCGATCAGCACGGCGCCGTACATCAGGAACCGGAACTCCTCGAACTCGGCGAGGAGCCCCGGGAGGCCCATCAGGATCAGGGCCCCGACCACGACCCCCGGGATGCTCCCCATCCCCCCGAGGATCACGATCGCGAGGGCGGTGATCGACACCGGGATCTCGAACGAGCCGGGCTGGATCGTGCCGAGCTTCACCGCGAAGAGCGCCCCGGACAGGCACCCCAGGGCGCCGCCGGTGGCGAAGGCCAGCAGCTTGTAGTTCGTCGTGCTGATGCCCATGGCCTCGGCGACCTGCTCGTCCTCCCGCATCGCGTTCCAGGCCCGCCCCACCCGGGAGTTCGCCAGTCGCCGCGAGACGAAGATCGCGAGGAGGCAGAAGCCGGCCACGAGGTAGAAGAACCGCTGGGGGTCGCGGAACCCGATCCCGAAGATCGCGGCGTCGGTCACGTCCCGCAACCCCTGGGCCCCGCCCACGAGGGGCTTGAGCCAGTTCGACGTCACGAGGATCCGCACGATCTCGCCGAAGCCCAGGGTGACGATCGCCAGGTAGTCGCCCCGGAGCCGGAGCACCGGGGCGCCGATCAGGAGGCCCACCACCGCCGCCACCAGCACGACGAGCGGCACGGCGGCCCAGAAGTCGAGGTGCGCGACGATCGCCGGCGGCACCAGGCCGAAGGCGGTCACCAGGTTCGCCCCGGTGAGGAGCCCGAGCGTGTAGGCACCGGTGGCGAAGAACGCGACGTAGCCGAGGTCGAGGAGGCCCGCGTACCCCACGACGATGTTGAGCCCCAGGGCCATCAGGAGGAAGACCCCGACCGTCCCCATGATCTCCGAGAGGACCGAGCCGATCAACTGGGGCGTGACCCACAGCACGAGCAGGAGCGCGGCCAGCCCGACCAGGCCGACCGCCCGCCTGGCCTCGGGCGGCACCTCCCGGATCCGACGCTCGACCCCCGCCCGCCGCGCCGCGGTCTGCCAGGACACGGCCCCGGACACCGCGAGGACCACGAGGGCCCCGAGGTACGTGAGGCCGCCGTGGACCCGGTCGTACGCCCAGTACGGGTCGAGCCCGAGCTCGAAGAGGACGGTCGGCACGATCCGCTGGAGGAGCGCGAACAAGAGCGTGGAGGCGAGCGCCAGGCCGAGGGGCCGGGCCGCCGGCCGCGGCAGGTCGCGGACGGCCCCGCCGACGGCCCCTGCCGCGGCGGCCACCGGCACGAGGACCGCGCCCCCC
>DATMBJ010000165.1:0-1446 GCA_035559315.1 Actinomycetota bacterium
GGTCACCGTCACCCGGTCGTCGTCGAAGCCCAGCCCCGGGTAGTCGGCCCACTGCGGCCCGTCCCCCGGCACGAGGTCGCCCCGGATCTTCCGGACGCACCAGGTCGAGGGGTCGGCGGCCGTGGCGTCGGGGACGGTGGCCACCACGATCCACGAGCGCTCCCGCACGTCGTTCACCGCCAGGAAGATCAGCACGAAGTGGTCGGTGTAGTGGTCGTAGACGACCTTGGGGTCGAAGTCCACGGTCCCCGCGGGGAACCGCACCAGGTCCAGCAGCCGGAGGGGGGTGGCGAAAGCCGGCGCGGGCTGGCCCGAGCGGTCGTACACCGCGACGTGGACGTTCACCGCGGCCAGGTACCAGGTGTCCCCGAGGGCACCGGTGGGGTCGGCGGGGATCGCGAACGGGGGCTGGTTCAAGATCGCGTCGAACCCGAAGGTCGCGACCGGCTCCCGGGGCCCGGGTGCCGCGGGCCTCGGACGGACCGCCGAGCCTCGCGCCTCGGCGCCGACCCCGGAGCGGCGGGCCGCCACCCGGCCGGGGTCCAGGACCCCGAGCGGCACCCGCGGGAGGTTCACGGGCCGAACGATGACACCGGTCCCGCGAACGGCGCGGGGGCGGGCGCTCGCCCACACGGCGCGTGGAGGCCCGACCATCGCCAGCGCCAGGGCGCCGGCCAGCGCCAGCCGCGTCATCCGGATCAGGGCCTTCGCCACAGCGTTCCCCCCCGAGGGCAACGCTACCCGGAGCCGAGGGTTGCCCGCTCGAGCCCCAGCGCGACACCCCGGATGCTTGCGTCGTCGCCTTCGGGCCCGTAGCCTCCCCCGACAACGGCCCGGGGGGGTGGGGACGTGCTGGCGAGGCGCATCGGGGTGTTGGCGGTGGCCTTGGTATCGATGCTCCCGGGCATCGCATCCGCCTCCGGGGAGATCCCGTCCGCGCCTCGCCGGGGTCGCGCCTCCCCTGGGATCCCGCTGGCGCTCCGCTCGCGGGAACACCGCACGCCCGCGCTGGCCCCCGTGGGGAGGGACGCCCTCACGCGCGCCCTCCGGTCGGGCCAGCTCTCGGAGGCGGAGTACGCCCTGTGGCGGGCGTGGTCGCTCTTCCACCTGGACGAGGCCCGGCGGCGCTTCGGCCACGTCGCTCGCCCCGATCCCCGCGCCGCGACGCTCGTCCTGCGGGACCTCGTCGTGCGCGTCGCACAGCTCGGCGACGAAGACCGGCGGCGCGCCGACCGGATCCTCGCTCGCCCGACGGACGGAGCCGCCGACCCCGACGGCCAGGGCTACACCGTGCCTGCCGTCTCCAGGTGCGCGACCAACGTGTGCGTGCATTGGGTGACGAGCACCGAGGATGCGCCCGACCTCACCGACGCCGACGCGGACGGGACCGCGGACTGGGTGGAGACGACCGCCGCGGTCCTCGAGGAGGTCTGGACGGCCGAGGTC
>DATMBJ010000166.1:0-11044 GCA_035559315.1 Actinomycetota bacterium
CCGCCGCCACGACGCCGAGCAGGCCGAGGGTCGCGGGCAGCACCCGCCACGGGGACCGCCCGGCGGCCACGGCCCGCCAGGCGGCGACCTCCGCGATGGCGCCGCCCAGGGCCGCCGCGATCTCCACCGTTCACCTCGGGAGGAAGCGGACCTTCACCGCCACCTCGGCCGTGAACGCGGTCATGACCGCGAGGTAGAAGAAGCCCGTGGCCGCCTGCACGGCCGACGCCCGCTCGCCCCGGAGCGCCGCCACGACCAGGCCGGCGACGAGGGCGGTGGCGAGCACCATCCCCGCCGCGATCCAGGGCGCGAGCGCGCCGGCCGTGAGCAGGGGGTTGATGGTCGGGTCGGCCCCCACCGCCCCGAACCCCCCGGACACCACGGCCGCCGCCTCCGCCGCGACCGCGGCCAGGAGGAGCGTCGCGGCCCGCCGGATCGGCCCGCGGCCGAGGCGGCGGTCGGTGAGGTACCAGTGGCCCAGGAGGAGCCCGTCCAGGACCGCGCCGAGGAACGCCGAGCCCGCCGCCACCTGGAAGAGCGAGAGGGGGAGGGGCTGGCGGCCGGCGGCGGCCACGGCGACGAGGAGCGCGCCCGCGACCGGGAGCGACGCGAGACCGATCGCCCGGGCCGCCCGCGCCCGGCGGAGGAACAGGATCCCGGCCCAGGCCGCGGTCGCCACGGCGAGGGCCGCGGCGAGGAGCACCGTCCACCGCCCGGCCGCATCCCCCGGGACCCGCGCCCGGGTCGCCGCGAACCAGGCCGCGGCGGCCAGCGCGGCCTGGAGGGCCCCGAGCAGGACGAAGAACCCGCGCTTCACCTCGTGCCACAGGGGCGTGAGGAACGCGAGCGCCAGGCCCCCCACGACCGCCTCGGCGAGCACCACCGCCATCACGCCCGCCGATCCCCTCACCGCGCGCCCCCCGAGACCATGCCGCGGCTAAGCCTAGCGGGGCCGGCCGGGGTCATCGGGCCATGCGGCCGCCTCGAGGCCGCCCACGGACCGCGCCGGGGATCCCGGAGCCGTCCCCCGGTCGCGGCGGTACCCTTCCTGCTCCGTGGACGATTGGCGTTCCTACGACTCCGTGGCCGAGCGGTACGAGCGCGTGGCGGCCCCCCGTCTCGTGGAGCCCGCGCGCGACCTGGTGGAGGCGGCGGGGGTGGTCCCCGGCCTCCGGGTGCTCGACGTGGGGACCGGGACCGGCGTGGCGGCCGGGGCCGCGGCGGCGGCGCTCGGGGGCGACGGGGTGGTCGTCGGCGTGGACGTCTCCCTCCCGATGCTCCGCGTCGCCCGCTCCGCCCGCCCCGGGGTCCGGGTGGCCGCGGCCCGGGCCTTCGACCTGCCGTTCCGGGACGGGGCCTTCGACGTGGTGCTCGCGAGCTTCGTCCTCTCCCACTTCCCGAGGCCCGAGACCGCCCTCTTCGACATGCTCCGGGTGCTCCGGCCGGGGGGCCGCCTCGGGGTGACGAACCGGGGGCCGGGGGAGGACGACCTCCAACGCACGTGGCGGGAGCTCGTCGAGGCCGCGGTGGGCGTGGAGCTCGCCCGCTCGGCCGTGCAGCAGGCCGTGCCGTGGGAGGAGCGGTTCGCCGACCGCCGCGCGCTCGAGGAGGCCCTCCACCGCGCGGGCCTGCGTCGGGTCCGCTCGGAGCTCCGCCGCTACCGCTTCCGCTACACGATCGAGGAGTTCCTCGAGGAACGGACGGCCTCGGCGACGGGCCGGTTCGTCCGGGGGATGCTGGGCGAGGCGGGGTTCGCCCGCTTCCTCGAGCGGGCCAGGGCCGCCTACCTCGAGCGGTTCGCCGACCCCCTCACGGACCTCCGGGAGGTCGTCCTGGCGGTGGGCGCGAAGCCCTGACCGGCCGGCGCGGCCTCGCGCGGCGCGGGACCCTAGCGGCGCGCCGGCTCCCGTCGCGTCGCCGCCCGCCGCCTCGCCGCACGACGTCCGGCGGCGGGCGCCCTCGCCGCCTCCTCCAGCACCCACGTCACGAGGGTCCGCACGGGCACCCCGGTCCCGCCCTTGCCCCACAGGTCGCCGGGCTTCTCGGCGAACGCCGGCCCCGCGATGTCGAGGTGGGCCCAGGGCACGTCGTCCACGAACTCCGCGAGGAACAGGGCGGCGGTGATGGCCCCGCCCCAGCGGTCGCCGATGTTCTTCACGTCCGCGATCGTCGAGCGGAGCTGCTCCCGGTACTCCTTCCACAGCGGGAGCTCCCAGCCCGGCTCGCCCGCCCGCTCGCCGGCGGCGAGGAGCTCGCGGACGAGCGCCCGGTCCGTGCCCATCACGCCCCAGAGCTGCTCGCCGAGGGCCACCATGCAGGCCCCGGTGAGGGTCGCCGCGTCCACGATGGCCCGGGGGCGGGGCTCCTGGCGGGAGAGGTAGGCGAGGGCGTCGGCCAGGACCAGCCGGCCCTCGGCGTCCGTGTTCAGCACCTCGGAGGTCTTCCCCCCGTAGTGACGGAGGACGTCGCCGGGGCGGATCGCCGAGCCGCTCGGCATGTTCTCCGCGGTCGGGATCGCGGCGATCACGTTGACCTTGGGCTTGAGCGTGGCGATGGCCCGCATCGCGCCGAGGACCGCGGCCGCCCCGGCCATGTCGGCCTTCATCCACTCCATGTTCTTGGCGTCCTTGATCGAGAGGCCCCCGGAGTCGAACGCGATGCCCTTGCCGGTGAGCGCGAGGGGCGGCTCGGAGGCCGCCGCGCCCCGGTAGCGGAGCTCGATGAGCCGCGGCGGGTTCACGCTGCCCCGCCCCACGCCGAGGATGCCGCCGAACCCGGCGCGCTCGAGCTCCTCCTCGTTCCACACCCGGACCTCCAGCCCGACCTCGGCGGCCATCCGACGGGCCTCCTGGGCCAGGTGCTCGGGGGTGCAGTCGATCGCGGGGGTGTTCACGAGGTCGCGGGTCCAGGCCGTGGCGGCGGCGAGCACCTCGGCCCGCTCCACGGCCCGCCGCATGGCCCGCGCGTCCCACCGGGGGGAGCCGAGCACGATCACCCGGCGCAGGGCGGGGGGCTCGGGCGGACCGTCGTCCTCGCCCGTGGTCCGGTAGCGGTCGAAGCGGTACGCGCCGAGGGCCGCCCCCTCCACCGTGGCCTGGACGGCGTCCTCGGCCGCACGGCCCAGGACCTGGGGGAAGGTCGTGGCCACCGTGGGGAACCGCGAGATGGTCCCGCCCGCCTTGCCCATCCCGCGCCGGAGCGCGTCGGTCCCCGCCCCCCGCCGCTCGCCGAGCCCGACCAGCAGGACGGCCCCGGCGCGGAACGGGTCCCCCTCCCGCCGGGGGATGAGCAGGTGCTCGCCCCTCTTGCCCTTGAGCCGGGCGGCGGCGTAGGGCTCGAGCAGCCCCAGCTCCCGGACCCCCGGGCCGGGCTCGGGCCCCTGGAAGACGGGAAGGACGAGGAGGTCCGCCTCGACCGACGCGGGCCCCTCCACGGAATACGCGAACTCGACCACCTCTCCCCCTCCGTGCGGAGACGACCGGGCGCCTAGTCTACCCACGGGGCAACCGCGGCGGTGCGGGGCCCGCGACGGCGGGCGGGCGTCGGCGGGTCCGGGCGGGCGCCGGTCGCGTACCGTGGGCCCCGACGCCGTACCGGGAGGCCCGGTACGCTTCGGGCCGGTGCAGACGAAGGACCTCCGCGACCTGGTGCGGTTCTCCGAGGCGGGCCCCCACCACGGGCCGCTCTACGAGTCCGGGCGGCTGTGGTCGGAGGTCGTGTGCCTGGAGGGGCCCCAGCGCCTGGGCCCGATCTCCGACCCGGGCTCCGACGCGATCTTCGCGGTGCTCGCCGGGGAGGTGGCGGTCCAGGTGGACCGCCGGCGGGCCCGCCTCAAGCAGTGGGGGACGGTGCTGGTCCCGGCCGGCTCGACCCTCACGATCGCGAACGCCTCGCCCGAACCGGCCGTGCTGCTCATCGTGGCGGCGCCGCCGCCCGTCCCGCGGAGCGTCTCCGGGTAGCCGGCCCGAGCACCAGGAGCCCCAGCGCGAACGCCGCGAGGAACGCCGGCGCGCTCGCCCCGAGGGTCGAGCCGGCGAGGGGGAACGGCAGCCCGAGCCACCCCTCGAACACCGCGCGCACCGCCTCCTGCCACCACGCCGGCCCCGTCGGCACGCTCCAGTGGTAGAGGAGGAACCCGACGCCCCACGGGAGCAGGGCGAGCGGCCGGAGCGCGGGCGGCGCGTCCTGGGCTCCTCCGGGCCCGTCCCCGGCTCGGCCGTACCGCCCCCCGTGCAGCACGAAGTAGTGGGCGGCGAAGACGCCGAAGAGCGGCACGAACACCGACCCGATGAGGAACAGGAAGACCTCGTAGGCGTCCATCGTGAGGAACCACGCGAGGCCGAGGCCGACCGCGGCCACCAGGAGGATCAGCCGGCGCTGGTCCGCGGCGGGCGCGACGTTCTGCGCCGAGACCGCGGCCGAGTACACGTCGGCGAAGGCCTCGTCGGTCTCGACCGCGAGGAGCGCCACCAGCACGAGCGGGCCGGCCGTGAGCGCGGCCACGGCCACCGCGATCCCCGCGACCGAGGGCTCGGCGCCCGCCGAGAGCACGAGGAGCGCGCCGAGGGCGTAGAACCAGACGTTCCCGAGGAGGTACCCCCAGTACGTCCCGGCGAAGGCCCGCGCGTCGGGGCGGGCGAAGCGGCTGTAGTCGGCCACGAGGGGGAGCCAGGAGATCGGCATCGCGATCACCAGGTCCACGGCGAGCCAGAACGGGAGCCGGCCCTCGCCGGGACGGGACCACAGCGCCCCCAGGTCGGCCCGCCCGAGCGCGCCGACCGTGATCCAGACCGCCGCGGCCAGGACCACGTAGATCCCGAACCGCTCGAGCCACCGCCGGACCACCAGGACCGGCCCCCCGAGCGCGAGCGCCGTGCAGACGACGGCGGCGAGGACGAGCCAGAGCGGGTAGGCGTCGAGGCCGAACAGCCGGATCGACATCCGGTTCGCCATCTGCCCCATCGCCCAGAACTCGACCGCGGTCCAGCCCACGAGCTGGAGGACGTTCAGCGCGGTGGGGAGGTAGGAGCCGCGCAGCCCGAGCAGCGGCCGGAACAGCACCATCCCCGGCACCCCCTCCCGCTTGCCCGCCACCGCGACCAGCGCGAGCGGGGCGCAGCCCACGGCGCTCCCCACGACGATCGCGAGGAGCGCGTCCCGCAGGCCGAGGGCGGGCACGAGCAGCGTGCCGGTCACGAGGACGAGGAACCCGAGCGACAGGCTCCCCCACAGCACGGCCAGGTCGAGGCCGGAGAGCCTGCGGTGCTCGGGGGGGACGGGGTCGATGCCCCACGCGGGCGCCTCGCGCTCGAGGACCCGCTCCAGCCGATCCAGCACGGTCGCCATGTCGCTCCCTCCGCCGGCATTACCCGGATCAGGTTCGAAGGGTCGCGGGCGGACCAGCCCGCCTCTCAGCCCGGTCCCCCGGGCTCCCCTGCGGGCCCCATCTTACCCCGGTACGATGCGCCCGTGGCGATCCCCGGCCCGGCGGAGGCGATCCGGATCCTCGACGAGGGACACGTGGCCGTCCGCCGGCTGGTCGAGGGGCTGTCGGTGGACGAGTGGCTCCGGCCGAACGCGATCGGCGGCGGCGACTGGTCGGCGAAGGACCTGGTGGCCCACCTGGCCGAGTGGGAGCGGTACGCGCTCCAGTCCCTCGCCGAGTGGCGGCGGGGCGAGCGGCCCTGGGTCGAGTCGCTGTTCGAGGCGGGGGCCGTCGACCAGCAGAACGCGGAGGCCGTGGCGCGGAGCCGGGAGCGGACGCTCACGGAGGTCCGGGCCGACGCCGAGGAGGTCCACCGGGACCTGCTCCTCGCCCTGGAGCTCATCCCGGAGGAGGAGTGGCGAGCCCGGGCCCCGTACCCGACGACCCGGCGGACCACCCTGGGCGCGCTCCTCGGGTCGGTGCTGGGCGCGCCGCGGCGGCCCTTCGGGCACGCGTACGCCCACCTCCCGGACCTCGAGGCCTACGTCGCCTCGCTCCGGACGAGCGCCTGAAGCCGCGGCGCGCCCCACCGCATGCCGCCCTCACAGGCCGGCCTCCTCGTGGCGGCGGGCCCTGGCCACGGCGAGCGTCTCCCGCACCCCGAGGAGCAGGACCAGCGCGAGCGCGCACGGCAGCCCGGCCAGCGCGAAGGCGGGCCCCAGGCCGAACGCGTCGGCGCCCGCCCCCGCCGCGAGGGGACCGAGCACGAAGCCCAGGTCGCCGACGAACCGGAACACCCCGGTCGCCGTCCCCGACGCCTCGGCCGGGGTGAGGTCGGAGAGCATCGCGGCGGGCGCCACGCCCCCGGCCCCGAAGGCCGCCCCCAGCACCGCCAGGGCGCCCAGGAACCAGACCGGGTCCGCGGCGCGCGCCAGCCCCCAGAGGACCACCACGATCACGGCGAGGGACGGCCCGAGCACCGCCTTCCTCCCCACCCGGTCGGCGACGGCCCCCGCCGGGTAGAGGGCCAGGAACTCGGTCGTCGATGCCACCGCGATCGCCAGCGAGACGCCGACCTCGTCGAGCCCCACCCGCTCGCGGCCGAAGAGCGGGACGAGCGTCGAGTACACGCCCCCCACCATCCAGGTCTGGGCCCCGTTCGCCACGAGGGTGGCGACGAACGCCCGGTCCCATGGGAGCCGCCGCCAGCTCCGGACCGGGTCCGTCCCCGTCCCCGCATCCGCCCGCTCCAGGTCGTGGATGGTCCGGTGGTACAGGGCGGCCGCCCCGAGGCACGAGGCGGCGTAGATCCAGAGGGGCGCCGCGAGCCCCAGCCAGGCGGCCACCACCCCGCCGAGCGGCGGCCCGGCGATGAACCCGAGGTTGAACGTGGCGAAGTACACCCCCATGACGCGGCCGACCCGTCCCTCGGGCGCCACCTTCAGCAGGTACGAGAGCATCGCGGCGAAGAACAGCGCCGAGCCCGCTCCGCCGACGGCGCGGAACGCCACGAGGAGCTCGAACGTGGGCGCGAGGGCGGCCGCCGCCGACGAGGCCCCGACCACGAGGGCCCCGGCGGTGGCCGTCCGCCGCTCCCCGACCCGGTCCACGACCCGCCCCGCCACCAGGTCCGACGCGAGGCGGGTCAGGGCGAAGGAGGCGGCGAGGACCCCGACCGCGTCGTAGCCGACGCCGAAGGACCGGGCGTAGAGCGGCAGGATCGGGTAGAGGATCCCGAACCCCAGCATGATCACGAACGTGCCGACCAGGGCCGCCCGGACCTCGGGGACCCGGACGATGTCGCGCACCCCGCCCGCCCGACCCACGGGCCGGCAGTCTAGCCGGGCCCCCCTTCGGCCTCCGGCCCGGCCCCCCGGGAGGCTCCCTCCGCCGCGGGCTCCCCGGGAGACCCGTTCCACGGCCCCGCGACGGTCGAGGGGAGCCAGAACTCGACCGTCGTCCCCCGGCCCGGGGCGCTCTCGACCCTGAACCACCCGCCCGCCGTCTCCGCCCGCTCCCGCATCGTCGACAGGCCGAGGTGCTCGAGGGCTCCGGGCCCCCGGAGCGCCTCCTGCGGGCAGAACCCGCGGCCGTCGTCCCGGACCCGGACCCGGAACCCGCCGGCCTCCTCGCGGAGCGATACCTCGATCCGGGAAGCCCCGGCGTGCTTGCGGGCGTTCGCCACGGCCTCCTGGATGACGCGGTAGGCGACCGTGCGGGCCTCGGGCTCCGGCTCCCGGACCAGCCGGTCGTCGACCGCGCCGACCGGTCCGCCCTCCTCCCGGACCTTCGAGAGCAGGAGCCGCACCGCGGCCGCCAGCCCGTCGCGGTCGAGCGCCTGGGGGCGGAGATCGAACAGGAGCCGCCGGAGGCTCGCGATCGTCGCCTGGGCCGTGCGCTCCAGCTCCTCGAGGGCTCGCCGCCCCTCCTCGGTCGCCACCTGACCGCGCAGGTGGGCGAGGCGGATCCCGAGGGCCGTCACCTTCTGGATCGGGTCGTCGTGCACGTCCCGCGCGATCCGCTCCCGCTCCTGCTCCTGCGCGTCGACCACCCGGCGGAGCAGCAGGCGGCGCTGTTCGGAGAGCTCCCGCAGCCGACCGAGGGTCCAGGAGAGCTGCTCCTCCGCCCGCTTGCGGTCGGTCACGTCGAGCATCATCCCCTGCAGGAGCAGCGGCCTCCCCGCCCGGTCGCGGATCATCGTGGAGCGGTCCTCGATCCACACGACCCGGCCGTCGGGACGGATCCACCGGTACTGGATGCCCTCGGGCGACGGTCGGCCTTCCGCGAACAGCCGTCGGACGGCCGCCATCACCCGCTCCCGGTCCTCGGGGTGCAGGTGCCGCTCCCAGAGCCCGGGGTCGGCCAGGTAGGCCTCGGCCCGCACGCCCAGGATCCGCTCGATCTGCGGGCTCACGTAGTCGGTGACCATCGACCCGTCGGGGCGGTCCGCGTAGATCACCGCCGGGAGCTGCTCGACGAGGGCCCGGAACCGCTCCTCGGCCAGGGCCCGGGCGGTCTCGGCCTCGGTGCGGCGCCGCTCCTCCGACCGGACCCTCCGTCGGGCGGCCGCCGCGAGCCCCAGCGCGACCCCTACGCCCACGAGCAGGATCCCTCCCCCCAGGCCGACCAGGAGCCGTTGCGCCGCGCGACGGTCCGCGGCGTCCCGTGCGGCGAGACGGACCGCCTCCCTCCCGACCTCGAGCGCGGTCCGCTCGGTGGCGGCCTCCAGCTCGCCGAGGCGGCGCTCGAGGGCGGGGGCCGCCACCCTGATCGCCGGTCCGTCGGGGAGCGGCCCCAGGAGGTCCAGTGCGGCGGCGTACGCGTCGGCGGGGGCCGCGACCGCCAGCGCGCGTCGCCACAGCCACGGGTCGTCCCGGCTCAGGCGGAGCAGCGCGTCCACGCGGCCCCCGATCAGCTCATCGGTCTCCTCGAGGTCGAGGGACCCCCGGACCGGCTCGCCCGAGATCGCGCGGAGACGCTCCCGCGCCGAGGACACCGCGTCGTCCAGCCCGCCGAGCTCGAGCCGGGCCGCGGAGAGCCGCTCGAGCCGCCGCGACGCCTCGCCCAGGTGGGCGGCGGTCCGGACCAGCGCGACCTCGAGGGCCAGGGCCGCCAGGGCGGCCAGGGCGAGCCCCGCGGCGAGCGGCCATCGACGCCGCAGCCGCGGCCTCACGGCGCCTCCGCCCCGACCGACGCCCGGGGCCTCGCCGCGTCCCGGCGGGGGAGGCGGCAGCGGACCACGGTCCCGCCGTCCTCCCCCGGCCCCACCCGGAGCGAGCCGCCGAGGAGTTGGGCGCGCTCTCGCATCGAGGCGATCCCCGGCCCGTCCGGGGCCGCCCCCGGACCCACGCCGTCGTCGCGGACCTCGAGGAGCAGGGCCTCCCCGTCCCCGGCCAGCCGGACCTCGACCCGCCGGGCGCGAGCGTGGTCCCGCACGTTGCGGAGCGCCTCCTGGGCGATGCGGAACGCGGCGGTGCGGACCTCGTCCGCGGGCTCGGACGGGAGGTCGTCCCCGACCGTCACCGCCGCGTCGGGCCCGAGGATCGTGGCCGCCGCCCGGCGGATCGCGTCGGCGAGCCCCCCGGTCTCGAGCTCCCGCGGCCGGAGCTCGGCGAGGAGCCCCCGGAGCCCGCCGGCCACCTCCCGGACGGTCCGCTCCAGCCCCTCCAGGGCCTCGAGGTGCGCCTCGTCGGACAGCCGCCGGCGCAGGGCCTCCAGCCGCATCCCCAGGGCGGCGACCTGCTGGAGGTGCTCGTCCTCGATGCCCTCGGCCATCCTCGCGAGCTCCTCCTCCTGGGCCCGGAGCGTCGCCGCGAGGGCGCGCCGTCGCTCCTCGTCCTGCTCCCGCAGGGAAGCGAGTCGCCAGCGGAGCTCCGCTTCGCTCCGGCGCAGGAGCTCCTCCGCTCGCCGGCGCTCGGTCACGTCCTCCAGGACCCCGAGGAACCTCCCCTCGTCCGCGCTTCCCTCGATGGGGATCGCGCGGACGTGGACCCAGCGGACGGACCCGTCGGGACGACGCAGCCGGAACTCGTCCTCGAACGCGACCCCCGCCGCGGTCGCCCGCCCCCACGCCTCGAGCACCCTCGGGGCGTCCTCCGGGTGGACGATGCGGAGGAAGCCCGTGCCCCTCCCCTCCTCCGCCGGGAGGCCCGTGATCCCGCTCCACCGCTCGTTCATCCACACGTGCCCGCCCCGGACGTCGGCGAGGAACACCCCCACCGGGACCTCCTCCGCGAGGACCCGGTACCGCTCGAGCGCCGCGCGGAGCTGCGCCTCCGCCCGCTTCTGCTCTGTCACGTCGAGCATCACGCCCTGGAACACGACCGGCCGGCCGTCCTCCTGCTCCAGGAGGACCGCGCGGTCGTGGACCCAGACCTCTCGGCCATCCCGGGCCAGGTAGCGGTACTCGAGGTCGAAGGGCTCGCCGGTCCGCGAGCAGCGTTCGGTCGCCTCGAGCACCCGCTGTCGGTCCTCGGGGTGGAGCCGCTCCTTCCAGAGCTCGGGTCGGCCGTCCCACTCCTCGGGGGCGTAGCCGAGGAGCTCCTCGATCCCCGGGCTCGTGAAGCGGTAGGCCCCGGGCTCGTCGGGGTCGCGCGTGTCCCAGATGTAGGCGACGGCGGGGAGCTGCTCGACGAGCGTCCGGTACCGCGCCTCGGCGCGGCGGCGCGCCTCCTCCGCCCGCCGCCGGTCGGTGAGGTCCGCCAGGACGCTCACGGATCCCGTCACCCGTCCGTCGGCGTCGCGGATGGGGGCCACGGAGAGGCTCACCCAGACCCGAGAGCCGTCCTTCCGCCGGCGGACGACCTCGTCGAGCACGATGTGCTCCCCCCGCAGGATCCGCGCCCGCCGCTCCTCGTACTCGCGCACCGCCTCCGGTCCGACGTGGGGGAGGAACCTGCCGACGGCCTCCCCCGCGGTCCAGCCGAGGAGGCGCTCGGCGGCCGGGTTCCAGGACGTCACGGTCCCCTCGGTGTCGATGGCGACGATCGCGAGCGGTGAGGCCTCGAACACGGCGCGGAGCCGCCCCAGGGCCTCGCCGAGCTCGACGCTCCGGACGGCGAGCCTCGTCGCGGCCCTCAGCCGTTCTCGCTGGACCAGCACGGCGAGGCCGGTGGCCGT
>DATMBJ010000167.1:0-4388 GCA_035559315.1 Actinomycetota bacterium
GGATCCGGCGTCGGCGGGCGGGCCGCCGGCGCCCGCCCCGGCGAGCCGCTCTGGGGCGGGCGCTTCGGGAGGCCGCCGGCCCCCGAGGCGCGGGCGCTGGGGCGCTCCCTGGGCTTCGACGTCCGCCTCGCCGCCCAGGACGTGGAGGCGTCGGTGGCCCACGCCCGGGCCCTGGAGGCGGCGGGCCTGGTCACGGCGGAGGAGGCCGCGCGCCTGGAGGAGGCCCTCCGGGAGGTCGGGGCCGAGATCGCCGAGGGCCGGTTCGCCTTCGACCCCGCCGACGAGGACATCCACTCCGCGGTCGAGCGGGGCGTCACCGAGCGGCTGGGGGAGCTGGGCGCGAAGCTCCACGCCGGGCGCTCCCGGAACGACCTCGTCGCGACCGACGTCCGGCTGTGGATGCGGGAGGCCTCGCGCCGGGTGGGCGGGCTCGTGCGGATGCTGGTCCGCACCCTCGCCGCCCGGGCCCGGGAGCACGCGGCGACCGTGATGCCGGGGACCACCCACGGCCGCCCGGCGCAGGTCGTGACCCTCGGCCACCAGCTCCTGGCCCACGCCTGGGCGCTCCTCCGCGACCTGGGCCGCCTCGAGGATCAGGCCCGCCGCGCGGCCGCCTCGCCCCTTGGCGCCGGGGCCCTCGCCACCTCGACCCTGGGCCTGGACCCCGCCGCCACCGCCCGACGCCTGGGGTTCGACCGGTCCTTCGAGAACTCGATCGACGCGGTCTCGGACCGGGACGCGGTGCAGGAGCTGCTGGCCTGCTGCGCGATCCTCGGGACCCACTGCTCGCGCCTCGCGGCCGACGCGATCCGCTGGAGCGAGCTCGGGTGGGCCGAGGTCGACGAGGCCTACGCCACCGGCTCGAGCATGATGCCCCAGAAGCGGAACCCCGACGTCCTGGAGCTCGCCCGGGGGAAGGCCGGGAGGCTCGCGGCCGCGTTCCAGGTGCTCGCCGCGGTCCTCGCGGGGCTGCCCCTCGGCTACCACCGGGACCTCCAGGAGGACAAGGAACCGCTGTTCGACGCCGTCGACACCCTGGAGCTCGTGCTCCCGGCCCTGATCGGCTGCCTCGAGACCCTGCGGTTCGACCCGGCGGCGATGCGGGCGGCGGCCCTGGCGCCCGAGCTCTACGCCACCGACGTGGCCGAGGCCCTGGTGGCCCGCGGGGTGCCGTTCCGGGAGGCCCACCGGCGGGTCGGCGAGCTCCTCCGCCGCCTCGAGGGCGAGGGCCGGACCCTCCGCGACCTCACGGGGGCCGAGTGGGAGGCGTTCGGCCTCCCCGGCGGCGCCGAGCTCCTCGACCCCGACCGGAGCGTCCGGGTCCGGGCGACCCCGGGCGGCCCGTCGCCGGGGAGCGTCCTGGCCCAGGCCGACGCGGTCGAGGAGGCCCTGGCGGCGACGGGCGAGGGCCGCTGACGGCCCGCTACGCTTGCCCCCACCGGCGCGGGAGGGAGCGATGGGCGAGCACCACGAGATGAGGGTCCGGGTGGTGAAGGCGGACGCCGCGCACGACTGGCAGGAGATCCCCGTCCCCGAGGGCGACGCGGCCCCGCCGGGGGAGGAGGTCGTCCTGTTCCGCGCGACGGACGGCCGGTTCAGCGTGGGCCTCTGGCGCCGGGCCCCGGAGGAGGGGCCGATGGAGCCGCCCTACCACGAGATGGCGGTCCTGCTCGAGGGGGAGGTCGAGCTCACGCTCGACGACGGGACCGTGCTGCGGGCCGGGCCCGGCGACGTGATCGTCGCGCCCAAGGGGGCCCGGGCGACCTGGCGGAGCCTCTCCCCGGTCCGGAAGTTCTGGGCCGTCTACCGGGAGCCCGAGGACGAGGCCTCCTGACGCGCGGAGGCCCGCCGGGTGCTCCCGGCGGGCCCCACGACGTGGTCGCGTCCCCCTAGACGGGGCGGACGTTCGCGGCCTGCGGGCCCTTCTGGCCCTGGGTGACCTCGAACTCGACCTGCTGGCCCTCCTCCAGGTTGCGGTAGCCGTCGCCCGCGATCGCGCTGAAGTGCACGAACACGTCGGGCCCGTTCTCCTGGGTGATGAAGCCGTACCCCTTCTCGGGGCTGAACCACTTGACCGTTCCGGTCGCCACGAGCGTTCCCTCCTTCCTCGGCCGTCGCGGACGTGAGCGGACCCCGTCCGTCGGCCCCCGGCGCCGGAGCGCCGGCTGAGGGAACTGCTCGTCCTTGGCGATGCCGAACCCTCACGGGCACTCTACCAGGTCGCGGGGACCGGCGCTCGCGCACGGCGACCGTATGCTCGGGGCCGCGAACGTCCCGTCCCCCGGCGACGAACCACCCGCGGGGAGGGGCGGATCCCCGGTGAGGAGGAGCGGATGACGACGGACGACGTCGCGGTGGAGGTGAGGGACCTGGTGAAGGTGTTCCCGGCCCCGGGCGGCGGCACCCTCACCGCGGTGGACCACGTCTCGTTCGAGGTCCGGCGGGGCGAGGTCTTCGGGTTCCTCGGGCCGAACGGCGCGGGGAAGACCACCACGCTCGAGATCGTCGAGGGCCTCCAGGACCCCACGGCCGGCTCGACCCGGGTCCTGGGGCTGGACTCGGTCCGGGACCGGGCCGAGATGAAGCAGCGGATCGGGGTCCAGCTCCAGGCCGGGGCGTACTTCAACCACCTGACCCTCGAGGAGATCCTCGACCTGTTCGGCTCGTTCTACCCCCGGGCCGTGCCCCCCGGCGAGCTGCTCGAGAAGGTCGGGCTCCTCGACAAGCGGAAGGCGCTGGTGCGGGAGCTGTCGGGCGGCCAGCAGCAGCGGTTCTCGATCGTCGCGGCCCTCGTGAACGACCCCGAGGTCGTCTTCCTCGACGAGCCCACGACCGGGCTCGACCCCCAGGCCCGGCGGAACCTCTGGGAGCTGATCCGGTTCATCCACGCCGAGGGGAAGACCGTCGTGCTCACGACGCACTACATGGAGGAGGCCCAGGTCCTCTGCGACCGGGTGGCGATCATCGACCTGGGCCGGATCCGCGGGCTCGACACGCCGCTCGGGCTCATCCACACCCTCCCCACCTCCTACCGGATCCTGTTCGCCACCCGCCAGCCGATCGACCCGGGGGAGCTGAGCTCGCTGCCGGGGGTGGCGGAGGTCCGCCCCGCCGAGGTCGGGGGGTTCGACCTGGAGCTCGCGGTGGAGCGGGCCCAGGTCACGCTCCCCGCCTTCCTCGAGTGGGCGCGGGGCCGGGGGGTGGCGATCGACGACGTCCAGGTCGTGCCGGCCACCCTCGAGGACGTCTTCCTCTCGCTCACCGGCCACAGCCTGCGGGAGTAGCGGATGGGGACGATGCGGAAGCTGTTCGTGGCGAGCGTGAAGATGCTCGCCCGGGACCGGGAGACGATCTTCTGGGCCCTCATGTTCCCCGTGATCTTCGCGGTGGTGTTCGGGCTGTTCGACTTCGAGCGGGCCCCCGAGGTCCGGATCGACCTCGTGGGGCGGCCGACGAGCCCGATGTACCGGGCGCTCCGCGAGGGGCTCGGGCGGGTGGGGTCCTTCGAGCTCCGCCCCGCCGACGGCCTGGAGGCGGCCCGGGGACGGCTGGCGGACGGGGAGACCGACGTGGTGGTGGTCGTGCCGCCCTCGCTGCCGGCCCCGGGCTCGGCGGCGGAGGTCCCGGTCCTCTACAACGGCGCCAACGCCGACGTGAACACGTTCGCGCTCTCGGCGATCCGGCGGATCGTGGGCGCGGCCAACCTCCGGCTGGCGGGTGTGGAGCGGCCCCCGCTCGAGGTCCGGGCCCGCGCCGTGGAGGGGAAGACGATCGACTACTACGACTTCCTGCTGCCGGGCCTCGTGGCGATGGGGGTGATGAACTACTCGATCGTGGGGATGGCGGTGGCCGTGGCCCGGTTCCGGGAGCAGCGGATCCTCCGGCGGATCCTGGCCACGCCCCTCGCCCCCTGGCGGTTCCTCGCGGCCCAGGTCGGGGCCCGGCTGCTCCTGGCGCTGGTCCAGGCGGCGCTGATCACGGCCACCGGGGTGTTCCTGTTCGGGGCGAGGATCTACGGCAACGTCGGGTGGCTCTTCGCCCTGGCGGCCCTGGGCAACCTCGTGTTCCTGAACCTCGGGTTCGCGGTGGCCGGCCGCGCCCCCAACCCCGACGCGGCGGCCGGCGTGGGCAACGTGGTGTCGCTCCCGATGATGTTCCTGTCGGGGATCTTCTTCCCCACCGACACGCTCCCGGCGGTGATGCAGCGGGTCGTGGAGTACCTCCCCCTCACCCCGCTCCTCGAGGCGATGCGGAAGGTGGCGCTGGACGGGCTGTCGATCACGGCCACCGGCCCCGAGCTGCTCCGGCTCGCGGCGTGGGTCGTGGTCTCGTTCCTGCTGGCGAGCCGCCTGTTCCGGTTCTCGGAGGCGCGGTAGGGTCCGAGGGCG
>DATMBJ010000168.1:0-1870 GCA_035559315.1 Actinomycetota bacterium
GGGCCACGGCCGCCCGGCCGCCCAGCCCCTCGTGGGCCTGGAGCTGCGGGCTCAGCCCGGCCGAGGCGCCGAGGGCGGCCTGCCCGGGGTCGGTCTGCAGCCCCGGGCAGCCGGGCGTGCCCGCGGGGCACGGGGCGGCCGGCGGCGTGAGGTAGCGCTCGGCGACCGGGTTCCGCCGGCCGGGGGTGGGCTCGAAGGCCAGCCACCCGTAGCCGGGGAAGTAGACCTCGACCCAGGCGTGCGCGTCGTCGGTGGTGACGGTGAACGTCCGGGTCTCGGGGTCGAGCTCCCCGGGGGTGAAGCCCACGGCGACCCGCGCCGGGTAGCCCAGGGCCCGCACCAGCACGGCCATCGCGCCCGCGAACTGCTGGCAGAACCCCCGCCGGGTCTCGGTGAGGAAGTCCACGAGCGTGAAGGAATCGGCCCGGGCCGGCACGTCCTCGTCGTACCGGAACGACCGGAGCCGACGCTGGATCGCGAGGATCCGCTCGAACGGGCTGGCGGCGTCGCCGGCCCACTCCTGGGCGATCCGGCCGATCTCCGGAGGGGTGTCCGGGGGGAGCTCCGTGTAGATCCCGTAGCGGAACGGGGGGCCGAAGTCGACCGTCGCGAGCTGCTCGGGGGAGGGCGCGAGCGGCTGGGACACGGCCCGGTACCGCATCCCGGCGGCGAGGGCGTCGGGTGCGGCGGCCGTGCCGAGGTCGGGGTCGTAGCGGAACGCGGACCCGGGGTCGATCGCGATCGCCGGGTACGCCACCGGGATCCAGGGGGTGGCGAGGTCCCGGAGCACCTCGACCTCCTGCTCGAGCACCGGCACCCCGGAGAGGCGGGCCTCGATCGGCTCGCCGGGGTCCGCCGGCGGCGCGTCGGAGAGGTCGAGGTCGTCGGTCCGCCAGCTCTCGCCGTCGAACTCGTCGAGGCCGAGCATCCGCCAGTAGGCGGCGCGGTCGGCCCGGACCCGGAACAGCTCGACCGGCCGGTCGCGGGTCAGCGCGTCCCGGATCGAGACGAACGGGTCGATCGCGATGGTCTCGACCTCGGCCACGGCCGTGAGGTCCACGATGGGGCCGGCGCGGAAGCCGGGGAGGATCCCCGGGGCGAGGGCGGCGACCCCGAGCGCCACGCTCGCCATGCGTCGCGCCCCGCTCGTCGTGGTGGCGGTGAGCCAGCGCCGCCGGGTCCCGGGCCAGGGCGCGAGCGGGCCCCAGCGCCGGACCCGCCGCAGTCCGTCGAGGAACACGACCGCCAGGAGCGCCGCGAGGAAGAGCAGCGCGTAGGCCGGCCGGGCCCCGTCGGCCATCACGGCGTCGGCGAAGCCCAGGAGGGCGAGCGAGGGCAGGGCAGCGAGCAGCGGGCTCCCGGCCCGCGCCGCGAGGGCGTGGGCCGAGAAGGCGGCGGTCCACACGGCGGTGAGCCCCGCGAGGAGGAGGGCCGGCAGGGGCGGGGTGGGCGCGATCTGCACCCGGGCCTGGGTCCCGACGACCTCGAGGGCCCGGCGGACGGCGTCGAGCGTCTCCGGCGTCGGCAGCCAGAGGAACGTGGTGCGGGGGAAGACGAGGGCCCCCACCGCCACCGCGAGCCCCGCCGCCGACCCCAGGGCCGCGGCCCAGAGCGGCAGCCGCTCGAGCGCCCGCGCGAGCAGGACCGCGGCCACCGCGGCGGCGACCAGCCGGAGCGTCGGACCGCGGCCGGCGAACACCCGCCCGAAGGCGAGGGCGGTGGCCGCGGCCAGGAGCGCGACGGCCGCTACGCGCGCGATGCGCTCGCCGCGGGGAGCCGGGTCCTGCCGGAGAGCCATACGTCCGCGAGGCGCGCCTGCGGGCCCAGGACCAGCACGTCCCACCCGGCGCGCGAGAGGGAGAGGCGGGCC
>DATMBJ010000169.1:0-24090 GCA_035559315.1 Actinomycetota bacterium
CGGCTACGCCAACCCCGACGCGCTCGTCGAGACCGACTGGCTCGCCGAGCACCTGGACGATCCACAGATCCGGGTGATCGAGGTGGACGAGGACACCGCGGCCTACGAGAAGGGGCACATCGAAGGGGCCGTGGGGTGGAACTGGAACACCGACCTGCACGCCCCGGTGGGAAGGGACTACATCGACCAGCAGGGGCTACAGGCCCTGCTCCGGCGGGCCGGGGTCAACGATGACACCACGGTGGTCCTGTACGGGGGGAACAACAACTGGTTCGCCGCCTATGCCTACTGGCTGCTCAAGTACCTGGGGTTCGACCGGGTCAAGCTCCTGAACGGGGGGCGGAAGAAGTGGGAGCTCGAGTCCCGCGAGCTCACCCAGGAGGTCCCCTCCTACCCCGAGGGGAACGTGACGGTGCGGGGCCCGGTGCGCCGCGAGCTCCGGGCGTTCCGCGACGAGGTCCTGGGGAAGCTGGGCCAGGCCGCGTTCGTGGACGTGCGCTCCCCCGAGGAGTACCGGGGCGAGAAGCTCGCCCCCGACCACCTCCCGCAGGAGCAGGCCCAGGTGCCGGGCCACATCCCGGGCGCCGCCAACATCCCCTGGGTGCAGGCGGCCAACGACGACGGCACGTTCCGCTCGGCCGAGGAGCTGCGGGCGCTCTACGAGGGCGCGGGGATCACGCCGGACCGGGAGGTGATCGCCTACTGCCGGATCGGTGAGCGCTCCTCCCACACCTGGTTCGCCCTCCACGAGCTCCTCGGGTACCGGGACGTGAAGAACTACGACGGGAGCTGGACCGAGTACGGGTCCCTGGTCGGGGTGCCGGTGGAGAAGGGCTGACCGGGGCGAGCGAGGCGCGACCCCGGGTCGGGGCGAATCCGACCAGGAGAGTGGACTTTCCCCGCCGGCGGGCGGTATGCTTGCCGGCGGAAGGTCCGTCGACGCCGACCGAGGGGAGTGACCGACGTGGCGATCACCCAGGAGGAGCACCTCAGGGAGCTTTCCAAGGGGTACCGCTACGGCTGGCGGGACGAGGTCGACTACGTCTTCAAGCCGAAGAAGGGCCTGTCCGAGCAGGTCGTCGAGGAGATCTCGGCGATCAAGGGCGAGCCGGACTGGATGCGGCGGTTCCGGCTGAAGGCCTACCGGCACTTCGTGCAGCGCCCGATGCCGTGGTGGGGCGCGGACCTGTCCGACATCGACTTCGACGACATCTACTACTACCTGAAGCCGGTCGAGCAGCAGGTGAAGTCGTGGGATGACCTGCCGGAGAACATCCGCTCGACCTGGGACCGGCTGGGGATCCCCGAGGCCGAGAAGAAGTACCTCGGCGGGGTCTCCGCCCAGTTCGAGAGCGAGGTCGTCTACCACAAGATCAAGGCCGAGCTCGAGTCGATGGGCGTGATCTTCACCGACACCGACTCGGCGCTGCGGGAGCACCCCGACCTCGTCCGGGAGTACTTCGGCACGGTGGTCCCTCCGAACGACAACAAGTTCGCGGCGCTGAACTCGGCGGTGTGGTCGGGCGGGTCCTTCATCTACGTGCCGCCGGGCGTGCACGTGGACATCCCGCTGCAGGCCTACTTCCGGATCAACGAGCAGAACGTGGGCCAGTTCGAGCGGACCCTGATCATCGCCGACGAGGGGTCGTACGTGCACTACGTCGAGGGGTGCTCGGCCCCGATCTACACCACGGACTCGCTCCACTCCGCCGTGGTGGAGATCATCGTGAAGCGGGGGGCCCGGGTCCGCTACACGACGATCCAGAACTGGTCGACGAACGTCTACAACCTCGTCACCAAGCGGGCCGCGGCCTACGAGGACGCCGTGATGGAGTGGATCGACGGGAACATCGGCTCCAAGGTCACGATGAAGTACCCGTCGATCTACCTCCTGGGCAAGGGCGCCCGTGGTGAGGTGCTGTCGGTGGCCTTCGCCGGCCGGGGCCAGCACCAGGACGCGGGCGGGAAGGCGATCCACGCCGCGCCCTACACCTCGAGCGTCATCACGAGCAAGTCGGTCTCGAAGGACGGCGGGCGGACCGGGTACCGGGGGCTGGTCCGGGTCGAGCCCGGGGCGCACCACGCGAAGTCGATGGTCCGCTGCGACGCCCTGATCCTCGACGAGCACTCGCGCTCGGACACCTACCCGTACGTGGAGGTCGAGGAGGAGACCGCGCAGCTCGGGCACGAGGCGACCGTGGCCCGCATCGGGGAGGACCAGCTCTTCTACCTGATGAGCCGGGGCCTCTCCGAGGCCGAGGCCTCCGCGATGATCGTGAACGGGTTCATCGAGCCCATCACCCGCGAGCTCCCCATGGAGTACGCGGTCGAGCTGAACCGCCTGATCGAGCTCCAGATGGAGGGCGCGATCGGCTGAGCCCCGACCCGGGGCGCGGCCCGGGTCCGCGGTCCGAGGCGCGGGGCGGACGACGCGCGGGGGGGGCGGGACCCGGGACGACGATCTCCGTCCGGGACGGGGGAGCTGGGAATCCTACCCCGTTGGTAAACTTTCTCCGACCCGGCGGGCAACCGGGTGCGCGCGGGACCGAGGGAGCTCCAGCCGTGACGATCGCGACGAGGACCGGGTTCGACGAGGACGCCCTGCGGGGCCTCCCGCCCACGAGCGACGGCGAGCTCCGGCTCCGCCGGGAGGCGCTCCGGACGTTCGAGGCGCTGCCCGTCCCATCCCAGGAGACCGAGGAGTGGCGCTACACCGACCTCTCCGACCTCGACCTCGACCTCCTGCCCTACGCGCCGGGTGGGCTCCGGGCCGGCTCGCTGGACGACGTCCCCGAGGAGGTCCAGGCCGCCCTCGGGGAGCTGGGGGACCGGGCGGGGCTCCAGATCCAGCTGAACTCCGAGGTCGTGCTCTCGCGGCTCGACCCCACGGTCGAGGAGCGGGGCGTGCGCTTCGGGCCCCTGGACGACGCGCTCCGGGATCACCCGGAGCTGGTCGAGCCCTACCTCCACGCGCTGGTCCCCCCGGAGCGGTCCAAGTTCACCGCCCTCCACGTGGCGTTCCGGACCGGCGGGACGTTCGTCCTGGTCCCGGCGGGCGTCCGGGTGGAGCTCCCGCTCCAGGCCCTCACGTACGTCGACCGGGAGGGCCTGGCGGTCTTCCCGCACACGCTGATCGTGCTCGAGGAGGGGGCGGAGCTCACGTTCATCGACCGGTACACCTCGCCGGACCTCCCTCGGGCGCTCTCGGACGCGGTCGTCGAGCTCCACCTGGGCCCCGGTTCGACGCTCCGGTACGTGGGGCTCCAGGAGTGGGGGAGCGGCGTGACGCACCTCTCCGTCCAGCGGGCCCGGGTCGGTCGCGACGCCCGCCTCCGCTCGCTGGGCGTGGCCTTCGGCGCCTCGCTGGCCCGGGCGGAGGTGGAGGCGCTCCTCGAGGGCGAGGGCGGCTCCTCCGAGCTGCTCGGGATCTACTTCGGCGACGACGACCAGCACCTCGACCACCGTTCGCTCCAGGACCACGTGGGGTCCCGGACCTCGAGCGACCTGCTCTACAAGGGGGCGCTCAAGGGTCGGTCGCGCGCCGTCTACACCGGGACCGTGATCATCGAGCGGGGCGCGCACCGCTGCGACGCCTACCAGACGAACCGGAACATCCTGCTCTCGGAGCGGGCCAAGGCCCACTCCGTCCCGAACCTCGAGATCCTCACGAACGACCCCACCCGCTGCGGGCACGCGGCGAGCGTGGGGCCGGTGTCCGAGGACGAGCTGTTCTACCTCATGAGCCGGGGCATCCCCCGCGCGGAGGCCGAGCGGCTGATCGTGTTCGGGTTCTTCCGCGAGGTGCTCGACCGGGTCGACCTGGAGGAGATCCGGCAGGGCCTCGAGCGCGCGATCGAGGCGGAGCTGGAGAAGGAGGAGGACTGAGCGTGCCACGGGTGCGGGTCTGCTCGGTGGCCGACGTCCCGGAGGGCGGCGCGAAGCGCGTGGTCGTGGACGGCCGGGAGATCGCCCTCGTGAACCTGGGTGCGGCCGGGTTCCGGGCGGTGGGGGCGGTCTGCTCGCACGCCCAGTACTACCTGGACGAGGGCGAGGTGGACCCGGAGCTCGAGACGATCGAGTGCCCGAAGCACGGGTCCACGTTCGATCTGAACACGGGCCGGCCGAAGACCCTCCCGGCCATCGCCCCGGTCCCGGTCTACGACGTGACGGTGGAGGGCGACGACGTGCTGATCGAGGTGAACGGCGATGGGTGAGCGGAACGACGGCTCGGTCCTCGAGATCCGGGGTCTGCGGGCGACGGTGGAGGGCAAGGAGATCCTGAAGGGCATCGACCTCACGGTGCGCCAGGGCGAGACCCACGCGCTGATGGGGCCCAACGGCTCGGGGAAGTCCACGCTGGCGAACGTGCTGCTCGGGCGGCCGGGCTACGAGGTGACCGCGGGGGACATCCTCCTCGACGGCGAGAGCATCCTCGGGCTCACCCCCGACCAGCGGGCCCAGCGCGGGCTGTTCCTCGCGTTCCAGTACCCGGTGGAGGTCCCGGGCGTCTCGGTCGTGAACTTCCTCCGCACCGCGTACAAGCACGTCAAGGGGGAGGAGGTCTCGGCGCTCGCCTTCCGCAAGCGGCTCAAGGAGAAGATGGAGCTGCTCGGGATCGACGACTCGATGGTCAACCGCTACGTGAACCAGGGGTTCTCGGGCGGGGAGAAGAAGCGGAACGAGGTGCTGCAGCTCGCGGTCCTCGAGCCCCGGATCGCGGTGCTCGACGAGACCGACTCCGGCCTCGACATCGACTCGCTCAAGACCGTGGCCCGGGGGCTGGACACGCTGCGGGGCCCGGGCCTCGGCATGCTGATCATCACGCACTACCAGCGGATCCTGGACTACATCACGCCCGACTTCGTCCACGTGATGCTCGACGGGCGTATCGTGAGGTCCGGCGGTCCGGAGCTCGCCCACGAGCTGGAGCGGGTGGGTTACGAGGGGCTCCGACGGGAGCTCGGCCTGGAGCCTCCGGTCGGGGTGGCCCCGGGCCGGGAGGCGGGGGCCGCGGAGTGAGGAAGGAGGCAGGGGTGCGATGTCGGTGACCCGGGAGCGGCCGGCGGCGCTCGACGTCGCCAGGATCCGCCAGGACTTCCCGATCCTCTCGAGGACGGTGCAGGGCAAGCCCCTCGTCTACCTCGACTCCGCCGCCACCTCCCAGAAGCCCCGCCAGGTCCTCGCCTGTCTCCAGGAGTTCTACGAGCGGCACAACGCGAACGTGCACCGGGGCATCTACCTCCTCTCGGAGGAGGCCACCGAGCTGTACGAGTCCGCGCGGGCGAAGATGGCGGCGTTCCTGGGGGCCCCGGACCCCTCCTGCATCGTGTTCACCCGGGGGACCACGGAGTCGATCAACCTCGTGGCCTACGCGTGGGGCCGGAAGTTCCTCCGGGAGGGCGACGAGATCCTGCTCACCGAGATGGAGCACCACTCGAACATCGTCCCGTGGCAGCTCGCGGCGCGGGCCACCGGGGCGACCCTCCGCTACGTGCCCCTCACCGACGACGGGCTCCTCGACCTCTCGGACCTCGGGTCGCTCCTCACCGAGCGGACGAAGCTCTTCGCGGTCACCGGGATGTCCAACGCCCTCGGCACCCTGAACCCGGTGCGGGCCCTGGCTGACGCCGCCCACGCCGTGGGGGCCCTCCTGCTCGTCGACGGGGCGCAGCTGGTCCCGCACCACCCGGTGGACGTGGTGGCCCTGGACTGCGACTTCCTCGCGTTCTCCGGGCACAAGATGCTGGGCCCCACGGCCTCCGGCGGCCTGTACGCCCGCCGCGAGCTGCTCGAGGAGATGGACCCGTTCCTCGGCGGCGGGGAGATGATCCTCGAGGTGTTCCCGGACCGCTCGACCTACAAGGAGCCACCGTACAAGTTCGAGGCGGGGACGATGAACATCGCCCAGGAGATCGGGCTGGGGGCGGCGGTCGACTACCTCACGGGGCTCGGGATGGAGAACGTCCGGGCCCACGAGGAGGAGCTCACGGCCTACGCGCTGGAGCGGCTCGTCGAGGCCGGGGCGCGGATCATCGGCCCGACCGACGTCTCGGTGCGGGGCGGCGAGATCTCGTTCTGGTACCGGGACATCCACCCCCACGACCTCGCCACGGTGCTGAACGAGGAGGGGGTGGCGATCCGCGCCGGGCACCACTGCGCCCAGCTCGTGATGCGGCGGTACGGGGTGCCGGCCACGGCGCGGGCCTCGCTGTACGTGTACAACACGCGGGAGGAGGTGGACGCGCTCGTGGCGGCCCTGGAGCGAGCGCGCGCCGTGTTCGAGGGCTGAGCGGGAGGCGACGTGGCGCTCGAGGACATCTACAAGGAGGTCATCCTCGACCACTACAAGAACCCCCGGAACAAGCGGGAGCTCCCGGGGGCCGAGCTGTCCTGCTCCCGGAACAACCCCCTCTGCGGGGACGAGATCACGGTGTTCGTGCACCAGGAGGACGGCAGGGTCGCCGACATCGCGTTCCAGGGGTCGGGCTGCTCGATCTCGCAGAGCTCGGCCTCGATGATGACCGAGGCCGTGAAGGGCCGGAGCCTCGGCGAGGCCCTGGAACTCGCGGCGAGCTTCCGGGGCATGATGGCGGGGGAGGTCGAGCCCGACGAGGACGCCTTCGGCGACCTGGTCGCCCTCAAGGGCGTGGTGAAGTACCCGATCCGGATCAAGTGCGCGGTCCTGGCCTGGGACGTCCTCCAGGAGGCGCTGGAGGGCGCGGGCGAGGCCGCGGGCCGAGCCCTCCACGGCGCGTAGCGACCCCCGTCGGCCCCGCGCCGAGCCCTCCGCGGCGCGTGGGGCGGTCCGTCCGCCGCGGCCCCGTGCACCGCGCCTCCCACCCTGGGACCGTTTACGCTTGCGCCGTGGGAGGGCGGTGGAGACGGGGGGCCGCGGCCGCCGGGGTCCTCCTGGGTGCGGCGACGGTCCTGCTCGTCACCGCCGGCCCGGCCGCCGCCCAGGCCGGGGAGCGGATCGTCTCGTTCGAGGCGAGGTTCCGGATCGAGCGCTCCGGCGACCTCCGCGTGACCGAGGTGATCGTCTACGACTTCGGGCCGGCCGAGCGCCACGGGATCTTCCGGGACATCCCGGTCCGGTTCCGCTACGACGACACCTACGATCGGGTCTACCCCCTCGAGGTCCTCTCGGTCCGGGCCTCGGCCGGGACGCCCTCGGGCTACGAGGTCCTCCGCGAGGGGGCCCTGGTCCGGATCCGGATCGGGGACCCCGACCGCACGATCACCGGGCGGCACACCTACGAGATCGCCTACCGGATCCGGGGCGCGCTCAACGGGTTCCCCTCCCACGACGAGCTGTACTGGAACGCGGTGGGGGACGGCTGGCCGGTGCCGATCGACCGCGTCGAGGTCGGGGTGGAGGGCCCGGCGCCGATCGCCCGGGTCGCCTGCTTCGCGGGACCGACCGGGTCGGCGCTGCCGTGCGCCTCGGCGCGGATCCGGGACGGGGTCGCGCGCTTCGCCCACGAGGGGCTGGGCCCGGGGGAGGGCCTCACGGTGGTGGCGGCCCTGCCGAAGGGGGCGGTCCCCGAACCCCGGCCGGTGCTCGAGGAGCGCTGGAGCCTGGACCGCGCGTTCGCCGTCACGCCCCTGTCGGTGGGGCTCGGCCTCCTCCTCGCCGTCGCCGCCGCGGCGGGCCTCGGGCGGCTGCTGTGGGTGGCCGGGAGGGACCGGCGCTACCGCGGCTCCCCCGTCGACGTGCTCCACGGGAACCCGACCGGGGAGGAACAGGCGGTCCCGCTCCTCGAGGCGGGCGAGGGGCCGGTGGAGTTCGCCCCGCCGGAGGGGCTCCGCCCCGGCCAGATCGGGACCCTGATCGACGAGCGGGCCAACCCGCTCGACGTGACCGCGACCGTCGTGGACCTGGCGGTCCGCGGCTACCTCGTGATCGAGGAGATCCCGAAGCGCGGGTGGTTCGGGAAGCCCGACTGGGTGCTCCGGAAGCGGCGGGAGCCCGACCGCGACCTCCTGCCGTACGAGCGCCTCCTGTTCGGGGCCCTGTTCGGCGCGCGCGACGAGGTGAAGCTGTCGGGCCTCCGGACGCGGTTCGCCGAGCACCTCCGCGCGGTCCAGGACGCCCTCTACGAGGACGCCGTGGCCCGCGGGTGGTTCCCGACCCGGCCCGACCGCATCCGGCTCCGGTGGACGCTCCTCGGGGTCGGGGCCACGATCGTCGGCGGGGCCGTGCTCTTGGCCGCGGCCCGCTTCACCCACCTGGCCCTCGCCGCGGTGCCGCTCCCGCTCGCGGGGATCGCCCTGCTCGCCACGGCGGGGTCGATGCCGAGGAGGACCGCGAAGGGGACCGCCATGGTCCGCAGGATCCGAGGGTTCCGCCGGGTGATCGAGACCGCCGAGGCGCACCAGGCCCGCTGGGCGGAGCGCGAGAACGTGTTCTCCCGCTACCTCCCGTTCGCCGTCGTGTTCGGGCTCACCGAGAAGTGGGCGCGGGCCTTCGCCGGGCTCGCAGCCCCCGAGCAGGTCTCCTCCTGGTACGTCTCGAGCCAGCCCTTCACCCTCGACGGGTTCTCGGACTCGATCGATGGGTTCGCGGTGACGAGCGCCGGGACGCTCGCCTCCACGCCCTCCTCCTCGGGGGGCAGCGGGTTCGGCGGCGGGTCCTCGGGCGGCGGGGGCGGGGGCGGGGGCGGCGGCTCCTGGTGAGGCGGGGCCCGGACGCTCCGCGCCGGGCCCCGTAGCATCGGAGCCGTGTTCCTGCGCGAGAACGAGGAGGGGCGGCGGATCGCGCCGCACCTCCGCGCCGGGCAGACGATGCTGGACCTGGGCGCGGGGACCGGGCGCATGAGCCGCTGGCTGGCCCGCCGGACCGGCGTCCGGCCCACCCTCTGCGACCTCGTCGAGTACCCGAACCGGGTCCGGTCGCTGCCGTTCATCGCCCAGACCGACCCGTTCCGGGTCCCGGCGGACGACGCCGCGTTCGACGTCGTGCTCATGATGTTCGTCCTCCACCACGTGGAGCGGTACGAGGACCAGGGACGGGTGATCGACGAGGCGCGGCGGATCGCCCGGGAGCGGGTGATCGTCACCGAGGACACCCCGGCGTCGAGGCTGGACCGCGCGTTCAACGTGGCCTGGGACCGCCTCCTCAACGTCCGGCACGGCGTGCCGACCCCCTGCACGTTCCGCTCGGCGGACGACTGGGCGGAGGAGTTCGCCGCCCGCGGGCTCCGCGTCGTGCACCGAGAGACCTACCGGCCCACGTGGCCGACGCTCCGGACCTACCCCCACACGCTCTACGTCCTGGAGCCCGCCTGATGCGGATCGTCTTCTCCGAGGACCCGCGGGACTTCGCCCGGCGGGATTGGTCGGACCTCGTCCTCCGGGACCCGGGCGGCACGTTCTTCCACACCCCGGCCTACCTCAAGCTGTACTGGGAGGAGTTCGGGGAGACCCCCGAGCACCTCCTGCTCGCGTTCGCCGAGGACGGCGCGGGGCGGCAGGTGGGGGCCTGCGCGTTCGAGCGGATCGGCTCGACCCTGCGGTTCCTGGGTGGCACCGAGGTCACGGACTACCAGGGGCCCGTGGCCCTCCCCGAGGCCGCGGACGCGTTCGCCAAGGAGCTCTGGGCGGCCCTCGTGGACCGGGACGACTGGGAGGTCGCCGACCTCCGCGGCCTGCCCGAGGACCGGGCCTGGCTCGGCCGCCTGCGGGAGGCGGCGCAGGCCCAGGGCCTCTCGGTCGACGTCACCGAGGACCGGAACGGCGTCGCCCCCTACCTCGACCTGCCCGGGTCCTGGGACGCCTACCTCGCGGCGCTCCCCTCCAAGCTCCGGCACGAGATCAGGCGGAAGGCGCGGAAGCTCGTGGACGACGCCGGCCCCTTCCGCGTCCGCGCGGCCACCGCGGAGACCCTGGCCGCGGACCTCGACCGCTTCGTCGCCCTCCACCGTTCCAGCGAGGGCCCGAAGGGGGTCTTCATGCAGCCGGGGATGGAGATCTTCTTCCGGAGGCTGGGCGAGGCGTTCCTCCCCCGGGGGATCTTCGACCTCGCGTTCCTCGAGGTCGGTGGGGTGGGGGTCGCGGGGACGATCGGCTTCCGGTTCCAGGGCCGCTACTACCTCTACAACTCCGCCTTCGACCACGCCTGGAGCCGGGTGGCGCCGGGGATGGTGCTGGTCGCCGAGGTGATCCGGCGGGCGATCGAGGCCGGCTGCACCGGCTTCGACCTCCTCAAGGGGGACTACCCGTACAAGTACCGCTTCGGGGCCCACCCGCGCTTCATCCGCCGCCTGGTGGCGACGCGTCCCGGGACGCCCGCGGCGGGCGGCCCCGGCTAGTCACCCCACACGACGCCCCGGGCGATGACCTCGCCGGTGGGGGCGGCGACCGACAGGCGGTCGAAGGGGCGGAGGTCCCAGGAGGTCACGAGCCAGGTCGCCGCCTCCCCGCCGGCGTCGAACTCCAGCGGGTGGAGGTCGATCCGCCGCCGGTCCTCGGTCCAGAGCGTGGCCAGGGCCCGCCCCTCCATCCCCGGGGCGCGGACCAGGACCAGGGCCCAGGACTGGCCGACCTTGGAGTCGTAGAGGACGAAGCTCCCGCGGAGGGCCCGGTCGCCGACCGGGTGGAGGGTCCCGACCCGGACCGATTCGCCCCCGAGCGCCTCGAGGAACCGCTGGTAGCTCGCGGCGGCCGCCTCGTAGCGCTCGGCCCGCAGCTCGCCCCGGACCCCGAAACCGACGGCCGCCGCGGCGAGCAGCGCGACGAGGGCCGCTGCGACGAGCGAGGGGCGTCGGGTCCGGGGCGGTGCGGCCTCCGCCCACTCCTCCCGCAGGACCGCCAGCACGCGGTCCCGGAGCTCCTCCGGCGGGGGCACGTCGTGCGCGGCGCTGGCGAACGTGGAGATGCCTTCGGCCAGGGCGGCCACCTCCCGCCGGCAGGCCGCGCAGCCGCGGAGGTGGCGGCGGACCCGGGCGTCCTCCGCCGCCGGGAGCGTGCCGAGGAGGTGCTCGGCGAGCAGCCCGCGGACCTCGTCATGGTTCACGTTCCTGCTCCTTCAGCGCCTCGCGGAGCTTCAGCAGGGCGGTGCGGATCCTGGTCTTCGCGGTGCCGAGGGGGATCCCCTCGAGCTCGGCCACCTCGGCGCTGGTCTTCCCGCCGAAGTAGGCGAGCTCCAGGGCGGCCCGCTGGCCGGGCGTGAGGGCCTCCATCGCCCGCCGGGCCCGGAGCGCGAGGTCCTCGGCCTCGGCCCGCTCGTCCGGCGCCGGCCCCGCGTCGGCCTCCCCGGGGGCCCCCACGCGTTCCAGGGTACGGGCTTCGAGGACCCGGCGGCGGAGGGCATCGATCGCGAGGCTCCGGGCCACGAGCAGCACCCACGTGTCCAGTCGGCCCCGGGAGGGCTCGTACCGGTCGGCGGAGCGCCAGAGCTTCACGAACGTGTCCTGCACCAGGTCCTGGGCGGCGGCGTCGCTCCCCAGCATCACGATCCCGAGCCCGTAGATCCGCGAGGCGAACCGCTCGTAGAGCGCCTCCGCGGCGGCCGGGTCGCGGCGGGCGAAGGCCCGCATCAGGGCCGCATCCGACCAGGGGTCGCGCACGCGACGCACGGTACCTCAGGAAGGTGTACGGACGAGGCCCGGCGTCGGCCTCAGCGGAGGAGGGGGAGACCTCGGGGCGGTGCCGGCTCAGGGGTAGGCCCGGATGTGCTCCAGGATCGTGAGGGCGAGCTCCTCGTCGCCCCCCACGACCAGGTTCCCGTCGTCGAGGAACCGCTCCGCGGGAGCGCGCCGCGCCGCGACCAGCGCGAACGGGTAGGCGCGGCCCTGGATGAACGCATCGGGCTTCTTGTCCTCGGGCGGGATCTCGCGCACGCCGAGCCCCCAGTGCCAGGTCCCGCCCCCGGCCCCCTCCAGGTCGACCAGCACGCTCCGGCCCGGGAACGCGAGCCCGGCTCGGCCCAGGGCCCAGGGGAGCATCCGGATCGCGAGGTCGATGGTGAGGTGGATGGGGGGGTGCTCGATCCGGGGCGGCATCCCCGCCCCGGCCCGGATGTCCTCGCCGTGCACCCACCACTCCACGATCCGCGACTGGATCAGGTAGCGGACGGCGATCTCCCCCGCGAGCCACGGGACCCGACGCGTCGCCCACTCCTCCTCGGGGATCCGGGCGGCGTGCGCGAGGAGGGCGTCGGCGGCCCTTCCCCACCGGAGCAGGACCTCCCGCACCGGGAGCTCCGCGCGTCGGGCCACGGCGACGTCGTTGAACCCGTCCACCGAGAAGGGTCGGTCCCCGAGCGATCGGCGGTAGGCCTCGAGCTCCACGGGCTCTTCCCCGGCGAGGAGCTGGGCGGCGGCGGTGTCCTGGGCCTCGAGGTGCGCGATCACGTCGCGGTTCCACCAACCGGGGCAGGCGCTGGGCTGCTCCCAGGCCTCGGGCGGGAAGTACTGGATGGTCCGACCGAGCCCCTCGCGCTCGGCGCGCGCGGCGGCCAGCAGCTGCTGTCGGCGCATGGATCCCCCCGGTGGGCTCGCGGGCATCGGCGCGCATCGTAGCATCCGCCCCATGCGGGTCCTGGTGGCGCCGGATAAGTTCCGCGGGACCCTCACCGCGGCCGAGGCGGCCGAGGCGATCGCCGAGGGGTGGCGGCGCGCGCGGCCCGACGACGAGGTGGAGGCGGTCCCGATGGCGGACGGCGGGGAGGGCACCCTCGAGGCCCTGGTGTCCGCGCTCGGCGGCGAGCTCCGGACGGTCACGGTCTCGGGGCCCCTCGGCGACCCCGTGGCCGCGGCCTACGGGGTGGTGCCCGGTCCCCGGGGGCCGGTGGCGGTGATCGAGATGGCGCGGGCCTCGGGCCTCGCGCTCCTCGCGCCGGAGCGGCGGGACCCGACCCGGACCACGACCCGGGGCACGGGGGAGCTGATCCGGGCGGCCCTGGAGCGGGACCGGCCGGTCGAGGTGCTCGTGTGCATCGGGGGCAGCGCCACGAACGACGGCGGGGCCGGGATGGCCCAGGCGCTGGGCGCGCGGCTCCTCGACGCCGAGGGACGGGAGATCGGGCCGGGCGGCGCCGCCCTCCTCCGCCTGGCCCGGGTGGACGCGAGCGGGCTCGCCCGGCTGGTCCGGGGGGTCCGGTTCGTGGCCGTGACCGACGTGGACAACCCGCTCGTGGGGCCGTCCGGGGCCTCCGCGGTCTACGGCCCGCAGAAGGGGGCGAGCCCCGAGGACGTCGTGCTCCTCGACCGGGCCCTCGCGCACTACGCGGCGGTGCTCCACCGGGACCTCGGGATCGACGTCCGCGACGTCCCCGGGGCCGGGGCGGCCGGGGGCCTCGGCGCCGGCCTGGTGGCGTTCCTCGGGGCCCACGTGCGCCGAGGGGTGGAGGTGGTGATGGAGGCCGTCCGGCTCCGCGAGCGGATCGCCGCCGCGGACCTCGTGGTCACCGGGGAGGGGTCGCTCGACGCGCAGTCGCTCCGGGGCAAGGTGGTGGCCGGCGTGCTCGGCGCGGCCCGGGAGGCCGGGGTGCCGGCGCTCGTGCTCTGCGGCAGGGCCAGCGTCGAGGTCCCCGGCGTGCGGGTAACCTCCCTCGTCGCCCGGTTCGGTGAGGAGCGGGCGATGGGGGACGCGCGGGCGGCGCTCGCGGACCTCGCCGCCGAGGCGGCCGCCGAGGCCGGGGCGGGGGTCGCGGGCCCGCCCCTGGCGCCGTGAGCGGGGAAGGGCACGAGCACGGGTGGCGAACGCGATCGAGCGGTTCGAGGCGGCGGCACGGGCGGCGGGGCTCGCGGCCGAGATCCGGCGGTTCCCCCAGGGGACCAAGACCGCGGCCGACGCGGCCCGGGCGGTGGGCTGCGAGGTGGCCCAGATCGTGAAGACCCTGGTGTTCGTGGCCGACGGCGAACCCGTCGTGGCCCTCACCTCCGGCGCGAACCGGGTGGACCCGGGGCGGCTGGCGGCCGTGCTGGGTGCGCGGGAGGTCCGGCGGGCCACGCCCGAGGAGGCCAGGGCGGCCACGGGCTTCGCCATCGGCGGCACGCCCCCGATCGGCTACCCGAGGCCGGTGCGGATGGTGATCGACGAGGACCTCCTCGGCCTCCCCGAGGTGTGGGCCGCCGCGGGGACGCCCGACGCCGTCTTCCGGACCACCCCCGCGGAGCTCCTGCGGGTGACGGGCGCCACGCCGGCCTCCTTCGCCGAGCGCTAGCCGTCCGGGGAACCGACCCGCGGTGAGCGACCCGGTGGAGGGGACCTGCTAGGATGTCGCCGTGGACACCGGCGTGCGGACCATCCGGCTGACCGAGGCGGCCGCCGAGAAGGTCAAGGAGCTCCTGGCCGAGGAGGGGCGTGCCGACATCGCGCTCCGCGTGGCGGTGCAGCCCGGCGGCTGCTCCGGCCTCCGCTACGCGATGTACCTCGACGACCAGGTCTCCGACGGGGACATCGTCGACGAGCAGTTCGGGGTCCGGGTGGTCGTGGACCGGATGAGCGCGCCCTACCTCTCGCAGGCGACGATCGATTTCGTCGACACGCTCGAGGCCTCCGGGTTCACGATCGACAACCCGGTGGCGCAGGGTACCTGCGCCTGCGGCCACTCGTTCCACTAGCCCCGGCCCGAGCCCGCCGGGGCCCTCCGGCTCCCCGGACCGCCGGCCCGTCCGTCACGCGACGGCGTCGAGGGCCGCCCGGATCCCCTCGGCCAGCTCCCGGAGCTCCGCCGGGGAGATCGTGAGGGCCGGGGAGACCTGGAGCGCGCCGGTCGCCAGGGCGCGGGTGAGGATCCCCGCTTCCCGGCAGGCCCGCACCGCCCGTGCGGGGAGCGAGCCGTCGAGATCGGTGCGGAGCTGGACCGCGGCGAGGACGCCGGTGCCCGCCCTGACCTCCTCCACGAGCGGGTGGTCGGCGAGGGGGCGGAGCGCCTCGGCGAGGTCCTTCTCCAGCTGGAGGGCGGCGCCGGGTAGGTCCTCGCGCTCCATGATGCCGAGGTTGGCGAGGGCGGCCGCGGCGACCGCGGCGTGGCCGGAGTACGTGTACCCGTGCCGGAACATCCCGGCCTCGGGGCGACGGAAGGGCTCCACGACCCAGGGCGCGGCGAGGACGGCCCCCGCCGGGAGGTAGCCGCTCGTCACGCCCTTGGCGCAGGTGACGAGGTCCGGTTCCAGCCCGAAGCGCGTGCTGGCGAACCAGTCGCCGCACCGCCCGAAGCCCGTGATCACTTCGTCGGCCACGAACAGCACGCCGGCCTCCCGGCAGACCTCCCGTGCCTCCCGGAGGTAGCCCTCGGGCGGGGGGAACACGCCGCCCGCGCCGATCACGGGCTCGCAGAAGAAGGCGGCGACCCGCTCGGGCCCGGCCCGGTCGATCGCCTCCCGCAGACCCGCCGCGGAGTCCCAGGGCACCTCGAGCACGTCCGGGACGAGGGCCCCGTACCCCTGGGCGTTGGCCGGGATCCCCGCCAGGCTCGTCCCCCCGAGGTGCATCCCGTGGTAGGAGCGGCTCCGGTGGACGAGCACGCTCCGCTCGGGCCGCCCCACGAGCTGCCAGTAGCGGCGGGCGATCTTGAGGGCCGTGTCCACCGAGTCCGACCCGCCGCTCGTGAGGAACACCAGGCTCCCCGGGACCGGGGCCAGGGCCGCGACGCGCTCGGCCAGCTCGAGGGCGGGGCGGGTGGCGAGGTCACCGAAGGTCGAGTACGCGGGCAGCCGGCGCATCTGCGCGGCGGCCGCCTCCACGATCTCCTCGCGCCCGTAGCCGACGTTGCAGTACCAGAGCGAGGCGGTCGCGTCGAGGTAGCGGCGCCCGCGCTCGTCGTAGACGTGGACGCCCTCGCCCCGGTCGATCACGAGCTCGCCCTCGCGCTCGAGCTGCGCGAGGTCGGAGAACGGGTGCCAGAGCGCGCCCATCGGCCGCCGAGCCTACCAGCCGGCCGAGGCCGACCGAGCGGCGGGGGCACGCTCGGGCTCGTACGCCAGGTTCGGCCGGAGCCAGCGCTCGGCCTCCTCGACCGTCCAGCCCTTGCGGGCCGCGTAGTCCTCGACCTGGTCCCGCCCGATCCGGCCCACGTTGAAGTAGCGGGAGGATGGGTGGTGGAGGTAGATCCCGGCCACCGCGGCCGGGGGCAGCATCGCCGCGTTCTCGGTGAGGCGGATCCCCACCCCTTCCGCGCCGAGGAGCCCGAACAGCCGGAACTTCTCGCTGTGGTCGGGGCAGGCCGGGTAGCCGTAGGCCGGGCGGATCCCTCGGAACCGCTCCTCGATCAGCTCCTCGGGCGTGAGGCGCTCCCCGGGTGCGTACCACTCCCGGCGGACCCGCTCGTGGAGGTGCTCCGCGAAGGCCTCCGCCAGCCGGTCGGCCAGGGCCTTGGTCATGATCGCGTGGTAGTCGTCGCGCTCGGCCTCGAACCGGGCCACGAGGTCCTCGGCCCCGAAGATCGCGACGGCGAACGCGCCCACGTGGTCGCGGAGGCCGGTCCCGGCCGGCGCCACGTGGTCCGCCAGGCAGCGGTTCGGGCGCTCGCCCCCGTGGTCGACCTGCTGGCGGAGCATCGGGAACCGCGTCCCGTCCCCGAGCACGACGTCGTCCCCCTCGGCGGCCGCCGGCCAGTAGCCGTAGACGCCCCGGCCCACCAGCGAGCCCTGCCGCTCGATCCGGTCCAGGAGGGCGTTCGCGGCCTCGAGGAGCTCCCGCGCCGCGGCGCCGTGCCTGGGGTGGTCGAGGATCTGGGGGTAGCGGCCCTTGAGCTCCCAGGCCGTGAAGAAGAACGTCCAGTCGATGTAGGGCCGGAGCGCGCCGACCTCCACCTCCACGATCCGGGTCCCGAGGAACGGGGGCTCGGGCAGGTCCGCGGGGTCCCAGGCCACCGTGGTCCGGTTCGCCCGGGCCCGCGCCAGGGGGAGGAGCGGCGCCCGCTCCCGCTCGGCGTGCTGGCGGCGGAGCCGCTCCTGCTCGGCGCGGTTCTCCCGGTCGAACGTCGGGCGGCGCTCGGGGTCGAGGAGCGCCGCGACCACCCCGGTCACCCGGGAGGCGTCCGGCACGTGGACCGTGGGCTGCGAGTAGGCCGGGGCGATCCGCACCGCGGTGTGCTGGCGCGAGGTGGTGGCGCCGCCGATCAGGAGCGGCAGCTGCATCCCGCGCCGCTCCATCTCCTCGGCCACGTGGACCATCTCGTCGAGGGACGGCGTGATGAGGCCCGAGAGCCCCACGAGGTCGCAGCCCTCCTCGAGCGCGGTGTCCAGGATCCGGTCGGCCGGCACCATCACCCCGAGGTCGATCACCTCGTAGTTGTTGCAGCCCAGCACGACGCCCACGATGTTCTTGCCGATGTCGTGGACGTCGCCCTTCACGGTGGCGAGCACGATCTTCCCCTGGGGCCGGCCCCCGGCGCCCGTCCGGGCCTTCTCCTCCTCCATGAACGGCTCGAGGTAGGCCACCGCCCGCTTCATGGCCCGGGCGCTCTTCACGACCTGCGGGAGGAACATCTTGCCCTCCCCGAACAGGTCGCCCACGATCCGCATCCCCTCCATCAGCGGCCCCTCGATCACGTCGAGCGGCCGGGGGTAGCGGCGGCGGGCCTCCTCCACGTCCTCCTCGATGAAGTCGTCGATCCCGTGGACCAGGGCGTGGACCAGCCGCTCCTCGACGTCCCGCTCCCGCCAGGAGAGGTCGAGCTCGCGCCGGGTGGCCTCGCCCCGGACCGTCTCGGCGAAGCGGACCAGGCGCTCGGTGGCGTCGGGGCGGCGGGCGAAGATCACGTCCTCCACGTGCTCGAGGAGGTCCGCCGGGATGTCCTCGTACAGCATGAGCTGGCCGGCGTTCACGATCCCCATGTCCATCCCGGCCCGGATCGCGTGGTACAGGAACGCCGAGTGCATCGCCTCCCGCACCACCTCGTTCCCCCGGAACGAGAACGAGAGGTTCGAGACCCCGCCCGAGACCTTCGCCCCCGGGCACCGCTCCTTGATCAGCCGGGTGGCCTCGATGAACGCCAGGGCGAACCGGTCGTGCTCGGGGATCCCGGTGGCCACCGCCAGGATGTTCGGGTCGAAGATGATGTCCTCGGGCGCGTAGCCCGCCTCCTCGGTGAGGAGCCGGTAGGCCCGCTCGCAGATCTCGACCTTCCGCTCCACCGTCTCGGCCTGGCCCCGCTCGTCGAAGGCCATCACCACGACGGCGGCCCCGTAGCGCTTGATCCGGCGGGCCCGCTCGAGGAAGGCCTCCTCGCCCTCCTTCAGGCTGATCGAGTTCACGACGCCCTTGCCCTGGAGGCACTTGAGCCCGGCCTCGATCACCTCGAAGCGCGAGCTGTCGATCATCACCGGGACCCGGGCGATCTCGGGCTCGGCGGCCACGAGGTTCAGGAACCGGGTCATGGCGCTGGCGCCGTCGAGGAGGTCCGCGTCCATGTTCACGTCGATGAGGTTGGCCCCGCCCCGGACCTGCTCGAGCGCGACCTCGAGGGCCCCCTGGAAGTCGCCGGCCTCGATCAGGCGGCGGAACCGCTTCGACCCGGTGAGGTTGGTCCGCTCGCCCACCATCACGAAGCCGGTGTCGGGGCGGATCACGAAGGGCTCGAGCCCGGCCAGGCGGGTGAACCGCTCGGGGGGCGGCGGGACGCGCGGGGGCAGCCCCTCCACGGCCCGGGCGATGGCCCGGATGTGCTCGGGGCCCGTCCCGCAGCAGCCCCCCAGGATGTTCGCCAGGCGGTCCTCGGCGAACCCCCGGAGGTAGGTGCAGGTGACGTCGGGGAGCTCGTCGTAGCCGCCGAAGGCGTTGGGCAGCCCGGCGTTGGGGTAGCAGCTCGTCCAGACCGGGGCGATCTTGGCCAGGGCCTCGAGGAACGGCCGCATCTCCCGCGCCCCCAGGGCGCAGTTCACGCCCACGCTGAACGGTTCCGCGTGCTCCACCGAGATCCAGAAGGCCTCGACGGTCTGCCCGGAGAGCGTGCGGCCGCTCCGGTCGGTGATCGTGACCGAGAGCATCAGCGGGACGTCGGGGGCCACGTCCCTGGCCGCCGCGATCGCGGCCTTCGCGTTCAGGGTGTCGAAGATGGTCTCCACGAGCAGGAGGTCCACGCCGCCGTCCACGAGCCCCCGGACCTGCTCCGCGTAGGCCTCGGCCAGCGCGTCGAAGGTGAGGGTGCGGGCCCCGGGGTCGGCCACGTCGCGGGAGAGCGAGAGGGTCTGGTTGGTGGGGCCGATGGAGCCCGCCACGAACCGGTCGCCGAAGGCGTCGGCCGCCCGGCGGGCGATCTCGGCCCCCGCCCGGTTCAGCTCGTAGACCAGGTCCTGGAGCCCGTAGTCCGCCTGGGAGACGGCGTTCGCGTTGAACGTGTTCGTGGTCACGATGTCGGCGCCGGCCTCCAGGTAGGACCGGTGGATCGCCTCCACCGCGTCCGGGCGGGTGAGGTTCAGGACGTCGTTGTCCCCCCGCAGGTCCCGGGGGTGGTCCCGGAGCCGCTCGCCCCGGAAGTCCTCCTCCGAGAGCCCGAGGGCCTGGATCCTGGTCCCCATCGCCCCGTCCAGGATCGCGACCCGCTCCCGGAGGATCGCGGCGAGGCGCTCGGCGGCCGCCGGCCCCCGGCGCGTCGCGGGGTCACCGGGGGTGGAGGCCCCGGCGCGGTGGCTCGGGGACGCGGGGACGGGCGGCGCCGACATGGTGTGGCACGCGATGCTAGCGGCGCCCGCGGCCCCTGACCAGCGGTCAGGGCCTCGCCGGGACGGCGAACCCGCGTCCCCCGGGGTGTCCGACCCGGAGCGGCGCGCTACCATCGAGGAGGCCCCATCCGTCCACGTCCATCGAAGGAGGCGCAGGCCGGCGCGAGCCGGCCCAGGAGATGACGAAGACCGTCCAGGAAGCCCAGCACGTCGTCGTCCGGTTCGCGGGGGACTCGGGCGACGGGATGCAGCTCACCGGGGACCGGTTCACCACCGCCACGGCGGTCCTCGGCAACGACCTCGCGACCCTGCCCGACTTCCCGGCGGAGATCCGGGCGCCGGCCGGCACCGTCCACGGCGTGTCGGCCTTCCAGATCCACTTCGCGTCGGAGGACGTCACGACCCCCGGCGACCGCTGCGACGTCCTGGTGGCCATGAACCCGGCGGCGCTCCGGGCCAACCTAGGGGTGGTGCGCCGGGGCGGCACCATCATCGTGAACGAGGACGCCTTCACCCCCCGGAACCTCGAGCGGGCGGGGTTCGCGAGCGACCCGCTCACCGACGGGACCCTCGAGGGGTACCAGGTCTACCGGGTGCCGATGACCTCGATGACGCTCCGGGCCACCGAGCACCTGCCGATCTCGAAGAAGGAGGCCGAGCGGTCGAAGAACATGTTCGCCCTCGGGCTCCTGTCGTGGATGTACGGCCGCCCGACCGACGTGACGCTCGCCTGGCTCGAGCGGAAGTTCGCCGGGAAGGCGGAGATCCTCGAGGCCAACGTGGCCGCGTTCAAGGCCGGCTACAACTTCGGCGAGACCACCGAGCTCTTCGCCCAGTCCTACCGGGTGCGTCCGGCCCCGGCCGCGCCCGGCCTGTACCGGAACGTCTCCGGGGCCCAGGCCCTGGCCTGGGGGCTCGTGGCGGCCTCCGAGCGGAGCGGGCTCCCGCTGTTCTACGCGAGCTACCCGATCACGCCGGCCTCCGAGCTCCTCCACGAGCTCGCGCGGCTCAAGAACTTCGGGGTCCGGACCCTCCAGGCCGAGGACGAGATCGCGGCGGCCAACGTGGCCCTGGGGGCGGCCTTCGCCGGCCACCTCGGGGTGACCGGGACCAGCGGGCCGGGGATGGACCTCAAGGCCGAGACCATCGGGCTCGCGGTGGCCCTGGAGCTCCCGATGGTGATCGTGGACGTCCAGCGGGCGGGGCCCTCCACCGGGATGCCCACCAAGACCGAGGCCGCGGACCTCCTGATGGCGATGTTCGGCCGGCACGGCGAGTCGCCGGTGCCGATCGTGGCGGCGAGCTCGCCCGCCCACTGCTTCGAGGCGGCGCTCGAGGCCGTGCGGATCGCGGTCAGGTACCGGACCCCGGTGATCCTGCTCTCCGACACGTTCCTGTCGAACTCCTCCGAGCCGTGGCGGATCCCGGAGGTCGAGGACCTGCCCCGGATCGAGCCGAACTTCGCGACCCAGCCGAACTCGCCCGAGGGGTTCCTGCCCTACCTGCGGGACGAGAAGCTGGCCCGGCCCTGGGCGGTCCCCGGGACGCCCGGGCTCCAGCACCGGATCGGGGGGCTCGAGAAGGAGGACGGGAGCGGCGACATCAGCTACGACCCGGAGAACCACGAGCGGATGACCCGCCTGCGGGCGGAGAAGGTGGCCCGGATCGCGGAGGACATCCCTCCGCTCGCCGTGGACGACCCCGACGGCGACGCCGAGCTCCTGGTGCTGGGGTGGGGCTCGACGCTCGGGACGATCCGCGCCGCGGTGCGCCGGGTCCGGGAGCAGGGCGGCAAGGTCGCCGCCGCCCACCTCGTCCACCTGAACCCGTTCCCGGCGAACACGGGGGACGTGGTCCGGGCCTACCGGAAGGTCCTGATCCCGGAGATGAACCTGGGCCAGCTCGCGCTCCTCATCCGCGGCCGGTTCCTGGTGGACGCGGCGAGCTTCACGAAGGTGCAGGGCCTGCCGATCTTCGCCGAGGAGCTGGAGCGGGAGATCCTCCGGGTGCTCGAGGCCGAGCGGACGGGGAGCGTGGCATGAGCGAGCAGGGGAACGGGGGCGGCGTGGCCACCCTCACGAAGAAGGACTTCGCGAGCGACCAGGAGGTGCGGTGGTGCCCCGGCTGCGGGGACTACGCGATCCTCGCGGCCGTGCAGTCGTTCCTCCCCGAGCTCGGGATCCCGCCGTGGCGGATCGTGTTCGTCTCCGGCATCGGGTGCTCCGGGCGGTTCACGTACTACGTCGACACCTACGGGGTCCACGGGATCCACGGCCGGGCCCCGGCCCTGGCCACCGGGATCGCCACCGCGCGCCCCGACCTCTCCGTGTGGGTCGTGACCGGCGACGGCGACGGCCTGTCGATCGGCGGGAACCACCTGATCCACGCCCTCCGCCGCAACGTGAACATCAAGATCCTCCTGTTCAACAACCAGATCTACGGGCTCACCAAGGGCCAGTACTCGCCGACCTCGGAGGAGGGGAAGGTCACCAAGTCGACCCCGTTCGGCTCGCTGGACCACCCGTTCAACCCGGTGGCGCTGGCCCTGGGGGCGGAGGCGACGTTCGTGGCCCGCACCATCGACAACGACCGCCAGCACATGACCGAGGTGCTCCGGGCGGCCGCCGACCACCGGGGGGCGGCGTTCGTCGAGATCTACCAGAACTGCAACGTGTTCAACGACGGCGCGTTCGACCTGATCCGGGACAAGGAGTCGGGCCGGCACAACCAGATCCGGCTGGTCCACGGCGAGAAGGTGATCTTCGACGAGGGGCGGAAGGCGGTGGTGGCCGGCGACAACGGGCGCCTGGAGATCGTCCCCATCGAGCGGGCGCCCGAGGACCGGATCGTCGTGCACGACGTCCACGGGGCCCCCACGCTGGCCTTCGCCCTCGCCCACCTCGCGACGGGCCCCACCCAGCCCACCCCGATCGGCGTGTTCCGCGAGGTGGAGCGCCCCGTCTACGGCGAGGCGATGGACGCCCAGATCCAGGCGGCGACGGAGCGGCTCGGGAAGGGGGACCTGGCGAAGCTGCTCCGTTCGGGCGACGTCTGGGAGGTGAAGGGCTAGCTCGAGCCCCGCCGCGGCGGCGGGCTCCCGCGCGCGGGGGCCGGCTGGCCACCCGGCCCCGCCCGCCGGAACCGCGCGAGGGCCGAGGAGGAGACGGCGTCCACCCGCCGCAGCTCGGCGACGACCCCGGGCAGCACCCGCAGCAGCTCGTCGATGGCGGCGTCGGGAGTGCTCCGCCCGATCCCCACGCGGAACACGGGGGTCCCCGGGAGGCCGATCGCCGCGAGCACCGGGGAGGGCTCGGCCGGGGAGCCCGAGGCGACGGCCGCCCCGATCTCGAACCCCCGGTCGTCAAGGGCGAGCATGAGGGCCTCCGGGTCCAGGCCCGCGACCGAGAACCCCACGAGGTGCGGCACCCGCTGGGTGGGGTGGCCGTGGACGCGGACCCCGGGCACCCCGGCCAAGCCGCCGCGGAGCCGGTCGGTGAGCCGCCACTGGCGCGCGGCCTGGTCGGGGAGGTCGGAGAGGGCCTCGCGGAGGGCGACGGCCATCGCGGCGATCCCGGGCAGGTTCGGCGCTCCCGGCCGCCGTCGCCGCTCGCGCTCGTCCCCGTGGGCCTCGAGGGCCACGCCCCGCCGGACGAAGAGGGCTCCCACGCCGGGCGGCGCGCCGAACTTCCGCCCGGAGAGCGACGCCAGGTCGCAACCCAGCGCCTCCACGTCGACGGGGATCCGGCCCACGGTCTGGCAGGCGTCGGCGTGGAAGAGGACCCCGGCCTCGCGGCAGAGGCGGGCGGCCTCCGCGACCGGTTGGATCGTGCCGACCTCGTGGTTCGCGTGCTGGAGCGACGCCAGGACGGTGCCCGGACGGCGGACCTCCGCGGCGAACCGGTCCAGGTCGACGCGGGCGTGCTCGTCGACGGGGACCCGGACGACCTCGAACCCCTCGGCTTCGAGCGCAGCGGCGGCGCCGAGGGCCGCGGGGTGCTCCACGGCGGACGTCACGACCCGGCGGCCCCGGTCGCGCCGGGCGAGGGCCGCCCCCCGGATCGCGAGCGAGACGGACTCCGTGCCCCCCGAGGTGAACACGACCTCGTCGGGCTGGGCCCCGATGGCCGCCGCGACCTCCTCGCGCGACCGCTCCAGGAGCCGCCTCGCCGCCCGGCCGCTGGCGTGCACCTGGAGGGGGTCGCCGAACGGTTCCAGGGCGGCGGCGGCGGCCCTCCTGGCCGCCTCCGGGGTCGGCGCCCCCGATCCCTCGTCCAGGTAGGTCATCCCCGGTCGCGGTCCCGGATGCTACCGGACCCCACGAGGACGGCCGCCAGCGCCGCCCCCGCGACCGGGCCGGCCCACGGCACCCACCAGGACGTCCAGGCGCCCGAGACCAGGGCGGGGCCGAAGGCCCGCGCGGGGTTCAGCGCGGCGCCGGAGAGCGGGAGGGCGAGCAGCGCGGCCGCCGCGGTCGCGG
>DATMBJ010000170.1:0-9350 GCA_035559315.1 Actinomycetota bacterium
AGCGCCGGTTCCGGCGTGGCCGGTGGGAGCCGACCACCTGGCAGTGGACGGAGCGGGGCGGGGAGCCGTTCCCGGTGGAGGACCTCCTCGCGGCCGTCCGCCGGGAGGCCGCGGGCCGAGCGTGACGGGCCGCCGGCGCGGGCGGCCGGCTCCGGGCCGCACCGCCGCGCCGCGCGCGGCTATCATCGCCAGGGGTGGTGCCGGATGAGCGCCGTCCTCTACCTCGACCGCCTGTCGGGCGCCGACCTCGCGCTGCTCGCGAGGGCCGCCGGCGAGCCGGCGGGGGAGGACCACGTGGCCCGGCTCCGGGCCGAGCCCGAGCGGATCCGGGCCCTGATCGAGCGGCCCGAGACGTTCCGCGCGCTGTTCCGCAGCGGGCGCGAAGAGCCGCTCCTCCTCGCCTCGCCGTTCCTCGCGTTCTCGGTGCTCCTGGCCCGGGCGGCGGCGGAGCTCCGGGAGGAGCGCTACGTCGCGGAGTGGATCGGCCCGAGGCGCTGGGTGCCCGTGTTCGACGTGGCCGAGCTCCGGGCGTTCGCCGAGGACGAGCTCCGCCGGCTGTTCCTCGCGGACCTCCTCGCCTCCTACACCCGCGTGGCGAGCGGCGTGGTGTGGATGCGGACCCCGACCGGCTGGAGCCGCCGCCGCTTCAGCGAGCTCGACCCCGGGCACCTGGCCCAGCTGATCCTCGCGGCCCCGCCGGGGGAGCGCCTCGCCCTCTACCGGCGGCTGGGCGACCTGTCGCTGTTCCTCACCGGGGTCTTCCCCGACCACGTGGGGGGCCGGCTCCTCGGGCCGGTCCGCCTGGGCCGGATCGAGCGGGCCCTCGGGGTCGAGGGCGAGGAGGTCGAGCGGGCCTCGGGCGGGCCGGTGGAGCTCCTCGAGGAGCTGGGGCGCCGGTCGTACCGGATGGCCGCCGAGGGGACCGAGGGGCCCCGCACCGGGATGGCCCGCGTCCTCCACGAGCTCGTCGAGCGCTTCCGGGAGGCGCGGCGGATCCTGAACTTCGTGACCGAGCGGTACCTGTTCCCGGTCCGCGAGCGCTGGTTCGGGACCGGCTAGCCGCGGCGATCCCCGCTCGACGGGCCGGGTCCCGGTTCACCGTGCCCGCTCGAGGGCTCGGTCGCGGTCCGCCGCCGTCGCCCGGCTCGACCCGCGCCGCGGGCTCAACCCGCGCGGCGAGCCGTCCGACAACCACCGTGATGACCATCGTCACGGAGGCCGCACGCCGACGGATCCGGGTCGGGGGGGTGGCCCTCGCCTCCCTCGCCGCCCTGGTCCTGGCCGGGTTCGCCCTGTGGACCACCTACGAGCGCGCGCGGGCCGGCCACCGGGCGGAGCTCCTGTTCGCCGAGCTCATGGCCAACGCCCACCGCCACTCCGCGGCGGAGTGGCAGGCGGTGGCGGAGGGCGAGCTCTCCGTGGAGACCCTGATCGCGAGCGACATGGCCCGCTCGGTGATGACCCACGACCTCGAGGAGCTCTCCCGGCTCGGCCTGCCGGGGAACGCCGTGGCGCGGGTCCGTGACGCCTACCTCACCTACCGAACCGCGCTCGAGGACGTGTACGAGCTGCTCGTGGACGGCGACATCGCGGGGGCCGAGTCCGTCCACCGGGAGCGCGCCGAGCCCGCCTTCCGCCGCCTGGAGGCCTCGATCGAGACGGCGCTCCCGGAGGTGCAGGCCGCCGCCCGCGACGGGGAGCGGGCGGTCCGCGCCGCCGTGGCCCTCCTGGTGGCGGTGGGCGCCGCCGCCGTGCTCGCATCGGTCCTGTTCGCCTCGGCGCGGCGGCGCTCAGAGCTCCTCGCCCTCGGGAGGCGGGCGGCGGAGGAGATGGCCGCCGAGCGGCGCCGGCTCCTCGAGCAGGCGATCGCCGCCGCCGAGCGCGAACGGGTCCTCGTGGCGAACGACCTCCACGACGGGCCGCTCCAGCGGCTCACCTCGCTCACGTTCAAGCTGGAGCGGGCGGCGGGACGCCTGCGGCGCGGCGAGGCCGCGGCCGCCGCCGAGCTCCTCGGCGACGTCCAGCAGGGGCTGGCCGACGAGATCGCCTCGATCCGCCAGGTGATGCGGGCCCTGCGCCCGCCGGTGCTCGAGGAACGGGGGCTCGACGCCGCCCTCCGGGAGCACGCCCGGGCGCTCGAGGGCGCGGGCGGCCCGCGCTGCACGGTCCAGACCGACCTCGCGTCGCGCCTGTCCCGCGAGGTCGAGATCGTGCTGTACCGCGTGGCCCAGGAGGCGATCGCCAACGCGATCAAGCACGCGGGGGCATCGAACGTGCGGGTCTCGGTGCTGTCCGAGGACGGCACGGCCCGCCTGGTCGTACAGGACGACGGCGTGGGCTTCGAGCCCCGCCAGACGGCGGAGCTGGTGCGGCAGGGCCACTACGGGCTCGCGAGCATGCGCGAACGGGTCGAGATGGCCGGCGGCTCCTTCATGATCTCGTCCCGCCCGGGCGCCGGCACGACGCTCGAGGCGGTCCTGCCGAACGGAGGCGACGGATGAACGCGACGGCGGTGCTGGACCTGGTGGACCTGAGCGCGTGGGGCACCGACGCTCCTCCCCCCGCGGGGCCGGCGGGCGCGGACGGCCGTGCGGGGGGCGCGGCGGGCCCGGCGGCGACGCCGCTCGCAGCCCGGCTCCCCTGGCCGGGCGCCGAACCCCGGGTCCTGATCGTGGACGATGACGAGGCGGTCCGGCGTGACCTCCGCGAGCTCCTCGAGGAGGACGGGATCGAGGTCGTGGGCGAGGCCGGCGACGGGGCCTCGGGCGTGGAGCTCGCCTCCCGGCTGCGGCCGGACGTCGTGGTCATGGACAACCGGATGCCGGTGCTCGCGGGGATCGAGTCCACCCGGCGGATCCGGGACCGGCTCCCCTACGCCCAGGTCGTGATCCTCACCGCGTACGACGAGGTGACCCTGTCCGACGCGGCCATGGACGCCGGGGCCTACTGCTACGTGGTGAAGGGCGGCCCGCCGGCCATCCTCCTCGACGTGATCCGGCGGGCGGCCCGCTACGCGGCCGAGCTCGAGGCGCGGGCCGCCGAGCGGAACGGAGCGGGCCCCGACGGGCCGCCGCTCGCGGGGCGCTAGACCGCGGGGCGCTCGCGGCTCGGCGGGGCCCCGGTCAGTCCCACAGCCGCTCCAGGTGCCAGCGGTCGCGCAGCCGGTCGTGGTAGAGGTCCCAGACCGCTCCCCCCTTGGCCTCCACCCGCCAGTACTCCCGGTCCCGGCCGTCGGCCCACCAGCGGCCCTCGATCCGCCAGCGGCCGATCACGTCCACGACCTCGTACCGGCGCCCCCGCCAGACGAAGGCGGCGGGCATCCCCGCGTCCCGCTCGACCCGGACCTCGACCTCCTCGTCGTACCGCTTCGCCATCCCGGCCCTCGTGAGCGAACGTGTGTTCGAACCGTGGCCTCACCGTACCTCCCAGCGCCGACGCCGGTCAAGGGAGGGCGGGGCGAGGCCCGCGCGAGGCACCTATCGTGGCTCCCGTGGGAGGCTGGCGGCCCGGCGACGTCGTGGTGCTCAGGGAGCGCTGGCGCGGGCGGGTGTGGGCGGCCCGGCCGGCGGTCGTGGTCCGGGACGAGCCGGAGGTCCGGATGTTCCACGTCCCCGCCGGCACCCGCTACGCCGCCGCCCGCGGCCCCGACGGCTCCCTCCTGGAGCTCCCCGAGGACGGCTGGACCCTCGCCCACGACGCGCTGGCGCCCGAGCGCGTGCTCTCGTTCGCCTGGGCGGGGGTCGCCCACGCCGTGCTCCTCCGCTTCGACCCCGCCGACCGGTTCCTCGGCTGGTACGTGAACCTCCAGAGCCCCCTCGAGCCCACGCCCCTGGGCTTCGACTACGTGGACCACCTGCTCGACGTGCTCGTGGCGCCGGACCGGACGTGGCGCCTGCACGACGAGGAGCTGCTCGAGGAGGCGGTCCGCCGCGGCCTCTTCTCCCCCGCCCAGGCCGAGGCCGTCCGGGACGAGGCCGCCCGCGTGATCCGGGCGGTGGAGGCGGGCCGGCCCCCGTTCGACGGATCGTGGACCCGCTGGCGCCCGGACCCGGACTGGCCGGTCCCGACCCTCCCCCCCGGCTGGGACGCGTGAGGACCCGGGCCCAGCGAGGTCCCCGGACCGAGGGACGATCCCGGCCGACGGAGGGAGGGCGCCGCCCTCCCGCCCCGGCCGCCCGCCCGGCGTAGGCTTCTCCCGACCGGGAGGAGGAGGTTCGTCCGATGGGATGGAACGGAGCCGGGCTGCCCCCGCCGCCCCCGCTCGCCCCGCGGAGGATCCGCGAGCTGCTGCGGGCGGCGGTGGACCTCTACCTCGGCCACTGGAGGACGTTCCTGCGGATCGTGGCGGTGGTCGTCGTCCCGCTCACGCTCCTCCAGTACCTCCTCTCGGAACTGGCGGTCCGCGGGGTCCGGGTCCGCGGCGAGGAGGTCGAGGTGACGGCCGGGGCCTGGCGGGCGCTCGCCGCCTCCGGCATCCTCGCGATCTTCTCGCTCCTCATCACCCAGGTCCTGATCGGGGCCCTGGCCTGGGCGGTCGCCGGGGCCGTGGTGGGCCGGGAGCCGACCGTCGAGGAGAGTTACCGGTTCGGGCTGGCCCGGCTCTGGTCGATCCTGTGGGTCGGGGTCCTGGTCGGGCTCGCCGCGTTCGCGGGGTTCATCCTCCTCGTGATCCCCGGGATCTTCGTGCTGGTCCGCCTGTCGGTGGCGATCCCCGCCCTGGTCGTGGAGCGCCGCCGCGGCGGGGAGGCGCTCTCCCGGTCCTGGTCGCTCGTGCGGGGGCACGGGTGGCGGGTGCTCGGGACGTTCGTAACGGTGTTCGCGCTCACCGGGATCGTCACGGGGATCTTCACCGCGCCCGCGAGCGGATCGGGTTGGCTCCTGCGGGCGGTCCTCGCGGCGGTCGGGCAGGTCATCACCACGCCGTTCACCGCGATCGTGACGCTCCTGGTCTACCTCGACCTCCGCGCCCGCGCGGAGGGGCTCGACCTCGAGACCCTCGCGCGGGAGCTCGAGGCCGCCCGGCCGTGACCGGGCCGGGTGCGGCGCCGGAGCGGCCACCCCGCGGCGGTGTACCGGAGGATCGCCCCGGGGACGACGCCCGAGAGGTGCCACAGCAGGAACGGCAGGCTCGGCACCTCGCGCCCGGTCTCGGTGAGGTAGAGGTATGGGGCCCACGCGAGCACGCCGAACGCGATCAGCGCCTCCCCGATCCGCTTCCGCCGGGCCGCCGCCCCGACCGGCCGGGGCCGGGACCGCCGCAGGAGCGCCCCGCCCGGGACGACCAGCACCAGGTGCGCGAGGACGGCCCAGGCTACGTGCGGCGCGCCGCCCGCGAGGAACCAGACGCCCCAGGCCGGCCACACGGCCACCCCGAGCGCCACCAGGAGCCTCCCGGCGCGGGCCGCCCGCACGTTCCGCTCCTCGGCCGTCATCCCAGGGGAGCCTACGCCGCGCGGGATGACCCGGGGGGGCCGGCGTGGTTGCATGGACCGGAGGCGAGAGGAGGAGCCATGGAGGTCAAGGAGCTCGGGCACATCGTCCTGTACGTGCGGAACCTGGAGCGGTCGGTCCGCTTCTACCGGGACGTGCTGGGGTGGCGGGAGGTGGGGCGCTTCGGCGGGGTCGGCGCGATGTTCTCCTCGGGCCGGACCCACCACGAGCTCCTCCTGCTCGAGGTGGGCGAGGACGCGCCCGGGCCTCCCCAAGGGCGACGGGTCGGGCTCTACCACTTCGGGCTCAAGATCGGGGAGAGCGACGACGAGCTCCGCGAGGCGCTCCGGACGCTCCTCGACGCGGGCGTCGAGATCGTCGGAACCGCTGACCACACCGTGACCCACAGCCTGTACATCCGCGACCCCGACGGGAACGAGATCGAGCTCTACATCGACGTCCAGCCCGAGATCTGGCGCGAGCACCCCGAGGCGATCGCCGCCCCGGTCCGCCCGCTCCGGCTGTAGGGGCCCAGGGGCGACGACCAGCCGCCGGGGCCGGGCGCGGGTCCGCCGTCGGGGTTCGGGCGCGGGGGTCGACGCCCGGACCGGGTCCGGCTCAGCCCTTCCCGCTCCCCTCCCCGCCTCCCTCGAGGAGGGCCTCGGCGCCCACGTGCGCGGTCTCCCGGAGCGGCACCTCCGGGAGCAGGAGCACCACGGCGAGCCCGAGCAGCGCGAGGGGGAGCGCCGCGAGGAACACGGCGTGGACGGCGTCGGCGATGGCGCCGGTCACCATGGCCCGGGCCGCCTGCGGGAGCGCGCGGATCGCCTGTGGGCTGTCGGCCAGCCGGGAGGGGTCGAGCCCGACGCCGGCCGGGAGGCGGGCCCGGAACACCGCCGCGAAGATCGCCCCGTACAGCGCCACCCCGAGGGTCCCGCCGATGGACCGGGAGAAGTTCACGGCCGAGGTCGCGGTGCCCAGGTGGCGGTGGGCCACGGCGTTCTGCACCGCGAGCACGAGCACCTGCATCACCATGCCCATCCCCACGCCGAGCACGAGCATCGCGGCCGAGGTGTCGAGCGCGCCGGAGCCCACGCCGAGCCGGGAGAGGAGGAACGTCCCCGCCGCGGCCACCCCCATCCCCGCGATCGGCCAGGCGCGGTAGCGGCCGGTCCGGGCGATCACCCGACCCGACGTCACCGACGACCCCACGATCCCGAGCATCATCGGCACGAGCAGGAGGCCCGAGTTGGTCGCGGTCTCCCGCCCCACCGTCTGGAGGAACAGCGGGAGGAAGACGATGCTCCCGAACATCGCGGCGCCGATCACGAAGCTCCCCGCGGTGGCGACCGCGAACGTCCGCTCCCGGAACAGCTGCAACGGGAGGATCGGCTCGGCGACCCTCCGCTCCCAGACCACGAACGCGCCGATCAGCACGAGGGCCGAGGCGGCCAGGCCCAGGATCTCGGGCGAGGCCCAGGGGTAGGTCCGCCCGCCCCACACCGAGACCAGGAGCAGGCAGGTCGCGCCGGCCACGAGCAGGGCCGCCCCCTCGAGGTCGATCCGGTGCCGGCGGCGCACGAACGGGAGCCGGAGCGCCGAGGAGGTGACCACGAGCGCGACGAGCCCGATCGGCAGGTTCACGTAGAACACCCACCGCCAGCTCAGGTGGTCGGTGAAGAACCCGCCGGCGAGGGGGCCCATCACGCTCGCGAACGCCCACACCGCGCCGATGTAGCCCTGGTAGCGGCCGCGCTCCCGGGGGGCGATCACGTCCCCCACGATCGTCATCGTCATCGCCACCAGCCCGCCGGCGCCGACCCCCTGCACCCCCCGGGCCAGGATCAGGTGGAGCATGCTCCCGGCGGCCCCCGCGAGGGCCGAGCCCGCCAGGAACACGACGATCGCGGCCTGGAACACGGCCCGCCGCCCGTAGAGGTCGCTCACCTTCCCGTAGAGCGGGACCGCCGCCGTCGAGGTCAGGAGGTAGGCGGTGACGACCCAGGAGAGGTGCTCGATGCCCCCCAGCTCGCCCACGATCGTGGGCAGGGCGGTGGCGACGATGGTCTGGTCGAGCGCCGCGAGGAGCAGCCCCGCCATCAGCCCGCCCATCACGACCACGATCCCGCGATGGGTGAGCCCGCCGTTCCGCTCCCCCGTCCCCCGCGCCTCGGCCATCCCCCTCCCCGTCCTCGAACCGCGCCGGCCCACCCCAGGGTACGAACCGCGGGCGCCCCGTGACGCTTCCCTCCGAGGGTGGCTCCCGAGGACCCCGCCGGCCCTACACCAGCCGGCGGTCGGAGGCCCAGCGGGAGAGCTCGTACCGGTTGGAGAGCTGGAGCTTGCGGAGCACGGCGGAGACGTGGGTCTCGACCGTCTTCACCGAGATGAACAGCTCCCGGGCGATCTCCTTGTACGAGTACCCGCGGGCGATGTAGCGGAGGACCTCCCGCTCCCGGGGCGTGAGCTGGTCGAGCTCGGGATCGATGGACGGCGGCGTCCGACCCGCGAACGCGTCGAGGACGAACCCCGCGAGGCGCGGGGAGAAGACCGCGTCGCCCTCGTGGACCCGGCGGATCGCGTCGGCGAGCTCCGCGGGCGAGATGGACTTCGTCACGTAGCCGCGGGCCCCGGCCCGGATCACGCGGATCACGTCCTCGGCCGCGTCGGAGACCGACAGCGCGAGGAACCGGACGTCGGGGCGCAGCCGGCCGACGGCCTCCACCACCTGGGCCCCGGACCCGTCGGGGAGCTGGACGTCGAGGAGGACGACGTCAGGGGCGGCCGCCGGGATCGCCTCGAGCGCCTCCGCGACGCTCGCGGCCTGTCCGACGATGGCGAAGCCGTCGCCGAGCTCGCCCTTCACCCCGGAGGCGAACAGGACGTGGTCCTCGACGACGAACACCCGGATCGGCCCGGCGCTCACCGCCCGCTCCTCGGGATCCGCAGCCGGACCTCGGTCCCGCGGCCGGGGCGCGAGACCACGGCCGCGACCCCGCCGTTCCGCCGCATCCGACCTTCGATGGAATCGACGATCCCCCGCCGGTCCCCGGGCACCGCGCGGGGGTCGAACCCGGCGCCCTGGTCCCGGACGTAGGCCGACACCTCCCCGGGCTCCACCTCGACGTAGACGGAGACGCCGGGGGCCCCGGAGTGCTTGGCGGCGTTCACCATGGCCTCCCGGACCGCGTCGACCAGGGCCCGCAGGCCCTCGTCGAGCCGCGCGTCCCCCACCACCACGAGCTCCACGCGGATGCCGTGCACGCGCTCGACCTCGGCCGCGGCCCGGTCCACGGCCTCCGAGAGACGGTCGCCGTCCATCCCCGGCGCCCGCCGGCGCCCGTGGAGCCAGTCGCGGAGCGAGCGCTCCTGCAGGCGGGCCAGGCTCCGCATCACCCGCGGGTCGTCGGCACGCTGGATCAGCGCGAGGGTCTGGAGCACCGAGTCGTGGAGGTGCGCGGCGAGCTCGGCCCGCTCCTCCTGGCGGATCCGCTCCCGCCGCTCCTCGGCCAGCTGGTGGAGGAGCCGCCAGCCCCAGGGGCCGAGGACCACGGCGAGCCCGACGGCGGTCGCCGCCGCGGCGAGCGGCGCGTTCGAGATCAGGCCGAACGGCCGGTTCGAGTCGAAGAAGGCCGCGAGGCCCGCGACGATCAGGAGGGCGCCGACCCCGGCGCGCGCCCCCCCGGTCCCGGAGACGGCCCGTTCCGCCTGGCGCGGGAGGCGGGCCAGGAGCCCCGTCCACCGCGCTCGGTCGGCCGCGTCGCCCCGGGTCCAGAGCACCGCCGAGCCCAGGACGGCCAGGGAGGCCGGCCAGACCACGCCGTCGCCCAGCCAGAGGCCAGCCTCCCGGAGCAGCAGGAGCAGGCCGGCCACGACGAGCGCGACCGCGGCGAGCCGTCGGGCCCCGGTCCGCGGCGGGC
>DATMBJ010000171.1:0-16399 GCA_035559315.1 Actinomycetota bacterium
GGCCGCCCGCGTCCCGCCGACCGGTTCCGCGTCCCCCACCGGCCCGCCCCGTGGCCTACCCGAAGGCCTGGGCCGCGGCGGCCTCCATCGCCTTCGTCACCCCGTCGACGTCGTCGGGGTTCGCCAGGAAGTCCTGGAACAGCTTGAACAGGCCCTGGCCGACGGTGGCGCCGAACTCCGCCGGCTGGAGGTCGGAGAGGTCAAACCGGAAGACCTCCGCCGAGGTCAGGGCCTCGGCCGACTTCCGGGTGATGTCGTCGGGGTAGACCGAGAGGTCCACGCCCTGGTTGGGCGAGGTGAACCCGCCGAGCCCGGCCCAGATCTCGCCGGCCTCGGGCGTGGCCAGGAACTCGATCAGCGCCTTCCCCGCGTCGGAGTCGGTGAGGAGGACCGCGACGTCCCCGCCGCCCACCACCGCCGGGGGCGACCCGTCGATCGCCGGGAAGTCGAAGAAGTCGGCGTCGGTGCCGAGCTGCGCGTCGGTCTCGCCGGTGATCACCCCGGCGACGAAGTCCCCCTCGTAGACGATCGCCGCCTTCGGCGGGTCGGTGAAGACCTGCGTGACGGAGGTGGGGAAGTCGGTCTGGAGGGCCCCCCGCCTCCCGCCCGCGATCAGCGACTCGTCGCCCATGAGCTCGGCCATCACGCCGAGGGCGTCCTTCACGCTGTCGTCGGTCCACGGGATCTCGTGCCGGGTGAGCTGGTCGTAGGCGTCGGCCCCGGCCGAGCGGATGTAGACGTTCTCGAACCAGTCGGTGAGGGTCCACCCGTCGGCGCCGCCGATCGAAACCGGCGGTACGCCGAAGTCCGCGATGGTCCGCGCCACCTCGAGGAACTCGTCCCAGGTGGCGGGCGGCGAGACGCCGGCGTCCGCGAAGACGCCGACGTTGTACCAGACCGTCGACTTGTTCGCGGCCTTGAACCACACGCCGTAGAGCGTGCCGTCGATGCTGCCGAGCTCCCGCCAGACCGAGGCGTAGTTCGCGTCCACCTCGTCCCCCACCACGTCCTCGATGGGCTGGAGCGCGCCCTGCTCGGCGAGGTCGGCCATGAGTCCGGGCTGGGGGAGGATCGCCACGTCCGGCGGGTCGCCGCCCTCGATCCGGGTCCCGAGGACCGCCGCGATGTCGTCCCCGGTCGAGGTGTAGGTCACGTCGGCCCCGGTCCGTTCAGCGAAGGCGTCCAGCACCTGCTGGAAGTTCTCCTGCTCGGTGCCGGTCCAGACCGCCGCCACCTCGACGGCCTGCCCGGACAGGTCGCCTTCCGCGGGGGGTGCCTCCTCCTCCCCCGGGCCGCAGGCCGCGGCCAGGACGAACACGACCGACGCCAGGATCGCCCCGCGCCCGGCTCGCGACGCCCTGCCGACCCGCGCCCCGCTCCGGGTCCCACGAACGGCTCCAGCCATCGGGCTCCCCTCCTTCCCTGGGCTCAGCGGTAGATGCCGAGCCCCGTCTCGACGTCGAAGAAGTGCATCCGGGAGGTGTCGACGACGAGCTCGATCGGCTCGCCCTCCCGCGCCCCGGTCCTCGGGTTGAGCTGGGCCACGAAGCTCGACACGGCGGCCCGGGCCCGCTCCTCGAGGCGCTCGAGCGCCTCGGTCCCCACGTCCACCGCGAGTTCCCGCGTGTCCTCGGTGAGCACCATCGGGGCCCGGACCTGGAAGTGGATCAGGATCTCCGACCCCAGCGCCTCCCGGAGGTCCACGACCGCCCGGATCCTGCGGTCGGGCGGGGCGTCGGCCACGAGGCTCGCGTCCTCGATGTCCTCGGGCCGGATGCCCACCACGACCTTCCGGCCCTCGTAGGCCCGGAGCGCGGGACGCTCCTCGAGCGCCCGCTCGTCGATCCGGAGGGTGGTCTCGCCGAAGCGCGCCGCGAGCCCGCCGTCGGCCCGTATCAGCTCGGCCTCGACCATGTTCATCGCCGGCGAGCCGATGAACCCCGCCACGAACAGGTTCACGGGGTGGTCGTAGAGCTCCTGCGGCGGGGCGACCTGCTGCAGCTCGCCCTTCTTGATCACCGCCACCCGGTCGCCCATCGTCATCGCCTCGACCTGGTCGTGGGTCACGTACACCGTGGTGACCCCCAGGTCGTTCTGGAGCCGGGCGATCTCGGCCCGCATCTGCACGCGGAGCTTGGCGTCGAGGTTCGAGAGCGGCTCGTCCATCAGGAAGGCCCGGGGCTCGCGGACGATCGCGCGGCCCATCGCCACGCGCTGCCGCTGTCCGCCCGAGAGCGCCCGCGGCTTCTTGTCGAGGAGCTCCGAGAGCCCGAGGATCCGGGCCGCCTCCCGCACCCGCCGGTCGATCTCCGCCTTGTCCATCCGGCGGAGCCTGAGCCCGAAGGCCATGTTCTCGTACACGGTCATGTGGGGGTACAGGGCGTAGTTCTGGAAGACCATCGCGACGTCCCGGTCCTTCGGGGGGACGTCGTTCACGACCCGCTCGCCGATCCGGATCGTGCCCTCGGTCACGTCTTCCAGGCCGGCGATCATCCGGAGGGCCGTGGTCTTGCCGCACCCCGAGGGGCCCACCAGCACCATGAACTCGCCGTCGGCGATCCCGAGGTCCAGGTCCGAGACGGCCCTGGTGCCGTCGGGGTAGACCTTCGATACGTCCTCCAGGACGATCTCGGCCACGTCCGGCTCCCTCCCCGGGCCCTCGGTCGAGCGCCCGGGGGGCTCGCGCCGCCCCAGCGGCGGGTTCCCCCGGGCGGAACCTTACCCGACCCCTCCCCGGCCACGCCACCCAGGGGTTGCGGTTCGGACAACCTGGCGCGCGAGGGTCGACCGACGGCGAGGGCCGAGGCGAGCGGCGGCCGTCAGCCCAGCGCGGCCCGAGCGAGCAGGTGCATGGCGTGGCTCCAGAGCAGCGGCCGGGCGACGGGCCCCCACCGGCCCTCCCAGGGCGGCAGGAGCTCGGGTCGCTGGAGATGCCGGGGGACCTGTTCGGGGAGGAGGCCGTGCGCGTCGGCGGTTCCCTCGATCCACGCCACCGCCTCGCGGGCCCCAGGCCCGTCCCCGAGGCGAGCACGGGCCAGGGCGAGCGCGCCCGCGAGCGGCACCCACAGCCCCCCGCCGTAGTAGCCGTCGCCCAGGTAGCGGTGCACGCCCGCCCCCTCCGCCACGAGCTCGGCCTCGATCCGGCCCACGGTTGCCCGGACGACGGGGTCTCCGGGATCGAACGGCCCGAACGGCCCGAACACGAGCAGCGCGCTCCCGTCGACGGCCTCGCTCCCCTCGAACCTGGGGAGCACGCCGCCCGCGGCCGCGGCGACCGCGGCGAGGCGGGCCCGCGCCCGAACCGCGATCGCCGCCGCCCCGTCGTCCTCGAGGATCGCGGCGGCCCGCTCGAGCCCCCGGGCCACGGCGGCGACCGTCGTCGGATGGATGCGGTCGGGGTGCTCCTCCCAGCAGTTCCAGCACGGGCGATCCCACAGGGCGGCCAGGTACCGGACGACGAGGCCGACCGCCTCGCGGTACGGGGAGGGGTCCCCGCCCGTGGCCTGGAGGTGGAGGCCGAGCGCCGAGAGCCAGAGGCCGTAGCCATCGAGCTGGAAGTTCGACCAGGGCTCCCGGCCCTCGGTCCCGTCCACGCGGAAGCGGGTGTGGAGCACCGCCGCGTCGTCCGGCGGGCGACCCGGTGGCGGCGCCTGGGCCCCGAGGCGCTCCACCTTCCCGCGGTGCTGGAGGACGACCGCGGCGGTCCAGCGGTGGAACGCCGCGGCGCGGGCGTGCTCCGCCACCGCGTCGAGCGCGTGCGCGCAGAACGACCCGTCCCGGATCCAGCAGTACCGGTACACGGGGAACCCGGGGGCGGCGACGAACGCCCCGCCGGGGTCCTGTCCTCTGGCGAGCACCTCGACCGAGGTCCGCACCGGGTCGCGCATCCGGCTACGATGCTGACATGCCGCGGATCGTCCTCGTGCAGGGCGACATCACCGAGCAGCGGGTCGACGCGATCGTGAACGCGGCCAACCCCTCGCTCATGGGCGGCGGGGGCGTGGACGGGGCCATCCACCGCCGCGGGGGACCCGCGATCCTGGAGGAGTGCAAGCGGATCCGAGAGACGCGCTACCCCGACGGCCTCCCCACCGGGGAGGCGGTGGCCACCACCGCCGGGGAGCTCCCCGCGAAGTGGGTGATCCACACCGTCGGGCCGGTGTACTCGAAGCGCGAGGACCGATCCCACCTCCTCGCCGCCTGCCACCGGAACGCGCTCGCGGTGGCCGACGAGCTCGGGGCCCGCACCGTCGCGTTCCCCGCGATCTCGACGGGCGTGTACGGGTACCCGGTCGAGGAGGCCGCCCCGGTGGCGATCCGGGCGGTCCAGGAGGCCGACACGCGGGTGGAGGAGGTCCGGTTCGTGCTGTTCGACCGACGGGCCTACGAGGCGTTCGAGCGCGCCCTCGCCGAGGCGCGCTGAGTCCACCTTTTCCCACCTCCCTGGTAGAGTTCTTCCCCGGGATGAGCGAGCACCTCACCGATCCGAAGGGCGTCTTCGAGCGCCTGGGCGAGGTCCAGCTCGTCGACTGCCGCGAGCGGTACGAGTGGGACGCGGGGCGGATCGAGGGCGCGATCCACCTCCCGCTCAACCGGATCATGGCGGGCGACGAGGACGGCCTCGACCGGTCCCGTCCGGTGGTCGTGGTGTGCCGCTCGGGGAACCGGAGCGAGCTCGCGACGATGATGTTCCAGGCCCGCGGCTTCGAGGCCTACAACCTCGAGGGCGGGATGGAGGCCTGGGCCCGCGAGGGGCTGCCGTTCAGCGCCCCCGACGGCTCGCCCGGCCGCGTGGCCTGAGCGCCGGCGGGAGGCGTCGGCACCCGGGCGGTCGCCCCCCTCACCCCGCCTCGGAGCCGTGCGGCGGGGCGGCCTCCGGCGCGAGCGGCAGGCGGACCGGCTCCGGGCGGCGGAGCGCCGGCGCGTCCAGCGCGAACCACGCGACGGCCGCGGCCGTCCACGCGAGGGCGCTCGCCACCGCGTAGACGGGGGCCGACCCGAGCCGTCCGTAGACGAACCCCCCGAGCAGGCTGCCCAGGATCTGGGCGATCCCGAACCCCACGGTGCCGAGGAGCGAGAGGCCGGTCGCGTGGAGCGTCGGCCGAACCAGCTTCCCCACGATCGCCACCCCGCTCGTGAACAGCAGCCCGAAGCCCATCCCCTCGAGCGCCGCCGAGAGCGAGAGCAGGAGGGGATCGGAGAGGAGCCCCCACACGAGGAACCCCAGGGCGTAGACCGCCGCCCCCGCCAGGTAGACGGCCCGGAGACCGAGGCGCGCCGCGAGCCGCGACGAGGCGAGCATCACCGGGACCTCGACCGCGCCGCCGAGCGCGATCCCCACCCCGATCGTCGCGAGGCCGCCGCCCCGGTCCTCGATCCGCAGCGCGATGAAGTTCCACGCCGCGGCGAAGCCGGTCCAGAGGAGGAGCGAGGCCGCGAGGAACGCCCGGTACCGGGGGGATCCGCGGAGCACCCGGCCCACCGCGCCGAGCCGTCCGTGGCGCTCCGCGCGGGCCGGCGGGTCGCGGTCGAGCGCGCCGCTCCACGCCAGCACCAGCAGGCTCCCGGCCGCGTAGGCCGGGAGCATCCAACGGACCCCGACCCGATCCAGGACCACCCCGAGGACGAGGGTGGCGACCGCGTAGGACAGGCTCTCCCAGGCCCGGATGAAGCCGTAGCGCTCCATCCGCTCCTCGCCGAGGTGCGCCAGGGCGATCGCGTCGATGTTCGGGCCCAGGGCCCCGCCCACCCCGGCGAGCAGCGCGGCGGCGGCCGCCACGGGGACCAGGCCGTCGGGGACGGCGAACAGGAGCAGGGCGAAGGCCGCGGCGAGCGCCGTCCCCACCCGGAGCGCGCTCCGCCTCCCCAGGGTCGTGTCCGCGAGGTGCCCCCACACGGGGTTCGCGAGGATCCGGGCCGCGGCCATCACCGACAGGACCCCGCCGATCTCCTCCGGCCGGAGCCCGCGGGAACGGAGGTAGGGCGCGAAGAACGGGAAGAAGGCCGCGATGACCAGCCCGAACAGCACGAAGAGGACCTGCACCCCGACGGCCGACCGGACCCGGAGCGCGCGGGCCCCTCCACCAACCGTCGGCACGCGCGGCAGTATATGGGCATGCGCGGAGCGACCGACGGGGCGGAGGACCCGGCCGCCGCGGGCCGAGCGTCGGTGGAGGCCCGCCCGGCACGGGGGGCGGACGTCGAGGCCGCCCGCCGTGAGCTCGAGGAGGCGCTCGGTCCGGACGGCGTCCTCGCCGACCGCCTGGCGCTGCTCCTCTACTCCCGCGACGCCTCGATGGTGGAGGGCGGCTGCGCCCTCGTCGCGTTCCCGCGGAGCGTGGAGGACGTCCAGGCCTGCGTGCGGATCGCCGCCCGCCATGGACTGCCCGTCGTCCCCCGGGGTTCGGGCACCGGCCTGGCCGGGGGCGCCACGCCGATCGGCGACGCGCTCGTGGTCTCCACGGCGAAGATGAACCGGATCCTGGAGGTCCGCCCGGAGGACCGCCTGGCGTGGGTCGAGCCCGGCGTAATCAACCTCGACCTCCAGCTCGCGCTGGCCCCCGCCGGCTTCACCTACGCGCCCGACCCCTCGTCCCAGCAGACCTGCTCGATCGGGGGGAACGTGAACACGAACGCGGGGGGACCGCACTGCCTGGCCTACGGGGTCACCTCGAACCACGTCCTGGCGGTTGACGTCGTGCTCCCCGACGGCCGGCTCGAACGCTTCGGGTCGGAGGGTCCCGAGTGGCCGGGCCTCGACCTCCGCGGGATCGTCGTGGGGAGCGAGGGGACGCTCGGGATCGTGGCCCGGGTCTGCGTCCGCCTCACGCCGCTCCCCGAGGACGTGCGCACGATGCTGTTCGACTTCGAAACGGTCGAGGACTGCGCCCAGACCGTCTCGGACATCATCGCCTCGGGCGTGATCCCCGCCGCCGTCGAGATGATGGACCACGGGATCGTGGTGGCCGCGGAGAACTTCGCCCACGCCGGCTACCCCACCGACGCCGCCGCGATCCTGATCGTGGAGGTGGACGGGTCGCCGGCCGCGGTCGTGGCCCAGGCCGAGGCGGTCGAGGCCGCGGCCCGGCGGAACCGCGCGCGCAGCGTGCGGGTGGCGGCGGACGAGGCCGAACGCGCGCTGATCTGGAAGGGGCGGAAGACGGCCTTCGGGGCCGTCGCCCAGATCGCCCCCCACTATCACCTCCACGACTGCGTCGTGCCCCGCACCAAGCTCGTGGAGGTGCTCTCGGGGGTCTACGAGATCGCCCGCCGCCACGGGCTCGTCGTGACCAACGTGTTCCACGCGGGCGACGGCAACCTCCACCCGCTGCTCTCGTTCGACCGCCGGGTGCCCGGGACGCTCGAGCGGGTGCTCCGGGCCTCCGAGGAGATCGTCCGCCTGTGCGTGGAGGCCGGAGGGGTCCTCTCCGGCGAGCACGGGATCGGCCTCGAGAAGCGCGACTTCATGCCGCTCGTGTTCTCCGCCGAGGACCTCGCGGCCCAGGACTGCCTCCGGGCGGCGTTCGATCCCGAGCGGCGCATGAACCCCGAGAAGGTGCTCCCCGAGGGAGCCCGGTGCGGGGACTTCGCCATGGCCCGCGGGCAGGACGTGGCCGAGGCGTTGGCTCGGATGCCGGAGGGGGCGTGGATCTGATGACGTCGGCCCGGGTTCCCGAGGGGACGTGGCTCGGATGACCTCGGTCACGGTGCCCGGGGGAGCGTGATCCGATGGCGCTCCCCACGCTCCACCCCCACACCAAGGGCGACGTGGCGGCCATGCTGCGCGAGGCGTCGGCGCGCGGCACCCGGATCCTCATCGCGGGCGGCCACCGACACCTCGACAAGGGCAACCCCTGCGAGGTCGATGCCGAGCTCTGGACCACCCAGCTCGACCGCCTCGTCGCCTACGAGCCGGCCGACATGGTGGCGGTGGTCGAGGCCGGGATGCGGGTGGGGGAGCTCGGCCGGATCCTGGCCGAGCGCGGCCAGGAGTGGCCGGTGGACCAGCCGGCCGACGCGACGGTCGGCGGGGTGATCGCCGCCGGCGCCTCCTCGCCCCGCCGCCTGCGGGTGGGGCCGGTGCGGGACACCGTGCTGGAGGTGGAGCTCGTGACCGGCGACGGCCGGCTCGTGAAGGGCGGCGGGCGGACCGTGAAGAACGTGACCGGCTACGACCTCCCCCGGCTCGCCACCGGCTCGCTCGGGACGCTGGGGGCGATCGTGCAGGTGGCCCTGAAGCTCCGCCTGCTCCCCCGGGCCCGGCGGACGATCGTGGCCCGGGGCGACGGCCTGGAGCTCGGCCGGCGCCTCCTCGACGCGGTGCGGCGGCCGGCGGCGGTCCTCGCCACCGCGGACGCCGCCGAGGTCCTCCTCGAGGGGTGGCCGGCGGAGGTCGAGGAGCTCACGCGGGCCGCCCGGCGCGTGACCGCCGACCTCGTGGTGGTCGACGACGCCGACTTCCCGACCATCCGGCCCTGGGAGGAGCGGCCCGTGGTGGTCGAGGCGGCCGTCGCCCCCTCCCGGGCGTTCGACCTCGCCCAGGCCGCCGGCGCGTGGTGGGGGGCGCTCCTCGGCGTGGGGATCGTGTGGGTCGGGCTCCCCTCCCCGGACGGGCCGCTGGCCGCGCTCCGGGAACGGGTTGCGGAGCTCGGCGGGATCGCTCCCGTGATCCGCGGGCCCGGCGGGCTCGGGGGCCCCGAGCCCCCGGCGATGGACGTGCAGCGCCGCCTGAAGGCGGCCTTCGACCCCCGCGGGATCCTGGCCCCCGGGCGGGGCTGGGGAGGGCTCTAGCGTGGGCGCGCGGGAGCCGGGCGCGAGCGGCCCGCCGGCGGGGTCTCCGGGCGGGTCGCGTGAGCCGTCCGCCGGGCTCTCGAGCGGGCCCATCCTCGGCGCGGAGCTCCCCCCGGGCGTCCGCTTCGTCGGTCCCGAGGAGACGCCGGTCCCGCGCTGGCCCCTGCCCGACGCCCCGGCCGACGACGACATCGCGACCTGCGTGGCCTGCGGCCTGTGCCTCCCGCACTGCCCGACCTACCGGCTCACGGGCGACGAGACGGCCTCCCCCCGGGGCCGGATCGCGGCGATGCGGGCGGTGGCCGAGGGACGGGCCGACGTCGACCTCGCCTTCCGCTCGTACATGGACCTCTGCCTGGCCTGCCGGGCCTGCGAGGACGTCTGCCCCTCGCACGTCCCCTTCGGGCGGATGATCGAGCGGGCCCGGGTCCAGGCGGAGCCGCTCCAGCCGCTCGGCGTCCGCGCGCTCAAGCGGCTGGGGCTCGAGGTGGTCCTCCCACGGCCGCGGTTGGTCGCCCTCGCGGCCGGCCTCGCGCCCCTCGCCCGCCCGTTCCTCCCGCGTCGCGTGCGCGCGCTCGTCCCCCGCGGGCGCGCCGGGCGGCGGCTCCCCCGCCTGGCCGAGCCCGACGGGGAGCCCCGCGGCACCGTGGCCCTCCTCACCGGCTGCGTGCAGGACCGCTGGTTCCGCGAGGTCCACCGAGCCACGATCCGGGTCCTGGTACGGAACGGGTGGCGGGTGGTGGTCCCCCGCGGGCAGGCCTGCTGCGGGGCGCTCGCCGCCCACCACGGCCGCCTCGGCGCGGCCCGGCGGATGGCCAGGCGGAACCTGGCCGCGTTCGCCGGCGCCGAGCTCGTGGTGGCGAACGCCGCGGGGTGCGGGGCCCATCTCAAGGCCTACGGGGACCTCGTGGAAGGCGAGGGAGAGGAACTGGCCGGGCGGGTGCGCGACGTCCTCGAGCTGCTGCACGAGGGCGGGATCGAGGCCCCGGCCGGGAACCCCGGGTTCGCCCGGGTCGCGTACCACGACGCCTGCCACGCGCTCCGCGCCCAGCGGATCCGGGAGCAGCCCCGGGCCCTCCTCGCGGAGATCCCGGGGATCGAGCTGCTCGAGGTGCCGGAGGGCGACCGGTGCTGCGGCGCCGCCGGCCTCTACAACGTGCTCCAGCCCGGGATGGCGGGCGAGCTCATGCGGCGGAAGGCCGAGGCGATCGCGTCGCTCGGCCCGGACGCCGTGGCCTCGGCGAACCCGGGGTGCACGATGCAGATCTCGGCGGGGCTGCGGGCCCTCGGCCTCGACGTCCCCGTCCTCCACCCGGTCGAGCTCCTCGACCGGGCCTACCGGGCGGCCGACGCCTGAGCGGCGAGGGGGCCGGCCCCGCCGGGCCGGCCCCACGGTCCCCCGGCGCGCCGGGCTACAACCCGAGCGCCTGCCGGGCCTTCTCGTTGTCCTCGGTGACGAAGACGCCGCGGTCGTGCGTCGCGACGTACGCGGCCCGGATGTTCACACCGGCGTCCGCGACCTTGCGGGCGAGCTCGCCGAGGGCCCCGGGACGGTCGGCGTCCGCGGCCCAGTCGATCACGATGGCCTCGGCCTCGCCCTCGACCTTGATCCCCGCCTCCTCGAGGGCCCGCCGCGCCGCGGCGGCGTCCGCCACGAGGAGGTGGATGACGCCCCGGCCTTCCACGCCGACCCCGGCGAAGCCCTCGATGTTCACCCCGGCCCGCCCGAGGGCCTCGCCGATATCGGCCAGCGTGCCCGGCCGGTCCTCGACGCTCACGGTGAGGTCCACCATGGCCATGGCCCCCTCCTTTCCTCGCCGATATCGGTGTACCGCCGGGCCCCGGCGCCGGTCAAGCGAGGCCGCCGTCGGGCACGCGTCAGGCCGCCCGCTGCTCGGCGCGGACCGCCTGGACCTCGATCTCGACCTGGAGCTTCGGCCCCACCAGGACGCCCCCGGCCTCCAGGACCTGGTTCCAGGTCATGCCGAACTCCTCCCGGTCGATCTCGGCGCTCGCCGTGAACCCCACCTTCCGGTTCCCCCAGGGGTCGGTCACCGCCCCCAGGTACTCCGCCTCGAGGACGACCGGCCGGGTCACCCCGCGGATGGTGAGCTCCCCGGGCAGCCGGAACCGCGTGCCCCCGAGCGGCTCGAGCCCCGTGCTGCGGAACGCGATCGTCGGGTACCGCTCGACGTCGAGGAAGTCCGGGGAGCGGAGGTGCGCGTCGCGGTCCGGGACGCCGGTGTCGATCGACGCGGCGTCGATCTCCACCTCCACCCAGGAGTCCTCGGGCCGCTCGGCCACGTGGATGGTCCCGGAGAACCGCTCGAACGTGCCCCGGACCTTGGTCACCATGAGGTGCCGGGCGACCGCGGTGATGCTGGAGTGGGCCGGGTCGAAGCCCCAGGCGCCGGGCTCGGGCAGCTCCAGGCCAGCGATCGCGCGGACGGCCTCGGTGCGGTCGGCCATGTTCCCTCCTCTCCTCCGTGGACCCCCGTGGCGAAGGTCCTTGCCCGAACAACGATTGTCTGCGCAACCATACTCCGGCTATCGTTGCATCGTCAACCTTCGACGGCTAGGGTTCGGCATGGAGGTGGCGGAGACGACGGACCGGCGGGATCGGCTGGCCGCCTGGCTCGCGCTGCAGCGCGCGGCGGCGGTGCTCGCCGAGGGCGTGGGGCAGGAGCTCGAGCGGGAGGCCGGCCTCCCGCTCACGTGGTACGACGTCCTCGCTCGGCTCGACGGTGCGCCCGAGGGGCGGCTGCCGATGCACGAGCTCGCCGAGGCCGTGCTGTTCTCGAAGAGCGGGCTCACCCGCCTCGTGGACCGGATGGCGGAGGCCGGCCTCGTCCGGCGCGTCGCGTGCACGACGGATCGGCGCATCACCTACGCCGAGATCACCCCCCGCGGCCGGCGGCGCCTGGCCGCGGCCACCCCGGTGCTCCTCGCGAGCCTCGAGCGGCGCCTGTGGCGGCACCTGTCGCCGGAGGAGCTCGACGAGCTCCGGGCCGCGCTCCTCAAGGTGCTGGCGGCGAGCGGCCGCCCCGCGGAGGAGTGCACGCCGGCCGGTTAGCCCCGGACCGTCGAGCGCCGCCGGCCGACCCCGAGCCGGCGGGCCTTCAGCCGAGCACGCCGGCCAGCTCCTCGAGGCTCGCCAGGTTGTGCCCCGGGAGGAAGACGTCGATCGAGGGGAGGGCGGCCACCATGCCGCGGGCGAGGGGCTCGTAGCGAGGGCTCCCCTTGAGCGGGTTCACCCAGACGACCCGGTGGGCGAGGCGGTGCAGGCGCTCCATCTGCCGGCGCAGGACCTCGGGATCCCCCCGCTCCAGGCCGTCGGAGCAGAGCACGACGACGGCCCCCCGGAGCGCCGCCCGCTGGCTCCACCCGTCCAGGAGCGCGCGGAGCGACTCCCCGATCCTCGTCCCGCCCTCCCAGTCCTCGACGAGGCGGCCCACCTCCCGCAGGGCCCGGTCCGGGTCCCTGGTCCGGAGGGTCCGGGTCACCCGGGTGAGCCGGGTCCCGAAGCAGAACGCCTCGACCTTCCGCCCCGCGGCCATCGCCGCGTAGGCGAACTGGAGCAGGGCCCGGGAGTAGGGGGCCATGGATCCCGAGACGTCGAGGATCACGACCAGCGGCCGGGTCCGGCTCCCCCGGGACCGCCACGCCCGGCGGAAGGGCTCGCCGTGGGTGCGGACCGCCCGGCGGAGGGTCCGCCGGACGTCGAACCGGCCGCCCCGCGGGTCGGGGCGCAGCCTCCGGGTCCGCCGCTCCGGCAGCCGCAGCTCGAGGTCCCGGATCAGCCGGGCGGTCCGGGCCCGCTCCTCCTCGGTGAGCGCGTCGAAGGACTTGGTCCGGAGCACCTCCGCCGCGCTCGCCACGAGGCGGACGGCGGCCTCGCCCTCGGCCTCCTCGCCCTCCCCGGCGGGGCGCCAGGCCGCCGCCGTCCCGCCCACCTCCACCTCGAGGTCGGGGGGCTCCTCGCGCGGCCCGCCCCCGTCGGGCGGGGGCGAGCCGGGCACCGCGAGCCCGCCCCCCTCGGCGAAGGCCGCCGGCGCGAACCACCGCGCGAACGCCCGGTCGTAGACCTCGACATCCTCGGGGCGGGAGATCAGCGAGGCCCGACCCGCCCAGTAGAGGGAGGCCCGGTCCAGGGGCGCGAGGGCCGCCGCCGCCCGGCAGAACGTGAGGATCCGCCCCGTCCCCACCGGCAGGCCCAGCCGCCGGAGCTCGCGCCCGAACCCGACCAGGCGCGCGAGGACGTCGGCGTCAGCCATCCCCCCCGGCCCCGGCCTCCTCGACCAGCTCGCCGAGCCTGGCCCTGGCGAGCTCCTGGTCCTCGTGGTCCTTGAGCACCGCGCCGAGGGTGGCCGCCGCGACCTCCCCGTCGAGGTGCTCGACCCCGAGGAACGCGAGGGCGTTGGCCCAGTCGATGGTCTCGGCCACCCCCGGCCGCTTCGCGACGTCCATCTCGCGGAGCCGGGCCACGGCCCGGGCCACCTCCCGCGCGAGGGTCCGGGAGACGCCCGGGGCGCGCAGCTCGATGATCTCCACCTCCCGCTCCAGGGATGGATGGTCGATCCAGTGGTACAGGCAGCGTCGCTTGAGGGCGTCGTGGAGCTCGCGGGTCCGGTTCGAGGTCACGACGACCGCCGGCGGCTCCTCGGCGACGACCGGCCCGATCTCGGGGATCGTCACCGCGAACTCCGAGAGGATCTCGAGGAGGAAGGCCTCGAACTCGTCGTCGGCCCGGTCCAGCTCGTCCACGAGGAGCACGGCCTCGGCGCCCGCGCGGATCGCCGCGAGCAGCGGCCGCTCGACCAGGAACGCCGGGCCGAAGAGGTCCTCGACGTGGGCCTCGGCCCGCTCGGCCTCCATGGCCCGGGCCGCGATCAGCTGCCGGGAGTAGTTCCACTCGTAGAGCGCCTGGGAGGCGTCGATCCCCTCGTAGCACTGGAGCCGGATCAGCCGCCGGCCGAGGAGCGAGGCCAGGACCTTGGCCACCTCGGTCTTCCCCACCCCGGCCTCGCCCTCGAGCAGGAGCGGCTTGTCGAGCGAGACCGCCAGGAAGATGGCGGTCGCGAGCCCCCGGTCCGCCAGGTAGTGCTCCCGGCGGAGCGCCTCCTGGAGCTCCTCCACCGTCGAGAACGGCAGCTTCGCCATGGAACAAAGCGTACCGGGCCCGGGGCGGGTAGCGTTGGGCGCATGGCCTTGCCGGAAGAGCGCCTCCTGGTCCGCCGGCTCCTCGAGGAGGTGGGGGCCCGCCCGGGCCTCCGCCCGGAGGAGGAACGGGAGCTGGCCCGGGCCGTGGCCGAGGGACAGGCGGCCCGGGCCCGGCTGGAGCGGGACGGGGGGCTCGAACCCGCGGCCCGGGCGGAGCTCGAGGAACGGGTCCGCCGTGGCACCGACGCGAAGCGCCGGCTCGTGGCCGCCCACCTGCCGCTCGTCGTCCGGCTGCTCCATCGGTACCGGTGGTCGGGCCTCCCGGTCCTCGACCTGTTCCAGGAGGGGACCCTGGCGCTCCTCCGCGCCGCCGAGCGGTTCGACTGGCGGCGGGGGACGCCCTTCGGCGCGTACGCGGCGTGGTGGGTGCGCCACGCGCTCTCCCGCGCGGTCCGCGAGCACGTGGGCGCGGTCCGGCTGCCGGAGTCCAAGCGCCGGCAGCTGCGGAGCCTGGCCGAGGCCCGGGCCGAGCGGCCGTGGGCCTCGTGGGAGGAGCTCGCGGAGCGCGCCGAGCTCAGCATGGAGGACGCGGCGGCGCTCGCGCCGCTCCTCGGGAGCCCGGTGCCGCTCGAGGCGCCGGCCGGCCCGGGCTCCGACCGCACGCTCGAGGAGCTCCTCGCCGACCGGGAGGCCGAGGAGCGGCTCGAGGAGGTGCTGGTGGAGGCCGAGGTCGAACGCCTGATCCGGGCGGCCGAACAGACCCTCTCCCCCCGGGAGCGGGAGGTGCTGGAGGCCCGCTACGGCCTCGGGGGGCGCCAGCCCGAGACCCTCCGCGAGGTGGGCGAGCGGCTCGGGGTGAGCCTGCAGCGGGTCGCGCAGATCGAGGCGGCGGCCCTGGCGAAGCTGCGCCGCGCGCTGGGCGTGGGAGAGGGGGACGGGACCGGCCGGCAGCGCACGCCGACCGGCTGAGGGGGCCGCGGTGGCTCGCTCGGACCACACCGTCGACGGACCGCCCCGAGGAGCTCCCGCGGGCCGGGGTAGCATCCCGCCATGCCCTGGCGGGTGTTCGGGGAGACCCTCGTCACCTTCGTGGTGATCTTCGACCCCATCGGGTCGGTGCCGTTCTTCCTGGCCCTCACCGAGGGCCGAGCCCCCCGCGAGCGGCATCGCGCGGCCTACCTCGCGGTGCTCGCTGCCGCGGGGGTCCTCGCGGCCTTCGCCGCCTTCGGCCAGGCGCTCCTCGCCTACCTCTCGATCAGCCTGGAGAGCTTGATGGTGGCGGGCGGCCTCCTCCTGCTCCTGGTCGCGGCGGAGATGCTCCGCGGCGGGGACCCCGCCGCGGGAGTGCCGGAGGACGCGAGCCTCGCGCTCGTCCCCCTCGGGACCCCCTGGCTCGCCGGGCCCGGCGCGATCGTCCAGACGGTCCTCGCGATGCGACGCCACGAGGAGCTCCCGGAACGGCTGGCGGTGGTCGGAGGGATCGCGCTGGCCCTCGGCCTGGTCCTCCTCGCGCTCCGGCTCGCGACGCTGGTCGCCAGGGTGATCCGGCCCAGCGCGATCCACTTCCTGACGAGGATCATGGGTCTCCTGCTCACGGCGATCGCCGTCCAGCTCATCGTGGATGCGGTCGCCAGATGGCTCCGAGGGGGCCTCGCCTGACCGCCGGGGCGGCCCCGCGCCCCGTCATCCGGAGATGCGCGACGGCCCGCCGCAGGGGCGGGCCGTCGGCCTTCGAACGGTCGGCGGCTTCAGGCCGCGACACGCTCCTCGGGGCTGGGGGCCCCGGCCGCCACCGGCTCGGCCCGGAGCGCGTTCACGAGGGTCCCGGCGAGCAGCCCGAGGACCAGCGCGAAGATCCCCGACGTCACCGGCTCGATCGCCAGGCCGAGCATCCGGTCCAGGCTGTAGGCACCGGGCCCGGTGAACGCGAGCGCCGTGGCCGCCGTCGCGTACACCAGCGGGAGCTCGTACCCGCCGTTCGAGTTCCACACCCCGTTCCGCAGGTGGACGGCCAGCACGGCGGTGGTCATGACGCCGATGATCGCGGCCGCCGCCAGCGGGGTGAGGAACCCGAGCGCGAGCAGCAGGCCGCCGAGCGACTCAGCGAGCCCGGCCACCCCGGCCCAGAACCGGCCGCGGCGGAAGCCGAGGGACTCCATCCACGCCCCGGTGCCGTCCAGGCCGTGGCCGCCGAACCAGCCGAACAGCTTCTGGGTGCCGTGGCCCACGAACAGGGCGCCGACGACCACCCTGAGCACGAGCAGCCCGAGCGACATGGCTCCTCACCTCCTTCCCGTTCGAAGTCGACTCCCTACGGTGACGGGCCCCTCACCCGGGGCCCGGAGCACGGCCCTCACGGGCCCGGACCGACGCCCGCCCCGCGCCCGGTCGCCCGAGCAGGGGCGGGCGTCGGCGTACGGGCCGGTGGCGGCCCGCCGAGGGGCCGCCG
>DATMBJ010000172.1:0-5236 GCA_035559315.1 Actinomycetota bacterium
TCGGAGGGCCGCGCGGTCCGGCCCACGCCGGGGAGCCCCGGCCCGCGGCGGCGCGCCCAGTAGGCGGCGATCGCCCCGCCCGCGGCGCCCAGGGCATCGGGGCCGGGTTCCGCGAGGGCGGTCCCGAACCGCGCGTTGATCCGGCGCACGACGGCCGCCAGGTCCTCGTGCACCTCCTCGAAGGTCGCGACCACGAACCCGTCGCGGCGGCCGAGGAGCGGCTCGTGGAAGCGGGCGTAGCCGCGGAGCGCGTGGCCGAGCGAGAGGAAGGGCTTGGCCAGCACGAGCTCGACCGCGGCCTCGTCGGGGTCCCGGACCACCACGAGCGTCGGGAGGCCGAGGCGGAGGGCGCGGAGGACGTTGGCCGGCGCGTGCGTGTGGTGGGCGATCCGGAGGGGCCGGGGCTGGGCGGCGGCGATCGCGGCCACCGCGAGGGAGTTCCCCGAGCGCGGGAACCCCTCCACGACGAGCTCGGTCCCGGGCCCGGCCACCACGCCGTGCCCCACCAGCCGGGCCCCGGCGAGCGCGACCGGCCGGGCGCCGAGGAGCGTCATCAGCCCGTAGGCGGCCCGCCGGGTGGCGGGCCCGAGCGCGGCCCTTCCCATCAGCCGTCCCCGGGCCCGGGGGACGCCCCCGGGGGGCCGGGGAGCGCCCCCGCCGGGCCGGCGAGCGCGTGGTAAGCCGCGTCGGCCCGGGCCCGGAGGCCGGCCAGGGCGGGCCCGCGGTAGGCCGCCCGGAGCTCCTCCTTCATCCGCTCCCGGACCGGGGAGGGCCGCGCGACCTGGCGCTCGAAGGCCAGGCCCGACACCCGCCGGCGGTAGTCCTCGTCGATCTGCTCGAAGCAGGCCCGGACGTTCTCCTCGGTGTGCTCGAAGGGGGCGAAGTCGGTCCCGAACCGGGCGTTCACCTCGAGGATCAGCCCGCCGAGGTCGGTGGTGATCCGCTCGAACGGGGCCACCACGACCCCCGCGCGGTGGCGGAGGAGCGGCTCGTAGAAGCGGAGGTAGCTCCGGAGGGCCTGGCGGAGCGTGAGGTGGGGGTTGCGGACCGCGTAGGAGAGCACGGTCTCCTCGGGGTCGCGGACGCACAGGAGCACGGGGAGCCCCCGGCGGACCCCGGCGATCACCTGGGCGGGGGCGTGGACGTGGCAGGCCACGGCGACCGGCCGGGGCTGGGCCAGGCGGAACGCGGCGACCGCGAAGGAGGTCCCGGTCCGGGGGAAGCCCTCGATCACGATCTCCGTGCTCCCGTCCACCGGCACGCCGTGGCGGAGCCGGGCGATGGGGATGGCGAGTGCGGGGGAGCGGGCGACCACGGTCTTGAGCTCGTGGTAGAGGCGGCGGGCCAGGGTCCTCATGGCCCCTCGGGCACCGGGACGTGGGGCGCGGCGAAGGCCCGGTACAGCTCGAGCGCCCGCTCCCGGAGGGCGCGCAGCCCGGGGGCCCGGTAGGCCGGGCGGAGCTCGTCCTTCAGGCGCTCCCGGAGGGCGGAGGGCCGGCCGACCCGCCGCTCCAGCTCCTCGCCGGGCCCCACCCGCGAGCGCCAGTACCGGTCCATGGCCTCGAAGCAGGCCCGCTGGTTCTCGGGCGTGTGCTCGAACGGGCGGAAGCTGGTCCCGTACAGGTCGTTCACGCGCCGGATCACCCGGCCCAGGTCGGTCGTCACCTCTGGGAAGGGGCCGACGACGAACCGCCCGAGGTGGGGCAGGAGCGGCTCGTAGAACCGGAGGTAGCCCCGGAGCGCCGAGCGCAGGGGGAGCCCCGGCCGGACCAGCGCGAACTCGAGGACCGCCTCCTCCGGCTCGCGGATCAGCACGATGGCCGGGACGCCCCGCCGCAGCGCGAGCAGGACGTGGGCCGGGGCGTGGGTGTGGTGGGCGATCCGGGTCGGCCGCCCCTGGGCCAGCTCGAAGGCGGCCACCGCGAAGGAGTTCGCCGACCGCGGGTACCCCTCGATCACGACCTCGGTGTCGGGGCCCAGGAGGACCCCGTGCCCCCGGAGCCTGGCGAGCGGCGCCAGCAGCCACGGCCGCTGCGCCACGAAGGTCTTCGCCGCGTACACCGCGGCCGTCGGTACCATCGCGTCACCGCAGGATACGGGAGGACGCGATGGCCAGACCGGTCCGGATCGACCCCAGGGTGGAGCCGTTCCTCCGCCACGCCCGCGTCGCGCGGATGGCGACGACCGGGGCCGACGGCGTCCCCCACGTGGTCCCGGTCTGCCCGGTCCTCGACCGGGGGCGGATCTACGTGGCGACCGGGGGCGGCAGCCGGAAGGTCCGGAACCTCGAGGCCGACCCCCGGGTGGCGATCGTGTTCGACGACTACGTCGAGGACTGGAACGCGCTCCGGCAGGTGATGCTCCGCGGGCGCGCCAGGCTGATCCGCCGGGGGCTGCGCTGGAACGAGCTCCGCGAGCTCTTCAACGCCAAGTTCCCGCAGTACCCGGAGATGGCGCCGATCGGGCACGGCGACGTGTTCGTTGAGATCGTGCCCGAGGAGGTATTCACCTCGGGGTTCTGACCCGGTCGGGCCTCCCGCCTCGACGCGTCTACGCCGCCGGCACCCGTTCAGCCCAGGTGGCGGGCGAGGAAGTCCAGTTCCACCCGCATCTGGCGGAGCCGCTCCTCGGCCAGGTAGGAGGAGTGGCCCTCGCGGTAGCGGTAGACCTCGACCTCGCCGCCCCGGGCCCGGCGGGCCACCACCCAGCGCATCGCCTGCCCGAGGGGGCAGCGGCTGTCGTTCTCGGCGACGATCGCGAGCACCGGGGCCCGGACCCGGTCCACGTACGTGAGCGGGTTCCGTTCCTCGTAGAGCTCGGGGAGCTCCTCCGGCGGCCCGCCGAGCATGGCCAGGTCCCAGGCCCGGAGGGGGGGCGAGCACTCGTAGTGCGCCGCCACGTAGTCGCCGACCGGGACGATCGCCACCCCCGCCCGCCACCGCTCGGGGTGGAGGCCGAGCGCCAGGAGCGTGAGGTACCCGCCCCAGGACCGCCCGGCGATCGCCACCCGGGCGGGGTCCACGGTGCCCTCGGCGGCGAGCGCATCGAGGCCGGCCACGAGGTCCTCGGTCTCGGGGAAGCCGATGTTCCCCCGGAGCGCCTCCCGGAACTCGACCCCGTAGCCCGACGAGCCCCGGTAGTTCACCATCGCCACCGCGTAGCCGTGGTCCACCAGGGCCTGGACGGCGGGGTCGAACTCCTGCCGCCAGGCGGCGGCCGGCCCGCCGTGGACCCGCAGGACCGTCGGGTGGGGCCCGGGCCCGGCGGGCTCGGCGACGAACCCGTGGATCGCCTGCCCGGCCGGGTTCCGGAACCGGAAGGGCCGGTAGGGGCGGCCGGGGGGCGGGGCCTCCCCCTCCGGGGCGAGGACCACCCGCCCCTCGGCGTCGACCACCTCGGGGGGCGTGGCGCCCGTCTCCCGCCGGAGCCAGACGGCGCCGTCGGGCCGGACCCCGGCGCCGGTCACCTGCCCCCCGGGCGCCGCCACCCGCTCCAGCCGCCCGTCCCGGAGGTCGAACCGGTAGAGCTCGTCCACCCCCTCGTGGTCGTGGCGGAGCAGGAGGGCCCCGCCGTCCGGCCACCAGGCCTCGAGGTCGAGGGCGCCCGGCAGGCCGAGGTCGAGGTCGCGGAGGGCCCCGGTCGCCGGCTCCCACAGCGCGACCCGCTCGAAGGCCGCCCGCTCGTGGCGGACCGCGAGGCGTCGGTCGCCGGGGACGGGGGACCAGGCCAGGGGGACGAGCGCCCGCCCGGGGTCGGCCAGCTCGGCCACCGCCCGCCCGGTCCGGAGGTCGAGGACGCGGAGCCCCCAGCGCTCGATGTCGCCGCCCTGCGCGAACCGCACGCACAGGAGCTCGCCGTCCGCGGAGAGCCCGCCCGCGCCCTCCGGCCACTCCCGGCCCACGCCGAGGGGCTCGGGGGAGCGGAGGAGCTCCCGGGCCTCGCCGTCGCGGGCCACCAGGACCGAGTAGCCGTCCTCGTGGGCCAGGGCCGCGGCGACCGCGCCCGGCACGAGGTCGACCCCCATGCTCCAGCCCTCCGGCGCGCCGGGCAGGAGGTCCCGGGGCTCCCCGCCCTCCCAGGGGGCCACGACCCACCGGCCGCGCTCGTCCCCGGTCGGATCGCGCCACCAGGCCACGCCCTTGCCGTCGGGGGTGGGGAGGGCGTCGGCCACGCCGACCGGCTCCCCGGAGAGGCGCCACCGCGCCCCGGTGGCGAGGTCGAACGCCCAGGCCTGGAGCGAGCCCCCCTCGCTCGAGACCGCCACGAGCCGCTCCGGGGCCGCCGCGGACCACCGCGGGAACCGGAGCTCGGGGGCGGTGAACCGTCGTTCCCAGTCGGCCGGCATGCGGTGGGGGAGTGTACCCCGCGCCGCCCCTCGCGGCCCGCGCGGCCCCCGCCTGTCGCCCCCGGCGGAGCCGCCGACCCCTTGCCAGCCCCCGGGTTCCCTCCCTAGAATCCCGTTAGCACTCCGGGGGTGAGAGTGCTAGCAGTCTGGACGGAAGCCTGAGAGGCACAGGAGGAGGGAAGGGATGGCTGCGAAGCTCATCACCTTCGAGGAGGAGGCCCGGCGGGCGCTCGAGCGCGGGATGGACATGCTCGCCAACGCGGTCCGGATCACGCTGGGCCCCAAGGGCCGCAACGTGGTCCTGGAGAAGAAGTGGGGCGCCCCCACGATCACCAACGACGGGGTCTCCATCGCGAAGGAGATCGAGCTCGAGGACCCGCTCGAGAAGGTGGGCGCCGAGCTCGTGAAGGAGGTCGCGAAGAAGACCGACGACGTGGCGGGCGACGGCACCACCACCGCCACCGTCCTGGCCCAGGCCATGGTGAAGGAGGGCCTGCGCAACGTCGCGGCCGGCGCCAACCCGATGGCGCTCAAGCGCGGGATGGAGCGGGCCGTCGAGCTCGCCGTGGAGGCCATCAAGAACCAGGCCAAGGAGGTGGAGACCAAGGAGGAGATCGCCCACGTGGGCGCCATCTCCGCCGCCGACCCCGAGATCGGCGAGCAGATCGCTGAGGCCGTCGACAAGGTCGGGAAGGACGGGGTCATCACGGTCGAGGAGTCGAACACCTTCGGCATGGAGCTCGAGCTCGTCGAGGGGATGCGGTTCGACAAGGGCTACATCTCGCCCTACTTCATCACCGACCCCGAGCGGATGGAGGCGGTCCTCGAGGAGCCCTACATCCTGCTCGCGAACCAGAAGATCTCGGCGGTGAAGGACCTCCTGCCGGTCCT
>DATMBJ010000173.1:0-2927 GCA_035559315.1 Actinomycetota bacterium
GGGGCGGCGGGATGGCTGGCGGCCGGGCCACATCGGGCGACCGCGCCCGCGGGGCGGCCCCGGCTGGTCCTCCTCGCGGTGGTCGGCGGCGAGCGTCCGCTCCTCGCGGTGGTCGGCGCAGGAGGGACGGCGCGGGCGGCCGCGGTGACGCTCCCGCCGGAAGCCGTGGCGGTGGTCCCCGGCTACGGGGAGGCGACCTTCGCCGAGGCCTCCCGCCTGCCAGGCCCGATGCTGCGGGCGGCGGCGGCCAACGTGCTCGGGCTGTGGGTCGACCGGTACGCGGTGGTGGCGGCGGACGCGCTGGCCGCCGCGGTGGACCGCGCCGGCGGGCTTCCGCTGCGGCTCCCGGCGGAGCTCTCCGGGAGCGGGGAGCCGTCCCGGGTGACGTTCTCCGGCGAGCAGCTCGTCGGGTTCCTCGCGGGCCGCGGGGAGGCGGCGGACCTCCGTTGGCGGGTCGCGCTCGGCGCGTTGCTCGGCCGCGGCGTGCTGGGGACGGCGGACCTCTCGGAGACCGACGACGGGGCCGCGGCGGTCCGGATCCTCCGGGCGGCCGGCGGCGCGGAGGTGGCGCCGCTCCCGACCCGGCGGCTGGACGAGGGGCTCCTCCTGCCGGACCTCGACGCGGTCGACGGGCTCGCCGCGCGCCTGTTCGGCGGGCCCGGCACGGCGCCGGTCCGGGTGTCGGTGTGGAACGGCAGCGGGACCCCCGGGGTGGGGCGGCTGGTCGCGGAACGGCTGATCCCCGCGGGGTTCCGCATCGTGCTCTCGGAGAACGCGGACGCGTTCGGGCAGGCGGAGACCGTGATCACGGCGGTGGGGAGGGAGCACCGGGCGGCGGCGGAGCGGGTCCGCGAGCTCCTGGGCGTGGGGCGGGTGCAGGTGCAGCGGGTGCCGTCGGGCTTCTCCGACCTCGGTATCGTGGTGGGGGAGGACTTCGGATGAGGAGGGACGGACGAGCGGCGTGAGGGCGGGGCGGACCGGGATCCCGGAGAGCCGTCGGGTGGCCATGACCGCGGCCCGCGCTGCCGCCGCGAAGCAGGGCGAGGACATCGTGATCCTCGACGTCCGCGACCTCATCGTGATCACCGACTACTTCGTGATCGCGAGCGGCACCACCGAACGCCAGGTCAAGACCATCGTGGAGGAGGTCGAGAAGGCGCTCCGCTCGCACGGCGTGAAGCCGGTCCGCCGGGAGGGCGAGGTCGACGCGCGCTGGGTGCTGCTCGACTTCGTCGACGTGGTCGTGCACGTGTTCGGCGAGGAGGAGCGCGAGTACTACGACCTGGAGCGCCTGTGGCGCGACGCGCCGCGGGTCGCTTGGGAGGAGGAGCCCGGCGCCGTAACGGTCTAGGGCACCGGTGACCGACGACGAGGACGTGCACGCCGCCCTCGACGAGCTCCTCGAGGCGGGGAACGCGCTGACGCGGGTGCTGCTGGGCGGAGAGGCGGACGGGACCTCCCGGCCCTACGGCGGCCCGGGGGAGGGCCCCGGGAGGTAGGGCATCCCGTCGGGCCGGGTCCAGACGAACCTGCCCCCTTCCCGGCGGAGCCCCCACCCGAGCTCGTGGACCAGCACGTGGTGGAAGGCGCACAGCAGCCCCTCGTGCTCGGGATCGGTGGGCCCGCCCAGGCTCACCGGGGTGAGGTGGTGGGCCTGGAGGTGGGAGCGGGTGCCGCAGCCGGGGAACACGCAGCCCCGGTCGCGGTGGAGGAGCTGGCGGAGCATCCAGGCCGGGGTGCGGCGGCGGGCCGGGGCCCGGGCCAGCACCCTCCCCTCCCCGTCCTCGAACAGCACCTCGATCCGGGCCGAGCAGGCGATCCTGCGGGCGGTCTCGGGGTGGATCGGCGGGCCCCCTTCGAGGTAGGCGCCCCGCCGGCCCCGGGTGAGGGCGTTCCAGTTGGCGTGGACCACGACCGTGGCCCGCTCGGGGTCGGGATCGGAGCGGAGGCGGGCCCGGGCCAGGGCCACCAGGGCGTCGGCCCGGCGGGCCGCGGCCCCCTCCCTCCCCTCCTCGCCCGGGAGCGCGGGGACGGCCTGGGCGGCCCGAGAGATGGCCCGGGCCACCACGGACCCCTCGGCCGGGGGCAGCTCGCAGGACAGGCGGAACCGCCGGGCCCCGGGCCGCTCGGGATCGGAGCTCCACCACCAGTCCAGGCGGCGGGCGGCGTGGCCCTCCCGCTCCCGGGAGATCCGGGGGCGGGCCTCGGCGTCGGCCCGGAACCGGATCTCCCCCACCGGGACCCGCAGGGCCCAGCCCAGGAGCTCTGCCTCCCGCTCGCGGGTGGCGAACCGGGCGAGCTCGAGGAACTTGTCGAGGGAGAGCCGCCCCCGCCGCAGCTCGCCCGAGAGCAGGGGGAGGCGGGGGAGGGCCCGGGCCGCCTCCACCACCCGGTGGGCCCGGGCGAAGGGGAGCCCGAAGCGGCAGCAGAGGAGGTGGGCGAGGTTCCGGCACCCCTCCTCCCGGGTCGCCACCTTGGCCTCGGCCCTCCCGACCTCGGAGAGGAAGGCGTAGGTGGCCTCCCCCATCCGGGCGTGGGCCCGCTCCAGCCGCTCCAGGGCGTCCTCGTGGGAGGGGCCGGGCGGGGGCCCCTCCTCCCACCGCCGGGGCCGGACCGGCCCCCCGGGGGGTTCGCGCCGCAGGTCGAGCGCCGTCGCAGCCACGAACCCGACCCTACCGAGCCCCGGTTCCTCCTGCAGTGATTGGGCTCACGGATGGGGCAACTCTTCGAACTTCTTCCCAGAGGGTCGTTCCCCCCGGTCGACCGCGAGCTACTCACCGGGCGCCGAGCGGCTCGCGGCGGCTATCATGTCCTCGGCCGGGGGCCGGAGTGGCCCGGCGGCCGAGACGGGCCCGTAGCTCAGCTGGAAGAGCGCTTGGCTGGCAGCCAAGAGGTCGCCGGTTCGAATCCGGTCGGGTCCACCGGGA
>DATMBJ010000174.1:0-11625 GCA_035559315.1 Actinomycetota bacterium
TGGGGCCTCCCGAGCCTCCCCACCCGCACAGCTAGTTGGCCTTCCCAACCGTACGAGCAGGTGCGCCCAGTCGGCCTTACGGCTTTCCCAGGGCCCCCCATTCGGTTCCCTGACTCGACCGCTCCAGCCGCTCGGAGCGAGATGGAATCTACCCACGGCCTGGGGGGCGGTCAAGCCGACGAACGCGCAGGTCAGAGGCCATTTCCGCAGGTAGCGAGGGTCGTCAGAAAGAGTGACAAGATCCGGTCAGACCGGCCCCGACCGCCCGTCCAGGAGCTCGCGGTAGACGCCCAGGACCTCATCGGCGGTGGCCTCCCACGAGAACCCGCGCGAGTGGAGGACGCCCCGCTCCCCCAGCCTGTGGGCGAGCCGCGGGTCGCGCAGGATCCGCAGGAGCCGCTCCGCGTGGTCCGCGGGATCGTGCCCTTCGACGAGGAACCCGGTCGCTCCGTCCACGACCACGAACCGGAGCCCGCCCACCGCGGCCGCCACGACCGGGGTCCCGCAGGCCTGCGCCTCGAGGGCCACGAGCCCGAACGACTCCGAGCGGGAGGGCACGAGCACCGCCTCGGCGGCCGCGTAGAAATCCGCGAGCCTCGCCTGCGGCTGCGGCGGGAAGAACATCACCCGCTCCTCCACCCCGAGGGCCGAGGCCAGGTTCATGAGGCGGGCCACCTCGGCCCCCGGGCTGTCCCCGCTCGGGCCGCCGACCACCGCGAGCACCACGTCGCGCGTGGCCCCGGGGTCGGCGGCCACGGCCTCGGCCAGGGTCCGGATCGCGACGTCGGGCCCCTTGTGGGGCTGGAGGCGGCCCACGAACAGCACGAGGCGGGCGCCGCCGAGGTGGAGGCGGCGCTTGGCCTCCTCCCTCGGCCGGGGGGCGAAGAGCGAGTGGTCCACCCCCGGCGGCACGATCCGGATCGCACCGGGGTCGGCCCGGTACAGCCCGACCAGGTGGGCGGCCTCGGCCGGGGTCGGCGCGAGGATGCGGTCCGCGGTCGCGATCACCCGCTCCTCGCCGGCCAGCCGCACCGGCGGCTCGGGTCCCTCCCCGCCCGCCAGCGAATAGTTCTTCACCTTCCCGAGCGTGTGGAACGAGGCGACGAGGGGCACCCCCCAGATCTCCTTGGCGTTCCGCCCCACCCACCCCGAGAGCCAGTAGTGGCTGTGGACGAGGTCGGGCAGGCGGGAGGCCCGCCGGACGTGGGCCAGCACGCCGCCGAGGAACTGGGGCAGGTACCGCGGGAGGTCGCGCTTCGGCAGCGGGGCCGGAGGGCCGGCCCGCACGTGGACCACCCGGACCCCGGGAACGTCCTCCACCACCTCCGGCAGGCCGTCGCGGCTCCGGGTGAAGATGTCCACCTCGACCCCCTGCCGGACGAGGCGCTGGGCGACCGCCCGGATGTAGACGTTCATCCCCCCCGAGTCGCCCGTGCCGGGCTGGTCCAGGGGCGAGGTGTGCACCGACAGGACGGCCACCCGCGTGCCGGACGTGCTCATCGACCTCCCCGGGGAGCGTGCGCGCGCATCACGGGATGTTACGCGGCGGCCGCCCCCGCCTATTCCCCGCCCGGCGGAGCGCCAGATCGGAGGCGATCTCCCCCACCACCCGCTCGCCGCCCCGGACCGGGCGCCGCGCCAAGGGGGCGAGCCTCGGGTCCGCGGCCGGGTCGGCCCACCCGAGCTGGGCCAGGACGCGGAGCAGCGCGGGGCCCGCGGCCCGGTCCCCTCCGTCCTCGACCTTCACCGCCACGCCGAGGCCCGGCTCGAGCAGCGCGGCGCAGACCAGGCCCTCCGCGCCGCCCTTCACGACCACCCCCGGGACCGTCTCCATCACCGTCGTGTCCACCCGGCCCCGGCCGGCCACGAGGTAGGGCCGGGCCCGCATCGCCGCCACCGCGCGCGCGACCCGGGGAGCCAGGGCCCCGAGGCGCTCGGGCCGGGCCAGGCGGGCGTACAGGGTGGCCAGGGACGCCAGGGGCATCCCGTGCACGGGGACCCCGCAGCCGTCCACCCCGACGACGACCGCGTCGAGGGCGGCGGCCGACCGCACGGCCCGGAGCACCCGGCGTTGGAGGGGGTGGCCGGGCCGGGGGTAGGACGCGAGGTCGTACCCCGAGCGAGCGCAGGCCAAGAGCATCCCGGCGTGCTTGCCCGAGCAGTTGTGGAGCTCCCGGCGAGGGCGGAACGCTCGGGCCATGGTCTCCCGGTCCAACGGCCACCCCGGCGGGCACCGGAGGGCCGAGGGGCCGAGCCCGGCCCGGGCCAGGACGGCCCGGACCGCCCGGACGTGGACCGGCTCGCCGTTGTGGGACCCGCAGACGACCGCGAGCTCCTGGTCCGGGAGGTCCTCGCGGGCCGCGGCGAGCGAGACGGCCGCCTGGAGCGGCTTCATCGTGGACCGGGCGAACACGATCCTCCGCGGGTCGCCCGCCCACGCGACGAGGCGGCCGTCGGCGTCGCATACCGCGACGTGCCCGAGGTGCACCGACTCCTCGAGGCCGGAGCGCAGGACGCGGGCGATGGTGGCCGGGCGCACGGGTCCCGAGCCTACCCGCTCGCCCCCGGGTCGCGGGCGACGCCGCCGCGCCCGTCGGGAGAGGGTGCCGGTCGTGGTCAGGCCGGCCCGACGCCGAGGAGGTCGCCCGCGGTGGGATCCACGCCCCGCCCGTCCGGCGACGAGCCCGGGCGGGCCGCCGCCTCGAGCCGCTCGCCCTCCTCCTCGACCAGCGAGACGAACTCCTCCACCACCGCCGGGTCGAACTGGGTGCCGCGGCCACCGATGAGCTCCTGGAGGGCCCGCTCGACGGAGCGCGCCGGGCGGTAGGGCCGGTCGCTGGTCATGGCGTCGAAGGCGTCGGCCACGGCGAAGATCCGAGCCGGGAGCGGGATCTCCTCCCCCCGCAGGCCCTCCGGGTAGCCGCGCCCGTCGAACCGCTCGTGGTGATGGCGGATCACCACGGTCGCCCCCCCGAGGAACCGGATGGGCTCGACGATCTGCGCCCCGATCTCGGGGTGGGTCTTCATCACGTCCCACTCCTCCTCGGAGAGCGGCCCTGGCTTGCACAGGATCCGCTCGGGGATCCCGACCTTGCCGATGTCGTGCAGGAAGAAGCCGTAGGCGAGCTCGGGGCGGTCGGCGAGGGCCGGGTCGATCCGTCGGGCCAGGGCCAGCCCGTAGGCCTGGGTCCGGTCCAGGTGCCCCCGGGTCGTTTCGTCCTTGGCCTCGACCACCTGCGCCAGGGCCTTCATCGTCGCCAGGTAGGTCTCGTGGATGCTCCGGAGGGCCCGCTCGAGCTCCCGGCTCCTGGCCCGCTCGAGGTGGTACAGCATCCCGAGCTCTCGGGCGAACACGACGAGCTGGGCCTGGAGGGCCGCGAGGTCGGCGTCCCCAGCGCCCGAGGTCCCCGGTCCGAAGGCGTGGTCGTCCATGGGCCGCACGCGCCGGCGGAGCCGGCGTGGGGGAAGCGTGCCCCGTCCCACCGCCTCCCCGCCATCCCGCGATCGGGCGGATCCAGCGGAGCCCCGACCGAGCCGCTCCCGGCCCGAACGGGGGACGCCGCCGCTCCCCCGAACGGCCGAGGGGTGAGGGCGGGGCGTCAGGAGAGGACCTGGGAGAGGTCCTCCCGGTACCGCCGCTTGAGCTCCTCCTGGAGGGTGTCGAGCACCGCGATCACCGCCGCACGCTGGCGGGAGACCTCCCGCTCCTCGGCCTCGAGCGTCGCCACGGCCTGCTCGAGCTCGGCGTCGGAGAGCGCGGTGGGGTCCGAGAGGCCGGCGTCCGCGACGAGGCGCTCGATCCGCCGGCGGGCCGCGAGCACCTCGGGCTCGGGGATCGCGACGCGGACGGCCTCCCCCCGGGATGCGCCGCGTGGCTCCTCGGGAGCGAGGATCCGCGCCAGCCGCTCCGACAGCGGCTCCGAGCCCCGGTCCGCCTCCCGCCGCGCAGCGAGCTCGGCGGCGAGGATCTCGGCCCGGCCCTGCACCATGCGCCGCAGGAGCGAGAGGTACTCGCGTTCGGCGAGGCAGTCGTCCCGTCTGGCGCGCAGCTCGGCGAGCGAGAGCTCCCCGAGCCCCTCGACGAACCCCGGGCTCAAGACGCGGTCGATCCGCCGCTTGCCCTGCGTGTCGCTCACCCCGCCCGCATCGTAGGGCCGGCGGCGCAGGGGGGCAACGCGCCTAACAGACCGCCCGGAGCATGGCGTAGGGGTTGATGGCCCCGCCCCCGCCGGGGTGGTACTCGAAGTGCAGGTGGTTCACGCTGCCCGCGTTGCCGGTGCTCCCCACGTAGCCGATCACGGTGCCGGCCCGGACCGCGCCGGCCGCCCCGTAGGAGGAGAGGTGGGCGTAGTACGAGTAGTCCCCGTTCGTGTGGTAGACGATCACGGCGAGCCCGCCGAGGAGGTTCGAGCTCCGGACCGCGTTCCCGGCGTGGACCGCGACGACCGGGGTCCCGTAGGGGGCGATGAGGTCGATCCCCTGGTGGCTGCGGCCGCCCGACCGCGGGGCTCCGAACGAGTCCACGAACGAGTTCGGCCCCTGGACCGGGCAGACCTGGATCGCGCCGGCCACCGACGGGGCCACCCCCAGCACGAGCTGGGCCTGCCGGGCCTCGAGCTGACGCTCCAGGTCGGCCACGACGCGCGCGAGCTCGTCGACCCTCGCCGCGGCCGCCGAGCGGGCCCGCTCCAACCGCTCGGCGTCGCGGGCCCGTTCCTCGCGGAGCCGCGCCAGGTCCGCGAGCTTCCGCCGGAGCTCCTCGCGGGTGACCTCGGCCAGCGTGATGAGGTCCGAGTCGTTCTCGGCGACGGCCCCGATGAACTCGAGCCGGTCCGAGAACTCCGTGAAGTCCGCCGAGGACAGGAGCAGGTCGATGGTGCCGCCCACCCCGCTCATGTACGCGGCCCGCGCCCGGCGGTCGATCCGGGCGGCGATCGCCGCGAGCCTGCGCTGGGTCCGGGCGATCGCGGCCCGGGTGGCGGCGAGCTGATCCTCGGTCTGGGCCAGCTTCGCCTCCGCCGCCTGCCAGGCCGCGGTGGCCGAATCGAGCGCGGCCTGGGCCGCCGCCAGCCGGTCCTTGGCGGCCGCGAGCTCCCCCTCGGGGTCGGCGAGGGCGGGGACCGAGCCCAGCACGAGCAGCGCCGCCGCTGCCGCGAGCGCGGCCCGGAGCGTGCCTCCTCGAGCGGTCGTCCTGGCCCCCATGGGTCGATACGGCCGCCGGCCCGGCGAGCCGGCCGAGGCTACCACCCCCCGGGGCGATCGGCCAAGCCCTGGACGTTGCCTCGCGGGGGAACGCCTAGGAGCGCTCCCGCATGGCCTCGATCAGGATGTCCGCCACCTCGGGCCGGGAGAACTCGGCGGGGGGCCGCTCCCCCCGCCGGAGCATCTCCCGGACCTTGGTCCCGGAGAGGACCACCCGGTCCTCGTCGCCGTGGGGGCAGGTCTTGGGCGAGGCCATCGAGCCGCAGCGGCGGCAGAAGAACGAGTGCTCGAACATGAGGGGCGTGATCCCGAGCTCCCCCGGCTCGAACTCCTCGAAGATCCGCTGGGCGTCGTAGGGCCCGTAGTAGTCCCCGACCCCGGCGTGGTCCCGGCCCACGATGAAGTGGGTGCAGCCGTAGTTCTTCCGGCAGATCGCGTGCCAGATGGCCTCCTTGGGCCCGGCGTAGCGCATCGCCGCCGGGAACACCGCGATCATCGCCCGGTCCTTCGGGTAGTAGTGCTCGAACAGGACCTCGTAGCAGCGCATCCGGACGTCGGGGGGGACGTCGTCGGCCTTGGTGGCGCCGACCAGGGGGTGGACCAGGAGCCCGTCGCAGATCTCGAGGGCGCACTTCTGGATGTACTCGTGGGCGCGGTGGATCGGGTTCCGGGTCTGGAAGCCGACCACGGTGCGCCAGCCCCGGCGGCGGAACTCGGCCCGGGTCTGGGCCGGGGTGAGCCGGTAGCGGCGGAAGTCGCGGTGGCGGGGGAGGCGGATGACCCGGACCGGGCCGGCCAGGCAGAACCCCCCGGCCTCGTGGAGGGCCCGGACCCCGGGGTGGGCGAGGTCCGTGGTCCCGAACACGCTCCGGGCCTCGGCCTCCTTGTCCCGGCGGAACACCTCCTCGACCTCGAGGATCGCGAGGGGCTCCGCGCCCTCCCGGGGCAGGAGGGCGACGGCCTCCGCCCGGCCGATCCGCTCCACGTCCTCCTCGGCCAGCGAGAGCACCACGGGGATCGTCCAGGGAAGGCCCGACCCCAGGCGCATCTCCTCGAGCACCCGCCGGTACTCCTTCTCCCCCTGGAACCCGGTGAGCGGCGAGAGGGCGCCCACCGCGAGCATCTCGAGGTCCGAGAGCTCCCGCTGCGAGATCACGAGCGCCGGGTAGCGCCGGGCCTCCTCCGCGGCGCGCTCCCCCTCCGGCCCGGGGAGGAGGAGGTTCACGAGGGTGCCGCCGTGGGGGGCGATCGGGTCCTGCTCGAGCATCGGGTTCCCTTCCTCGGGGTGGGTTCGGAGCACCCAGGATAACGAGCGGGCCGGGGCGCGGGCCGGCGGCGGCCGGGGGCGCGGCGCCGACCCTCCCCCTATACTCGGCCCCGACGGAAGGAGGCGGCCCGTGCAGACGCTCCTCTCCACCGACGAGCTCCGCGCGCTGAACGAGCGGTTCGAGCACGCGCACCCCCGGGAGGTCCTCCGGTGGGCCCTGGGCGAGTTCGAGCGGATCGCGATCGCCTCCGCCTTCCAGGCCGAGGGCACCGTCGTGATGCACCTCGCGACGCAGATCCGCCCCGACGTCCCGGTCCTGTTCCTCGAGACCGGGTTCCACTTCGCCGAGACCCTGGCCTTCAAAGAGCGGCTCACCGAACGGCTCGGGCTGCGCGTCGTGGACCTCGTCGGCGACCACACGGTCGAGGAGCAGGAGGCGATCTTCGGGGCCCGGCTCTACGAGCGCGACCCCGAGCTCTGCTGCGAGCTGAACAAGGTCCGCCCGATGCTCCGCGCGCTCCGCGAGCTGGACGCGTGGATCACCGCCTACCGGCGGGACTCCTCGCCGACCCGCGCCGACGCGAGGATCGTGGACCGGTACGAGCTCGTCCCGGGCAAGCACATCGTCAAGGTGAACCCCATGGCCACGTGGACGCGCCGCGACGTCTGGCGCTACCTGCGGGAGCACGACCTGCCCCACAACCCCCTCTACGACCTCGGCTATTCCTCGATCGGGTGCGCCCCCTGCACGCGCCTCCGGTTCCCCGGCGAGCCGGAGCGGGCGGGCCGCTGGGCGGGCCTGGCGAGGTGGGAGTGCGGGATCCACGAGCGCGAGGCCGGCTCGATACCGGGGCCGGATGGGGCGGGGTCCGCGCCGGCCTGATCGCGTCGCTCAGGCCACCACCCAGATCGCGTCGCGGGCCAGCCCGACCTCGAGCGAGGTCCGGTCCCCGAGCACGTCCCCGTCGACCTGGACCGGGAACGGCCGCTCGGACTCCACCACCACCCGCGAGACGTCGTGGAGGTAGTCGATGTCGCGGCCCCCCACGTGGCGGGCCGAGCCGAAGATCTGCCAGGCGATCCGCAGGAGCCGGCGGCGGGGGAGCTTCCGGGCCGAGAGCACGTCCAGGCCCTTCTCGAGCGAGGCCCGCGGCGTGATCCGGAGCCCGCGCTCCTTGTAGTACGTGTACGGGTCGGTCCGCCCGATGAGGACCGAGACCGAGGGGAACGGCTCCCCGTCGTCCACCCGCACCGTGAGGTCGGGCGCCTTGCCCGCGTAGGTGGCGAGGGCCGCCCGCACCACGGCGAGGAAGGCGGCCCGTTCGAAGGCCTCCTTGGAACGGGGGAACTTGGCGTCGAGCCGCTTCATCGCGGCCGCGTCGATCCCCGCGCCGCAGTTCACCGCGAAGAACCGGCCGTCGGCCACGCCCAGGTGGAGCTGGCGGACCTCGCCGTCGAGGGCCTTGCCGATCAGGACCCCGGCCGCCTCCACCGGGTCGAGGGGGAGGCGGAGGGCCCGGACCAGGATGTTCGTGGCGCCGCCGGGCAGCACCCCGAGCGCCACGTCGGTGCCGGCGAGGCCGTTCACGACCTCGTTGATCGTCCCGTCCCCGGAGAACACCACGACCAGGTCGATGCCCTGCCCGGCCGCGTCCCGCGCGACCTCGGTGGCGTGCCCCCGGTCCACGGTCTCGAGCACCTGCAGGTCGAAGTCCGCCGAGAGGGCCTTCTCGATCACGGCCAGCACCGGCCGGGACACGGTCCGGGCCACGGGGTTCACGATCAGGAGGACCCGCTCGATCCTGCGCACGGGCACGCAGTATCCCACCCCCGTAGACTCCCGGCCGTGGACCGGGGCGGCTGGGCGCGCCTGTTCCTGTTCCTCCACGTGCTGGGGGCCGTGACGGCCCTCGGCCCCACGCTCACCTACGGGCTCTGGGGGCGGCGGGCGGAGCGGGCGGGCGGGGACGTCCGGGCCTTCACGCTCCGGACGATCTCCTGGGTGGACCGGCGGCTCGCCACCCCCTCCTACGTGGCGCAGCTCGTCACCGGGCTGGTCCTGGTGTGGCTCCTCCGGCTGGACCTGCTGGGGACGCCGTGGCTCCTCGCGTCCCTCGTCCTGTACGCGGGCATCGTCGTGTTCGCCGTGGCCCTCTACGCCCCGACGTTCCGCCGCCAGCGCGACCTCGCGGAACGGCTCGCGGAGGACGACGACCCGGCCGTGGCCCGCGAGTACGGGGAGGTGGCGGCCCGGGCGACGCGCTACGGCCTGGCCGCCGTGGTCCTGACGCTCGCGATCCTCTACCTGATGGTGGTGAAGCCCGCCCTCTGGTAGCCGCCCCCGGACACCGGCGGCAGGAGCGCGACCTCCTCGTCCCCCGAGAGCGGCGTATCGAGGGAGGCCCGCTCCCCGTCCACGACCACCGACCCGGCCCGGGCGATGGCCTCGAACCGCTCGCCGTAGCGGGCGGCGAGCTCGGCCAGGAGCTCTCCTGGGGTCCGCCCCCGGGCCTCGACCTCGCCCGCCCCGGCGAGCTCCCGCAGGGCGGCGAACAGCTTCACGCGGGGCACCGCGGGACCTCGGGCAGGCGCGTCATCGCAGGTCAAGGGTACCCCGGGCCCGGGGGCTCTGGTACGCTCGCCCGGCGTGGCGGCCGTCGTCCTGCTCACCGATCGCAGCGCGGGCGAGGCGCTCCCTGCCCTCCCCGCCTGGGAGCTCGACCTCAAGACCGAGCCCCTCTCCCGCGAGGGGCTCGAGCACGTCCTCGCCCTGCGCCCGCAGGCCATCCTCGTGGACGGGGTCGAGAACCCCGGGCAGGCCCACGCGCTGCTCCGAGAGGCCCGGGAACGCGAGCCACGGACCCCCACCGTGGCGATCGTCGAGCGGGCGGACCTCGAGCGGCTGCCCTGGCCCGAGGTCGCCGACGAACTGCTGTTCCCGGGGGCGACGGAGGCCGAGATCCGGGTCCGGCTCGCGATGCTCCGCCGACGGACCGGAGGCGGGGGGGACGCGACGGTGCGCCTGGGGCCCCTCGTGCTCGACACCGAGAGCTTCCGGGTCACGGTCGCCGGCCGCCCGCTCGACCTCACGTTCAAGGAGTTCGAGCTCCTCCGGTTCCTCGCCTCGCGCCCGGGCCGCGTCTTCACCCGCCCGGCCCTCCTCCGCGAGGTGTGGGGCTACGACTTCTACGGCGGCACCCGGACCGTGGACGTCCACGTCCGGCGGCTCCGGGCCAAGCTGGGCCCCGAGCACGAGCACCTGATCGAGACGGTCCGGGGGGTCGGGTACCGCTCGGCCGACCTCGACGAGCGCTGACGCCGGGCCCTCCGGGGGGACCGGGCGGCGGGGTCGGCCGCGGGGATGGGGACGGATCCATGGCCCTTCCGGGCCATCCGAAGATGGCCCCGGCGGGCTCTGCGCCCCGAGCGCCGGTCGGCCGACATCTCCGGTGGAGGAAGAGGAGGCGTGAGGATGCTGGAGCTCGTGCTGCGGACCCTGGGGATCGCCCTGGTCGTCGTGGCCCTCGTGCGGTTCGGCCTCACGATCGCGGGGCCCATCACCCGCCTCGTCCCCGTGCCCACCCGCTCCCTCCTCGACGACGCCCGGGCTCCCGTCCGGGCCCGCCGCTGAGGCTCGCCACGAGGAACCGCCCCGACCCGGCTCCCGTAACACGGAATTAACCCGCCGGAAACCGAACCGAGACGCCCGGGGGCTACCCTCGCCGCGTCCGACGGACCCACGAGGAGGGAGGCGGGATGGCGAGCCCGAGGGACGTGATCGCGATGGCCCAGGAGGCCGGGGCGGTGGTCGTGGATCTGCGCTTCTGCGACCTCCCCGGCCTGATGCAGCACTTCTCGGTGCCGATCTCCGAGCTCACCGAGGCGAGCTTCGAGGACGGCTTCGGCTTCGACGGGTCGTCGATCCGCGGGTTCCAGGAGATCCAGGAGTCCGACATGCTCCTGGTGCCCGACCCGGACGCGGCCTTCCTCGACCCCTTCGCCGCGCGGCCCACGCTCGCGATCCACTGCTTCGTGCGGGACCCCGTCACGGGCGAGATGTACACCCGCGACCCCCGCTACATCGCGCGGAAGGCCGAGCTGTACCTCAAGCAGACGGGGATCGCCGACACCTCGTTCTGGGGCCCGGAGTGCGAGTTCTACATCTTCGACGCGGTCCGGTTCGACCAGAACCAGCACGAGGGCTACTACCACATCGACGCCATGGAGGGCGTCTGGAACTCCGGCCGCGAGCGGGAGCTCACGGGCGAGCCCAACAAGGGCTACAAGCCCCGGTACAAGGAGGGGTACTTCCCGCTGCCCCCGATGGACCACTACCAGGACCTGCGGACCGAGATGATCCTGAACCTGGAGAGGGTCGGGATCCAGGTGGAGGTCCACCACCACGAGGTCGGCACGGCCGGGCAGGCCGAGATCGACATGCGCTACGACACCCTGCTCCGCACCGCCGACAACGTGATGAAGTACAAGTACGTGGTGAAGAACACCGCGTGGCGGGCGGGGAAGACCGTCACGTTCATGCCCAAGCCGATCTTCCAGGACAACGGCTCGGGGATGCACACCCACCAGTCCCTCTGGCGGGACGGTGAGAACCTCTTCTGGGACGAGGTCGGCTACGCGCAGATCAGCGACACCGCCCGCTGGTACATCGGCGGCCTGCTCGCCCACGCGCCGGCGCTCCTCGCGTTCACGAACCCCACCACGAACTCGTACCGCCGGCTGGTGCCGGGCTACGAGGCGCCGATCAACCTCGTCTACTCCCAGCGGAACCGCTCGGCGTGCGTGCGGATCCCGCTCTACTACAAGACCCCGGCGGCCAAGCGGCTCGAGTTCCGCACCCCGGACCCATCCTGCAACCCGTACCTGTCGTTCGCGGCGCAGCTCCTCGCCGGGCTGGACGGGATCCGGAACAAGATCGAGCCGCCCGAGCCCATCGACAAGGACCTGTACGACCTGCCGCCGGAGGAGAAGGCGCAGGTGAAGCAGGTGCCGGGCTCCCTCGAGGAGGTCCTCGACGCGCTCGAGGCCGACCACCAGTGGCTCCTCGAGGGCGGGGTCTTCACCGAGGACGTGATCGACACCTGGATCGAGTACAAGCGCCTCCACGAGGTGGACCAGGTGCGCCTGCGGCCCCACCC
>DATMBJ010000175.1:0-1236 GCA_035559315.1 Actinomycetota bacterium
CTTGCCGAGATCAGGCCGAAGGGGACGCTCCGACGGAGGATCCTGAGTGTCCTCGCGACGGCCGGGGTGGTGCTCGCGGGGACGGGGACGGTCCAGGCGGATCCGGGCAACAGCATCGGGGTGTGCTGCGCGTGGAACGACGAACTCGCGGACGGTGATCTCACCTACAAGATCTCGGGGGGAGATGCGACCGCCCGGCAGTGGGTGCGGGAGGCGACCGAGGAGTGGGACGCTGCCCTCGAAGGGCTCACGCTGACCGAGGTCACCGGTAACGCCAAGCCCGACATCAACATCAAGTTCAAGCAGGGCGGTGGCGTGATCCAGGGAACGGCTCTTCGAAAGTTCGACCGAAGCGGGTTCATCACGAGCGTGAACCTGACGATCTCGGGGTCCGCCTTCGGCGACCCGAACAACGAGACGACCATCGAACAGATCACCAAGCACGAAGAGGGGCACGCGCTCGGCGCCGATCACGCCAACTTCGACGGCGATCTCATGTCCACCACGGTGAGCGGAGGCAGCTCCGAGATCTCCCCGTGCGACATCGCGGCGGTCCGAGAGGCTAACCACTGGGAGCTGGTGGACGGTTCATCGACCCCGCATGCCCCCCATGTGAACCACGTGCACTGTTGATCGGGCCGTCGAGAGGCGGCCTAGGGTCCACGCGCGTGGTGTGCGAGGGAGCCACGGGAGGTCCTCGTAGGAGGAGAGCACCGCTTCATCCTCACCGAGGCCGGTAGGAACGGACTCGCGGGGAGGAAGACGGTGGGCGAGCCGACCGCGCCTGGTACCCGCCAGGGACCACGGCGTCGATCTCGACCGGCTCGGCCTCGACGGTGCAGAAGTGGCCCGCCGCGACCACCTCCGTCCCCGGCCCGCCGGCCTCGGCGAGCCGACGTGCAGCGCGGCCCTCCTTTCCGACTTGTCGCCGTCCGGTCGCCGATATATCTTTCACGTCCGGAGCTGGAGCTCGGGGGAGGACCGATGAAGGCGCACGGCGGCCGCGGGTGGCACGGGTGGCACGGGCCGTTCCCGTTCGGGGGCCCGGGGTTCGGCCACTGGAGGTTCCCCGGCCCCTGGCCGCGGGCGGCCCGGGGGGACGTCCGGGCCGCGATCCTCTTCCTGCTGGAGGAGCGGCCGATGCACGGCTACCAGATCATCCAGGAGCTCGCGGCCCGCAGCGGCGGGATGTGGCAGCCCAGCCCGGGCTCGGTGTACCCGACCCTCCAGCAGCTG
>DATMBJ010000176.1:0-3463 GCA_035559315.1 Actinomycetota bacterium
GCGCTGAAGGGCTTAACTTCCGTGTTCGGAATGGTAACGGGTGTTTCCCCTTCGCTATGGTCACTGGGATCTTCTTCTCCTGGCTTGGTGGGGGCCTTTTCTCCCAAGGCCCCCACCTCCCAACTTTAACCGTGAGCCACCGAGTCAGCTCCCTACACCTTTAGATCAAGTCTCACGACCGATTAGGATCGGTGGGCTCAACCGGTTACCCGGCTTACACCTCCGACCTATCTACCTGGTCTTCTTCCAGGGGTCTTCAGAATCCTTGCGGATTGGGAGATCTCATCTTGAGGCGGGCTTCCCGCTTAGATGCCTTCAGCGGTTATCCCTTACGGACTTGGCTACCCAGCTATGCCCTTGGCAGAACAACTGGTTCACCAGAGGTCCGCCCACCCCGGTCCTCTCGTACTAGGGGCAGCCCCTCTCAAATCTCCTCCGCCCGTGGCAGATAAGGACCGAACTGTCTCACGACGTTCTAAACCCAGCTCGCGTACCGCTTTAATGGGCGAACAGCCCAACCCTTGGGACCGGCTTCAGCCCCAGGTTGCGATGAGCCGACATCGAGGTGCCAAACCGTGCCGTCGATGTGAACTCTTGGGCACGATCAGCCTGTTATCCCCGGCGTACCTTTTATCCGTTGAGCGATGACCCTTCCATCCAGTATCACCGGATCACTAAGTCCTGGTTTCCCACCTGCTGGAGGTGTCCCTCTCGCAGTTAAGCTCCCTTCTGCCTTTACACTCTACGGCTGGTTTCCATACAGCCTGAGGGAACCTTCGAGCGCCTCCGTTACCCTTTGGGAGGCGACCGCCCCAGTCAAACTACCCCCCTGACAGGGTCCCCCTCCAGGCTCACTGGAGTCGGTTAGGATTTCAAGGTAACCAGGGTGGTATTTCAACGACGCCTCCAGAGGAGCTGGCGCCCCCCCTTCCCAGGCTCCCACCTATCCTACACAACTTACCCTAAAACCCACTGCCAGGCTGTAGTAAAGGTGCACAGGGTCTTTCCGTCTTGCCACGGGTCGGCGGTATTTTCACCGCCTCTGCAATTTCACTGAGTCCCTCGTTGAGACAGCGCCCAAGTCGTTACGCCATTCGTGCAGGTCGGAACTTACCCGACAAGGAATTTCGCTACCTTAGGACCGTTATAGTTACGGCCGCCGTTTACTGGGGCTTCGGTTCAGAGCTTCTCTTTGCTCCTCGCAAAGATGACCCCTCCCCTTAACCTTCCAGCACCGGGCAGGCGTCAGTCCCTATACTGCGTGTTTCCACTTGGCAGAGACCTGTGTTTTTAGTAAACAGTCGCCCAGGCCCCTTCACTGCAACCCCCTCGGGCTTCGTCCGCTTGGAACTACACCCTACCAGGGCACCTCTTCTTCCAAAGTTACGAGGCTAGTTTGCAGAGTTCCTTAACGAGGGTTCTCTCAAGCACCTGAGAACTCTGATTCCCATCTACCTGTGTCGGTTTGCGGTACGGGCACCTTGAAGACTCGCTAGAGGGCTTTTCTCGGCAGTGCGGGCTCCAGTCACTTCTAGGCTCCTCGCCTCGTCCTCGGATCTCGGAGTCTTTGAAGAGACGGTTTTGCCTATCCCTTCCTCCTACCTCCTTGAACCACCTCTTCCAGCCGGTGGCTGACCTGCCCCCCTGCGTCACCCCCTTCGCTCCTTACGCCTTCAGGGTGGTACAGGATTGTTCACCTGTTTGCCATCACCTACGCCCCTTGGCCTCGGCTTAGGTCCCGACTAACCCAGGGTGGACGACCCTACCCCTTGGAACCCTTAGATTTCCGGCGAACGGGTTTCTCACCCGTTTGATCGTTACTCATGCCTGCATCCTCTCTGCCCTGGACTCCCCCACCCCTTCCAGGATGAGTTCCCTGTCCAGGCCATGTTCCCCTACCCTTGTTGGATCCCTCCAACAAGACGAAGCTTCGGTGGTGGGTTTAGCCCCGTTGGATTGTCGGCGCTTAAACACTCGACCAGTGAGCTATTACGCACTCTTTAAAGGATGGCTGCTTCTAAGCCAACCTCCTGGTTGTCTGCGTATCTAAACCTCCTTTCCCACTGAACCCACCTTAGGGACCTTAGCTGTCGCTCTGGGCTCTTTCCCTCTCGACGATGAAGCTTATCCCCCACCGTCTGACTCCAGCAGCTGGCTCCCAGGGCATTCGCAGTTTGGTTGGGGTTGGTAACCTCTTACGGCCCCTGGCCCATCCAGTGCTCTACCTCCCTGGGCCTCCTGCCAGGCTAGCCCTCAAGCTATTTCGGGGAAAACCAGCTATCTCCGAGTTTGTTTAGCCTTTCACTCCTACTCACACCTCATCCCCAGGATTTTCAACTCCCGTGGGTTCGGACCTCCATGAGGGGTTATCCTCACTTCATCCTGGACATGAGTAGCTCACTCGGCTTCGGGTCGACTTCAAGGAACTCCTTCGCCCTGTTCAGACTCGCTTTCGCTGCGGCTCCGGCTCTTAAAGCCTTAACCTGGCTCCTTAAAGTCACTCGCAGGCCCATTATGCAAAAGGTACGTAGTCATCTATCTTAGAGATAGACTCCTACAGTCTGTAAGCAGGCGGTTTCAGGTTCTGTTTCACTCCCCTCAACCGGGGTTCTTTTCACCTTTCCCTCACGGTACTTCTCCCCTATCGGTGGCTAAGGAATATTTAGCCTTGGAAGATGGTCCTCCCAGATTCCCACGGGCCTCCTCGTAACCCGTGGTACTTGGGTTCTAATCCCAGGGAGCCGGTTGGCTTCGGTTACAGGGTTCTCACCTTCTCTGACGCGCCCTTCCAGGTCGCTTCACCTCCCCAACCGGTTGCTCACTCCCCGAAGGTGGTGGGCCACCCTCCGGATTAGCCCCGCAACCCCCTGTGGACCTCGGGCCCACCCGTATCCGTCCACAAGGTTTAGGCTCCTCCCCTTTCGCTCGCCGCTACTGAGGGAATCTCCTTTGATTTCTTCTCCTCCAGGTACTGAGATGTTTCACTTCCCCAGGTTCGCCTTGCAACCCTATCGATTCAGGTTGCAATGCCGGATCATTACTCCGGCAGGTTGCCCCATTCGGGTATCTCTGGATCAAAGCCCGCTTGCGGCTCCCCAGAGCTTTTCGCAGCTTGCCACGCCCTTCTTCGCTTCTTAGCCCCAAGGCATCCACCGCCTGCTCTTAGTAACTTGATCTCTTGGTGCTTGCTTACTCAGTGACTCACGATCTTGTCAAAGAACCATGACCCAACCCCCCCCCTTCCTCCTCAGGAGGGGGGGCTTCAGAAAATCATAGAAGCAGGTTGAACTTCTCAGGATCTTAGCCGAAGTCTTATTCCTTAGAAAGGAGGTGATCCAGCCGCAGGTTCTCCTACGGCTACCTTGTTACGACTTCACCCCAATCATGGGTCATACCTTGGGCGTCTGCCTCCCCTTTGGGGGGTTAGCGCGACGACTTCTGGTACCACCCACTTTCGTGGTGT
>DATMBJ010000177.1:0-12417 GCA_035559315.1 Actinomycetota bacterium
GGCCGAGGAGCCCTGGCCCACCGCCGGCTCCCGCTCGAGCACCAGCACGTCGGTGAGGCCCCGGCGGCCGAGCTCCCGGGCCACCGACAGCCCGATCACCCCGCCGCCCACCACCGCGACCTCGACCCTCTTCACGTGCCGCCCCCCGCCGCGCCCGCCACCGCGGCCCCCTGCCCGGGGATCGAGCCGATCAGCCGCACCGTGTAGGGGTGCTCCGGCCGGGACAGAACCTCATCGGCCGGTCCCTCCTCCACGATCTCCCCGCGGTAGAGGACGTAGAGCCGGTCCACGACCTGGCGGACCACGGCCAGGTCATGGGTGATGAACAGGTAGGCGATCCCGGACCCGTCCTGCAGCTCGCGGAACAGGTTCAGGATCTGCGCCTGCACCGAGACGTCCAGGGCTGACACGGGCTCGTCGCAGACGAGGAGCCTGGGCCGGACGGCCAGCGCGCGGGCGATGGCCACCCGCTGCCGTTCGCCCCCCGAGAGGCGCGCCGGGCGCCGGTCCGCGTAGGCCGGCGGGAGCCCCACGCGCTCGAGGAGCTCGCCGACCGCCCGCCGGAGGTCCGCCCCGCCCACCCCCGGCTCGGCGGCCCGCACCGCCTCGGCGAGCGTCCAGCCCACGGTGCGCTTGGGGTTCAGCGTCGAGTACGGGTCCTGGAAGATCATCTGGACGGTCCGCCGCAGCCGCCGCCGCTCCTCTCGCGAGAGCCGCGCGTAGTTCGACGCATCCATCCCCGCGATCTCGATCACGCCCGCGTCGGGTGTCTCGAGCCCGACCAGGCACCGCCCGAGCGTGGTCTTCCCCGAGCCTGACTCGCCGACGAGCCCCACGCTCTCCCCCTCCTCGATCGTGAGGGACACGCCTTTGAGCGCCTCGACCTTCCGCCCCCGACCGGGTTCGAACGTCTTGGCGACGCCCTCCACACGCAGGAGCGGCCGTGCCGTCGCCGGGCGAGGCGCGCCCGCCGCCAGGCTCCGCTCGCGCAGGGCCCGCATCTCGGCCGAGATCTCGCCCACCCGCACGCAGGCCGACCACCGCCCCGGGGCGACCTCGGACAGCTCCGGCCGTCCCACGAGGCAGGCTTCCGCGGCCCACCGGCAGCGGGGCGCGAACGCGCAGCGGTCGGCGACCGCGTCCGGCGCCGGCACCGACCCGGGGATCGGGACGAGCTCCCGCACCCGCCGGTCCGCCGGCGGCTCGGATAGGAGGAGCCCGAGGGTGTACGGGTGGAGGGGCTGCGCCTCGAGATCCCGCGACCGCCCGACCTCGAGGAGGTTCCCTGCGTAGAGGACGTAGATCCGGTCGCAGGTCGTGAACGCGACGCGGAGGTCGTGGGTGATGAGCACGAGCCCCATCCGCCGCGCTCGCTGGAGCCGCCGGAGCAGCTCGAGGATCTCGGCCTGGGTCGTCACGTCCAGCGCCGTGGAGGGCTCGTCGGCGATCAGGAGATCGGGATCGCGGGCCAGGGCGGCCGCCAGCGCCACGCGCTGCCGCATCCCCCCGGATAGCTGGAAGGGGTAGCGTCGGGCGACCTGGTCCGGGTCGATCCCCACCTCCCGGAGCCGGCGCGCCGTCTCCTCGCGGACCTGCTCCCGATCCAGGCCCTCGACCTCGAGCATCTCGGCCACGTGCTCGCCGCAGCGGAGCAGCGGGTTCAGCATCGTGTACGGGTCCTGGAACATGAGCGAGATCCGCCGGCCGCGCACCGCCCGCACCTGCGCCTCGGAGGCGCGGACCAGGTCGGTCCCGTCGAAGACGATCCGCCCCTCGGCGGCCACCCCCTCGGGGAGCAGCCGGACGATGGCCCGGGCCGTGAGCGACTTCCCCGAGCCTGACTCACCCACGATCCCCACGGTCTCCCCGGGCGCCACCTCGAGGTCGAGGCCCTCGACGATCGTCTGCCGACGGCCGCCCGCCTCGGCCCAGATCCGCAGGCCCACCACCGAGAGGAGAGGGGCGTCCCGCGCCTCGGTCCCGCCCGCCGTCGTCATCGCGAGGAGATCCGCTCGTACAGCCAGTCGCCGATCAGGTTCATGCTGCCCGCGGTGACGACGATCGTGACCGCCGGGAGGAGGAGGCCCACGGGATTCGTGAACAGGATGCTCCGGTTCTCGAAGATCATCCGGCCCCAGTCCGGGGTTCCGGGAGGCACGCCGAGCCCGAGGAACGAGAGCCCTGCCAGGCTCACCAGAGCGAAGGCGAAGTCGAGGAACACGTAGGCGGCGAGGATCGGCAGGATGTTGGGGAGGATGTGGAGGAACATGATCCGGAGGGGTGACACCCCGAGGGTCCGGGCGGCCTCCACGTAGGGCCGCGGACGCTGCTCGAGGACCGCGCTCCGGACGATCCGGGTATCGGGGGCGGTGAAGAGGATCACCAGCACGAGGACGGCCGTCCAGAACCCGCCCCCGGTGACACCCACCACGACGATCGCGATCAGCGGCCCGGGCAGGGCGAACATGAAGTCCACCCAGCGCATCACGAGGGTGTCCACGGCTCCCCCGAGGTAGCCGGCGAGGAGCCCGAGCACCGTGGCGATGGCGAACGCGCCGACCGCCACCACGGCCGGGCCCACGAGGGCCGTCCGAGCGCCGACGATGGTCCGCGAGAGCACGTCGCGGCCGAGGAGGTCGGTCCCCGCCAGGAACCGGGCGCTCGGCGGAGCGTCGCCGATCAGCAGGTGCTGCTCGTTCGGCGGGTACGGGGCGATCCACGGCCCCACCGCGGCGCACACCGCGACCGCGCCCACCACGACGAACGCGACCCTCACCGAGATCGGCATCCTCGCCCGGGGCACAGCGGCCGCGGGCGCCGTGGGCGGGACGGTACCGGCGGGCGTCCCCTCCTCGAGCCTCACGCCTCCACCCTCCCGAAACGGATCCGGGGGTCGATCACCGTGTACAGGACGTCGATGGCCACGTGCGCGAGCACGACGAAGGCGGCCACCACGAGCACGATGCCCTGGATCACCGGGATGTCGCGCTGCTGCACCGCGCTCACCAGGAGCGATCCGAGCCCGGGCAGGCCGAACGTGACCTCCACCAGGACGGCCCCCGTGACGAGCCCCACGACGACGAGCCCGCCGGCCGTCACCACCGGCACGAGGGCGTTCCGGAGGAGGTACGCGAACGTGATCCGCCGCCTGGGGAGCCCCCGGGCGCGGGCGAAGGCCACGTGGTCCTGGCCGAGCTGCTCGATCGTGGATGCCCGGGTGATCTTGACGACGAGCCCCAGGACGGACACCCCGAGCGCCACCGCCGGGAGCGTCAGGTGCCAGGCACGGCCCAGGAACCCCTCCCCCGGGCCGTAGGTCGGGAACCAGTCCAGCGTCACCCCGAACACGTACAGCAGGAACAGACCGGTGGCGAAAGCCGGTGCGCTCACCCCGAACACCCCGAGGGCCACGATGGCCCGGTCCAGTTCGGAGCCCCGCCGGAAGGCCGCCAGGACCCCGAGGGGGATGCCCAGGCCGAGGGCCACCAGGCTCCCGTAGAGCCCGAGGAACGCGGTGAGCCCCACCCGCTCTCGGATCATGGTCGTGACGAGCTGGCTCCCCTGGATCGAGCGGCCCAGGTCTCCCCGGAGGACCCGGCCCACCCAGCGGAGGTACTGGACCACGAAGGGGTCGTCCAGGTGGTAGCGGGCGCGGATCGCCGCGAGGGTCTCGGGCGTCGCCTGCCGGGAGCCGACCAGGGCCCGGGCGGGGTCGCCCGGCGCCAGGTCGACGAGCGCGAAGACCCCCACCGAGACCAGGAGGAGCAGGGGGACCGCGACGAGGAGCCGTCGGCCCACGAAGGCCCAGAGCCGGTCCGACCTCACCGCCCGTCCCCGAGGAGGTGGCGGGAGAACCACGCCACGGTCCGCCGCTCCGCGTCGAGCGCGTGCTCGCGTTCTTGGAACCCGTGGCCCTCCCGCGGGTACACGACGAGCTCGGTCTCCACCCCGTTCAGCACCAGCGCCTTGTACAACTCCTCGGCCTGCCCGAGGGGCGTGCACAGGTCCTCCGACCCATGGAGGATCAGTGTCGGGGTCCTGGCCCGGGCGACGTGGGTGATCGGCGAGCGCTCGATGAACAGCCGGAGCGCCTCGGGGTCGCGCTGGTCGCCGCCGAACATGACCTCGGAGAACGCGTGGTTGCACGTGAGGTGGCAGCTCAGCATGTCGGTGATGCCCGAGACCATCACCGCCGCCCGGAACCGGTCGGTGGTCACGGCTGCCCAGGCCGTGAGGTAGCCGCCGTAGCTGCCCCCGGTCACGCCGAGGCGATCCGGGTCGGCGATCCCCCGGGCCACCAGGTCGTCGACCCCGAGCAGGATGTCCTCGAACTCCGCGCCCGCCGGGTCGCGCAGGTTCAGTCGCGTGAAGGCCTGCCCGCGGCCCGTGCTGCCGCGGTAGTTGGGAAGGAACACGGCGAACCCGGCGGCCCAGAGCGGCAACGCGCCGCCCGGGTCGAACGTGCGTTTCCATGCCCACGTGGGGCCGCCGTGGATCACGACCACCGTAGGGTAGGGAGGCCGACCGCGGTCGGGAACGAGCAGGAGGCCTCGGATGGGGAGGCCACCGGCGCCCGCCCACTCGAGCTCCTCGACCTCGGGGTACGCGTCGAAGCCCGCGACCACGTCCCGGTTGAGCGAGGTGAGCGGCGTCCACCCGGCGTCGCCCCGGGCGGGGCGCACCACGACCTCCGGCGGCTCGCCGAGCCCCTCGCGGATCGCCACGATGCGCTCACCGTCGGGGGTCGGCTCCAGGCGCGCGTGGAAGCTGGTGGGCCCCACGACCCCGGGGTCCCGTGCCCACCACCGGACCGCGCCGTCCGATCCGAGGAGCCCGAAGGCCGACCCGAAGCCCTCCCACCCTGCCGCCCATAGGGTCTCCGCGTCCCGCCAGGCGACCCAGGAGAGGTCGCTCGGCCCCCCCTCGAGCGGCAGGAGCTCGCCCGATGCGAGGTCGATGATCCGGAGGTCGCCCGCCACGAGGCCACGGTCGCTCGACCAGCCCTCGAGGAACGCCACCCGCGCGCCGGTCGGGTCCACGGCGGGCCCCTGCACCTGGAGCTCGGGGCGGTGGAGCACTCGGACCCCCCGCCGCTCCAGGTCGAGCAGCGCGATGCAGGCGTGATACCACCCCGACTCCGAAGGGTCCTCGGAGGCCACGGCCACCACCGTCCCCCCGTCCACGAGGTCGAACTCCCAGACCGACCAGCCTTCGGGGCCCACCTCCCGGATGCCGTCCTCGGGGTCGACGCGGAACAGCCGTCGCCTGCCCTGGCCCGGCCGGAACACCTCGGGGTCGGGTGGCGGGTCGCTCCAACGCAGCCGGACGGCCCCCTCCGTGGCGGCCCCGAAGCCCCCTTCTTCCACCGCGAGGACGAGGAGCCCGGCCCCGTCGGGGAGCCACCGGATGTCCTGGACCGAACCGGGGACGCCCTCAACGTGGCGGGGCTCCCCGCCGGGCTCGAGGACGAACAGGTCCATCCGCCCCTTCACCGGCCGGCTCGCCGCGAACGCCAAGCGGTCATCCACGGGCGACCAGCGGGGGAGGGCCTCCGTCCCCGGCCCGGAGGTGACCGGCTCGCCCCCGCCGCCATCCAGGGGCACGCTCCAGATCCGGCTCTCGAAGGGCGCGCCGGCTTCCCGATGGGCGGGGAAGACGGCCACGGCCACCCGCTCCCCGCTCCGGTGCAAGGAGACGTCCGAGGGACGGTTGACGCGGTCGAGGAGCGCCAGGAAACGCTCGACGCGGGCGTCGGTCATCGGTCCTCCGAGGGCCGGACCCCCCTCACGCCGGGCCGAAGCCCCGGATCGCCCACGGGATGTTGTACCAGAAGGCGTTGTAGCCATCGAGCCGGAGGTCAGCGCTGATCGCCATCGCCGAGTCCGGCCAGTAGATCGGGACCACCGCAACCTCCTCCTGTGCGATGCGGATCGCCTCCTGGAGGGCGGCGGCGCGCTCCGCCGGGTCGCTGCTCCGGAGGGCCGTCTCGATGGCCGCGTCGACCTCCGGGTTCCGGTAGTTCGAGCCGTTCAGGCCGTCCCGCACCGCGTTCCCGCTGTAGAGGAAGAGGTACGGGTAGTTCACGGGGTCGGCGAAGTCCGGGAAGTACGCCATCATCTGGATCCCCAGATCCTCGTGGGCGAAGTACACGTCGAGCCACTCCCCTGGGTCGACCTGTCGAACATCCAGCGTGACCCCGATCTGCTTGAGGTTCTCCGACAGGTTGAGCGCAGCGTTGATCATGAGGGGGTCGGTGTTGGGCACGTTCACCGTGGCCTCGAACCCCCCGGGCACCGACGACTGGGCCAGCTCCTGCCTCGCCTTCTCGAGGTCGAAGGAGTAGGAGGGGAGCGTGTCGTAGAAGGCTCGCACCTCGTCCTCGGGCAGCACCCCGGCCCACATCCCGGGCGGGTTGATGGCGACCGCGGCCTCCCCCTTCCCCTTGAGGACAGCCTGGACGAGCCCCTCGCGGTCCACCGAGTACGCGATCGCCCGCCGGACGTGGATATCGTCGAAGGGCGGGGTCTCCTGGTCCAGCGTGAAGAGGTAGACCCCGAGCGAGGGCGCGGTGACCACCCGCGCGTTCTCCAGGCGCTCCCACTGGTCCACCTCGGACACGGGGACGTCGAACGTGCCGTCGATGTCCCCGTTCTGGAGCGCGAGGAGGCGGGTCTGCTGGTCCGGGATGGGGCGGATCACGATCCGCCGGACCGGGCCCTGGTCCCCCCAGTAGCCGTCGTAGCGCTCCAGCACGATGCGCTCGTCGGGCACGAATTCCACGAGGCGATACGGCCCGGTCCCCAGGGGGAGCACATCGGGCGTCCCGAACGTCTCGGGGTTCGCCTCGAGCTGGTCCTTCTTCATCACGAACCCGGCCATGTGGGCCAGGCTGTAGAGGAACTGGGCGTCGGGGTTCTTCAGGCGGACCGTGACCTCGCGCTCCCCCGTCGCCTCGACCGCCTCCACCGACCGGAAGAACGCCGCGAGCTGGGAGGCGTTGTCCGGGTCGAGGTGCCAGGTGATGCTGTAGACGACGTCCTCAGGCGTGAGCGGGCTCCCGTCGTGGAACGTCACCCCCTCGCGGAGCGTGAAGACGTAGGTCGTGTCGTCCACCTGCTCCCACGATTCGGCGAGCGCGGGGATCAGCTGGAGGTCGTCGCCGAAGGCGAGCATCCCCTCTTCCACGAGGGACATCACCGCACCCTGGTAGGTGGTCCAGTCGTGCGGGACGAGCAGCACGTCGGGGATATCTGGGAGGGCCCAGGTGACCTCGTCGATCTCCCCCGACGGCGCTCCCTCCTCCGCGCCCCCTTCGCACGCCACCGCCACGAGCGCGAGCGAGGCGATGAGCGGAACGAGGATGCGGCGTGTGCCCTTCCGGCGTTCCATCGGCGATCCCCCTTCGGCCGTGCGATCGGGTCCCTGGCCGCGGAGCGGATCCTGTCCGCGTCGGACCAGCCTCCTGCGTAATTTGTCTGGTTGTCTTATGATTTGTCAAGACAACGAGGCGGGAACAGGAGGGCGAGCTGCGCACGGGAGGCCCGCGACGGCCGGTGGCGACCTACTCGATCGTGGCACGTGACGCCTCGGGGACGCTCGGCGCCGCCGTCCAGTCCCACTGGTTCAACGTGGGCGCCGTCGTCCCCTGGGTCGAGGCTGGGGTGGGCGCCGTGGCCGTCCAGTCCATCCCGGATCCGACCCACGGCCCGCGCGCACTCGCGCTGCTCCGGGAGGGGCTCGACCCCGGGGACGCGCTGGGCCGGCTCCTCGAAGGAGACCCCGAGGCCGCGTACCGCCAGCTCGGGATCGTGGACGCCGCCGGCCGGGCCGCGGCCCACACGGGCGCGCTCTGCATCGCCGAGGCCGGGCACGTCACGGGACAGGGCGTCGCCGTCCAGGCGAACCTGATGAACCGCGCGACCGTCTGGCCCGCGATGCTCCGGGCCTACGAGGGTGCGGAGGCCGATCTCGCCGAGCGGCTGCTCGCGGCGCTGGAGGCGGCCGAGGCCGAGGGCGGGGACGTCCGCGGCCGGCAGTCGGCGGCGATCATCGTCCGCCCCCCGGCGGGGCGAGACGACCCCACGTTCGACCTCCGGGTCGAGGACCACCCCGACCCCATCGGCGAGCTGCGCCGCCTGGTCCTCTTGGGCCGGGCCTACCATGAGCTGAACCGGGGCGATGGGCTGATCGCGGCCGGGGACGTCGGGGCCGCGTCGGCCGCCTACGCTCGGGCCACCGCCCTGGTCCCCGACGAGGCCACCGGGGGCGAGGCGCCGTTCTGGGCGGGGGTCGCGCTCGCGGGGGCGGGGCGACGGGAGGACGCCCTCCCCTACCTCCGCCGCGCCGCCGCGGTCGACGGCCGCTGGGCCCGGCTCCTCCCCCGGCTGGTGAGGTCCCGCCTCCTGCCCGACGACCCCGCGCTCCTCGAGGAGCTGGCGCGCGCGATGGGGGCGGCGTGAGCTTCCGCTTCCCCGCGGTCGAGGCGGACACGCTCGCGACCAGGGTCGCGCGGGAGCTCGTCCGGAGCATCCTGCTCGAGCGCTTCTCCCCCGGCGACCAGCTCCCCACCGAGGAGACGCTCTGCCGCCAGTTCGGGGTGAGCCGCCCGGTGCTCCGCGAGGCGATCCGCACCGTGGCGGCCCTGGGCCTGGTGCACAGCCGCCAGGGACGCGGCACCGTCGTGCTCCCCCGGGAGGAGTGGAACGAGTTCGCGCCCGAGCTGCTCGAGGCGCGACGGGAGCTGAACCTGGGGGACGAGTTCCTGCTGGAGCTGCTCGAGATGCGGCGCATCGTGGAGGTCGAGGCCGCGGCGCTCGCGGCCGAGCGGGCCGGGGAGGAGGACCTGCGGGCGATGGCGAGCCACCTCGAGGAGATGGACCGGGTGGGCGAGGACCTGGACGCGTTCGCCGAGCTCGACGTGGCGTTCCACGACCGGATCCTCATGGCCAGCCGGAACCGGCCGCTCCTCCACCTCCTCCGCCTGGTGCAGCCCACGCTCCTCGCCGCCCGTCGGCTGAGCGTGAGCCGCAGGCCCCAGGGCGTCCGCCGCTCCGCCCGCGAGCACCGGCGGATCTACGAGGCGATCGCCGCGAGCTCCGCCTCCCGGGCCCGGGCCGCGATGGCCCGCCACCTGTCCTGGACCGCGAACATCACCGCCGCGGACGCGCGGAGGCGTTGAGTGGAGCCCGCGGGGACCTGGTACGTGCTCCCGACGGCCTTCGCGGTGGACGGCGAGCTGGACCTCGGCTCGCAGGCGCGGCTCGTCGAGGCCGTGCTCGGCTGGGGCGTCGACGGGCTCGTCGCGCTGGGGGTGACCGGGGAGGCCGCCGCCCTCGACCCCTCCGAGCGCGACGCGGTCGTCCGGGCGGTGGTCGACGCGGCGGCGGGCCGAGCACCGGTGGTCGTGGGGTGCGCGGGCCAGTCCGCGCACCCGGTGCGGGCGATGGCCGCACGGGCGCGCGAGCTGGGGGCGGACGGGGTGCTCGTGCTCCCGCCCCTGCTCGCCCGCGATGCAGCGGGCGCGCCAGCCTTCTTCGCCCGGGTGGCCGAGGCGGGCCTGCCGATAGTCCTCCAGGACGACCCCGCGGCCTCGGGGGTGCGCCTGCCCGTCGAGCTCCTCCTCCGGGCGGCGGAGGCGTGCCGCGCCTCGGCGGTGAAGCTCGAGGACCCGCCGACCCCGGCCAAGATCGCGGAGCTGCTGGCGGCGCGGCCGGATCTCCGCGTCTTCGGCGGCCTGGGGGGCCTCCACGCGCTCGGCGAGCTCCGCCGCGGGGCCGTGGGAACGATGACCGGCTTCGCCTACCCCGAGGTGCTCCGGGCGGTCCGGCTCGCCCTCGGGCGGGGCGATGCCCAGGGGGCCGCGCGGGTCTTCGACCGGCATCTCCCCCTGATCGCGTTCGAGGCCCAGCCGGGGATCGGCGTCGCGATCCGGAAGGAGCTCCTCCGCCGTCGCGGCGCCCTCGCCTCGGCCACGACCCGGATGGGCGGGGGGCTCGACCCCGTTACGCTCCGGGAGCTCGACGAGGTGCTCGAACGGGTGGGGATCGCACCATCCCCCGGCCCGTACGCTGTGGGCCCGTGAGGCGAGCGAGCGGGATGTCGGCACGGGGGGCCGCCGCCTGATGGACCTCGGGCTCGCGGGGCGGCGCGCGGTGGTGGGCGGAGCCTCCCGCGGCCTGGGGTTCGCCGTCGCGGACGCCCTGGCCGCGGAGGGCTGCCGGCTCCTGATCTGGGCGCGGGGCGGGGAGGCCCTGGAGCGCGCCGCCGAGGACCTCCGCCGCCGCCACGGCGCCGAGGTGCATCCGCTGGTCGCCGATGCCCAGGAGCCGGGAGCGTGGGCGACGGTCGCCCGGAGGGCTCGCGAGGCCCTGGGCGGGGTGGACGTGCTGGTACTGAACGCGGGCGGGCCGCCGACGGTCGATCCGACCCGGACCACGCAGGAGGGTTGGGACGCCGCGACCCGGCTCCTGCTCGTGACGCCCGTGCTGCTCGCGACCGAGCTGCTGCCGGAGATGCGGGGGCGGGGGTGGGGACGGATCGTCGCGATCCTCTCCTCGAGCATCCGCCAGCCGATCCCCGACCTCGTCTACTCCACGGCCGGACGGAGCGCGCTCTGGGCCTGGCTCAAGACGGCCGCGGGCGCCGTGGCCCGCGACGGCGTCACGGTGAACGGGGTGCTCCCGGGCCGGCTCTCCACGGAGCGGGTGCGGAGCCTGGACGAGGAGGCCGCCAGCCGGACGGGCCGTCCGGTCGAGGAAGTGGCCGCCGAGCGCGCGGCCGCGATCCCGGCCGGACGGTATGGCCGCCCCGAGGAGCTCGGCGCCGTCGTGGCGTTCCTCTGCTCCGAGCGGGCGAGCTACGTGACGGGTGCCCTCGTTCCCGTGGACGGCGGCCTGATCCAGGCCCTCTGATCCGCTGGAGCCGAGCCACGGATCTCGGGGGCTCGGCGATGGGGTGCGGCTCCCCGCGGACGGCGGGCGCGGCACCGGGAGCGAGACAGCCATCCCGAGGCGTGGTTGCAGCATGACCAGGCGGATCTGCACGGTGGCCGGGGCCACGCCGGACCGCTGACCGGACGTCCCACCAGCCCGTGCCGCGCGTCCATCCGCCTGGGCCCGGCCGAGCTGCGGCATGGCCTCGTGCGACGAGGAGGGCGGTAACCTCCCCGCGTGATCCGACGCTCCGGGTCGCGACCGGGGCACCGTAGCGCGCGCCCCCCACGCATCGTCGAGGCACCCGCCGGGCGCGCAGGGGCGCCGGGGCTGTCGGTGGCCGAGGCGGCCGCGCTCCCCGCCGAGCTCGTGCTGGCGCGGCTGGGATCCGGCCCCGACGGCCTGAGCGCGGAGGAAGCCGCCCGACGCCTGCAGGAGCTCGGCCCGAACGCGCTCCGGACCCACCGGGCCCGCGCCCTCGCCGTCCTGGCCCGCCAGTTCCGCAGCGCCCTCCTGCTCCTCCTCTTGGTGACGGCGGTCGCGTCGGCGTTCCTGGGGCAGCGCACCGACGCCGCGATCATCGGCGCGATCCTGGCCCTCAGCGTGGGGCTCGGGTTCCTCAACGAGTACCGGGCCGAGCGGGCCGTGGAGGCGCTCCACGAGCAGGTCCGCCACGAGGCTCCGACCCTGCGCGCCGGGCGGTGGTCGGACGTGGACGTGACCGACCTCGTCCCGGGGGACATCGTCCGGCTCGACCTCGGCATGATCGTGCCGGCGGACCTCCGGCTCCTCGGGGCGACGGGCCTCGCGTGCGACGAGTCCATCCTGACCGGGGAGTCCGAGCCGGCGGAGAAGTCCCCGGCGCCGGTCGCGCCGGGCGCGGCCCTCGGGGACCTCACCTCGTGCGCCTTCATGGGGACCACGGTCCGCGACGGGTCCGGCCTCGGCGTCGTCGTGGCGACCGGGAGCCGCACCCGTTTCGGGGCGATCGCGCTCCGCCTCGGGGAGCGGCAGCCCGAGACCGCCTTCCAGGCCGGGCTGCGCCGGTTCTCGGCGCTGCTCGCCGAGGTGGCCGGCGTGCTCACCGCCTCGATCTTCGTGGTCAACCTCTTGCTGCGGCGTCCGGTGATCGACGCGCTGCTGTTCTCCCTGGCGATCGCCGTGGGGATCACGCCCCAGCTGCTCCCCGCGGTCGTCACCACGAGCCTCGCCACCGGGTCCCGGCGCCTGGCGCGCCGGAAGGTGCTGGTGAAGCGCCTGGTGAGCATCGAGGACCTGGGCAACGTCGAGGTCCTGCTCACCGACAAGACGGGGACGCTCACCGAGGGGCGGATCTCCTTCCACGAGGCCGTCGACCCCGTCGGCCGGCCCTCCGAGGAGGTGCTCCTCCTCGGGCTGCTGTGCAACGAGGCGACCCCGGGGCCGGCCGGCGCCGTCGGCGGGAACCAGCTCGACCGGGCCCTCTGGGAGGCGCCGGGCGCGGCCG
>DATMBJ010000178.1:0-14337 GCA_035559315.1 Actinomycetota bacterium
CCTCGCGGCGACCCTCGAGCGGACCACGGCGGCGCTCGACCGGGCCGTCGCGGCCTGGGTGCGGGAGGGCGACCCGGCGGCGTGGCCGCCCCCGCGGGACGTCGTGCTGCTCGCCCTCCACCAGCAGCGGATCTACCGGGAGCTCGGCGCCCGCCGGGCGCTCGCCGAGCGGGTGCTGCGGCTCCTCCCGCCCGGCCTGCGGGGCGAGGCCTGGCGGAACTCGGCCGCGCACCGGGCGCTCCTCGCGCTCCTCCCCGAGCGGGTGACGAGGACCCCGCGGCTCCGCACCCGCCCCCCGCGGCCGGCCGGGGAGCTGCTCGGCTACTACCGGGAGGCGGAGCGCCGCTTCGGCGTGGCCTGGGAGGTGCTCGCGGCGGTGAACATGATCGAGTCCCGCTTCGGGAGGGTGACCTCCCCCAGCTCCGCCGGCGCGCTCGGCCCGATGCAGTTCCTCCCCTCGACCTGGGCCGCCTACGGGATGGGCGGGGACGTCCGCGACGACCGCGACGCGATCCTCGGGGCCGCGAACTACCTGGCCGCCTCCGGGGCGCCCGGCGACTACCGGCGGGCGCTCTACGCGTACAACCCTTCGTGGGCCTACGTGCGGGCCGTGCTCCTCTACGCCCGGCAGATGATGCGGGAGCCTCGCTCCTTCTACGCCTACTACAACTGGCAGGTGTACGTGCTGACCCCCGAGGGCCCGGAGCGGATCACCGGTCCGGGGGCCTCCCGCCACTCGTAGGCGATCGCGCGGAGGACGTCGAGGCGCGCGGGGAGGCGGCGGCCGCGATCCCCGCGATCCCGGCGACGCGTCCCGCCGTTCCTCTGACGGCGGGCCGGGGACGTCGGTAGCCTGTGGCCGCCGTGGAGGGTCCCCGAACCGGAGGAGGTCGCGCGGCCGCGCCGGAGCGGCCGGACCCGCTCGCCTCGCCCCCGCCCGCCTTCCCCCCGGAGCTCGCGGCCGAGGTGGCCCGTCGGGCCTTCGGCCTCGCGGGCGTGCTCGAGCCGCTCGTCTCCGAACGCGACCAGAACTTCCGCCTGGAGACCCCGGAGGGGGAGCGGTTCCTGTTCAAGATCTCGAACCCCGCCGACGACCGGGCCGTGGTCGAGATGCAGACCGAGGCCCTCCGCCACATCGAGCGCTGCGACCCCTCGCTCCCGGTGATGCGGGTCGTCCCGGCGGCGGACGGGGCTCCCTGGGCGGAGGCGGCGGGGCCCGATGGGCGCACCTACCTCGTCCGCGCCTTCACGTTCCTCCCCGGGCGGCACGTCCGGGCCGAGGACCTCACCCCGGGGGCCGTGCGGGGGATCGGCGAGGTGACGGCCCGCCTCGGCCGGGCCCTCCGGGGCTTCTTCCACCCCGCGGCCGGCTACGAGATCCTCTGGGACGTCAAGCACGCGCCCAAGCTCCGGCGGCTCCTGGGGCACGTCCCTGATCCCGGTCGCCGCGCGCAGCTCGAGCGGGTCCTGGACCGGTTCGACGAGCGGGTGGCCCCGGCCTTCCCCTCGCTCCGGGCGCAGGTGATCCACAACGACGTCACCTTGGACAACGCCCTGTTCGACGACGCCCTGCGGGTCTCGGGGATCGTGGACTTCGGGGACATGACCCACACCGCGCTGGTCTGCGACCTCGCGGTCGCGGTGGCCGACGTCCTCCAGGGCCGGGCCGACGCGCTCGCCGCCGCCGAGGAGCTGATCCGCGGCTACGCCCGGGTCACGCCGCTCGAGGACGCCGAGGCCGAGCTGCTCGCCGACCTCGTCGCCGCGCGCCTGGCGACGGCGGTGGTGATCACGGCCTGGCGGCTCGGCCTGTACCCGGAGAACGCCGCCTACATCTCGAGCTGGGACGCGGGCGCCCGGGCGTTCCTCGACCTCCTCGAGGCCGAGGGGCTCGACGCCGTGGGGCGGCGGTTCGCCGAGGTGGCCCGGCTCCTGCCGTACCGGCGGGCTTCCTCGGACCAGCTCCTCGCCAGGCGGAGGCGGGTGCTGCCCCGCGCCCCCCTCTTCCACGAGCGGCCCGTGCACCTCGTGCAGGGGGAGGGGGTCTGGCTGTTCGACGCCGAGGGCCGGCGCTACCTCGACTGCTACAACAACGTGCCCGTGGTCGGCCACGGGCACCCGGGGGTGGCGCGGGCCGTGGCCGAACAGCAGCGGCTGCTCAACACCCACAGCCGCTACCTCCACGAGGCCGTCGTGGAGCTCGCCGAGCGCCTCGTGGCGACCATGCCGGAGGGGCTCGACGCGGTGTTCGTCGTGAACTCGGGGAGCGAGGCCAACGACCTGGCCTGGCGCCTGGCGACGGCGGCCACCGGGCGGGGGGGCGCGATCGTCTCGGCCTTCGCCTACCACGGCGTGACCACCGCCACCCACGCGCTCTCGCCCGAGGAGTGGGCGAGGGGCGAGCGGCCCGGCCATGTCGCGCGCGTGCCGGGGCCGGACGGGTACCGCGGCCCCTACCGGCGGGAGGAGGAGGGGTGGGCGGACCGCTACGCCGCCCACGTCGAGGAGGCGGTCCGCGAGCTCGCGGATCGGGGGCACGGGCTCGCCGCGATGTACGTCGACCCGGCCTTCACCGCCGAGGGGATCCTGGTGCCGCCCCCCGAGTACCTCCGGGGCGTGGAGCGGCGGGTCCGCGACGCCGGAGGCCTCCTCGTGGCCGACGAGGTCCAGGCGGGCCACGGCCGGTTCGGGACCCACCTCTGGAGCTTCCAGGCGTCCGGGGTACGGCCCGACATGGTCGTGATGGGCAAGCCGATGGGGAACGGGATCCCCGTCGCCGCCCTCGTGCTCCGGCGGGAGCTGCTCGAGCGGTTCCCCGAGGAGACCGAGCTGTTCAGCACGTTCGGCGGGAACCCGGTGGCGGCCGCCGCGGCCCTCGCGGTGCTCGACGCGATCGAGGAGGAGGACGTCCTGGCCAGGGTCCGGGAGGTGGGGGCGTACCTCCGGGCCGGGCTCGAGGAGCTCGGGAGGCGGCACGAGGCGGTGGGGGACGTCCGGGCCGCGGGCCTCCTCGTCGGCGTGGAGCTCGTGCGGGATCGGGGCTCGAGGGAGCCGGCGCGGGGCTTCGCTCGGGCGATCCGCGAGGCGATGCGGGACCGCGGGGTGCTCCTGGGCGCGACCGGGCCCGAGGGGAACGTGCTCAAGATCCGGCCGCCGCTGGTCTTCGGCAAGGAGCACGCGGACCTGCTGCTCGCGGCCCTCGACGAGGTCCTGGAGGGGCCCCCGCCGACGGGCTAGGAGCTACAGCCGCTCCTCGAGGGCCAGGATCCCGCTGCGGTAGGCCTCCGAGCCGGCCTCCGCCTCGCCCCTGGCCCGGAGGAGGTCGCCGAGCGCTCGGTACGTCGCGGCAAGCTCCACCGCCTGCTCGGTCCGGTGGTAGAGGTCGATGGCGGTGCGGAGGTGCTTCTCGGCGCGCGCCGGGTCCCGCTCCGCGAAGGCCAGCCCGAGCTCGCGGTGGGCCCAGGCGAGGATCGGGACGTCCGAGTCGCCGAGGAGCGAGATCGAGCGCTCCAGGAGCTCCACCGCCCGCGCCGGCCGGCCCTCGAGCCGCTCCACGCGGGCCAGCTCGTTGAGGGCCCGCGGCAGGTCCTTCCGGTCCCCGGTCCCCTCGAAGATCTCGACCGCCCGCTGCAGCTCCACCCTCGCCTCGGCCAGGCGGCCGGCCCGCGTGTGCACGTACCCCCTGGCGAGGTGGGCGAAGCCCAGGTCGGTCCGGAGGCGGAGCTGGCGGTACAGGTCCTCGGCCCGGGCGAGCGACCGCTCCGCCTCCCCGATCCTCCCCTCGGTCAGGTACAGGCGGGCGACGTGGACGTGCATCACCGCCAGCCGCAAGGGGTCCTCGACGCGGGGGACGAGGCGCTCGAGCTCCGCCGCGGTCTCCGCCGCCTTCCGGTACAGGCCGGCCTCGAGGTAGGAGTAGAGGAGGCCCGCGTGGATGCGGGCGAGGGCGTCGGGGTCCTCGAGCCCCGACCGCTCGATCTCCCCGAGCAGGCTCTCGAGGAGGTGGATCGCGTAGCGGACGTCGCCGAGCGAGGTGAGGCAGCGGGCCTCCCCGTCGACCGCGTCGGCCCGGACGGTGGGCGGCTCCGCCCGCAGCAGCTCGGTGGCCCGCCGATACCGCTCGAGGGCCAGCTCCGGCTGGCCGCGCCGTTCGAGCACGAGCCCGCGCCCCTCCTCGGCGCGCGCCTCGAGCCTCGGGAGGCGGAAACGCCTGGCCTCGCGGCCGATCGACCGGAACGCCGCCTCGGCCTCCTCGTCGCGTCCCTCGGAGAGCGCGACCTGGGCCTCCCGGAGCCGGAGCTCGAGCGTGGCTTCGAGGTTCCGCGGCCGCCCGGTCGCGAGCTCTTCGGGCTCGACCCCGAGCTTGGCGGCGAAGAACTCCAGGGCCGGACGCGACGGCCGCCGGCGTCCCGACTCGATCGAGCTCACGTAGGCATGGCTGTACCGGGGGGCCCCGAGCTCCCGCTGCGTGAGCCCCCTGGCACGCCTCAGGCGCCGCAGCCTGCTCCCGAGCATCGTCGCTCCTGCACGAGGGGTTCACGGGAAGGGTAATCGGACGACCGCCCCGGGCGCGTGACCCCCGTCTCCTCAAGGTTCGGCACGACGAGCCGAAACTTAACAACGGAGTTGGCGATGAGGAAAGCCTCGCGTTACATTCGCGCCACCGTGACCACCGCACCGGAAGGGGGGACGAGGGGTGAGGAGCGCGTGGACCCGCGCGGCCCTCGGCGTCCTGACCGCGCTGGCGACCCTCGCGTCGCTGGTGCTGGCCGGGAGCGCGAACTGGCCGCGCCCCTAGGGAAGGAGGAGGGTCCCGGGGGACCCTCCCTCCCCCAGCGTGAGGCCGTGCTCCTCGGACCGCGGCGGGTGGGTCCGCCCCTCGCGCCGCTTCCCGGGGAGCGGAGGATCTACCGGCTCGGCTCCGCCGTGTTCCGAGTGTGGCTCGACCGGCTGAGCGCGGGGGCCGAGATCCTGCGGGACGGGAGCTGGGTCTGGACGCCCATCCCCTCCGGCAGCATCGCGGAGAACCCTCTCGCCCGAGAGGTCGGAGAGGAGGAGGCCGCCGCCCTCGACCTCCCGGCCTGACCCCCGGGTCGGCGCGCCCGAGCACCCGCGCCCGAGCCCTCTAGGTCGAGAGTCCCTCCTGGCCCCTGAGCGCGGGCACCGCCGCAGGCTGGACGGTCCGTGGCGGCAGGTCGGGGCGTTCGATCAGGCCGTGCCGGCGCATCCTCTGGAGCCCGACGAGCCCGGCGACGACGGCCGCCGCCCCGCCGAGCGCGAGGGCCTCCCGCGGCCCGAGGCGCTCGGCGAGCAGGCCGGCCAGGGGGCCGCCGATCGGCGTGCCGCCGAGGAACACGATCCCGTAGAGGGCCATGACCCGGCCCCGCATGTCAGGGCGGGCGCCCACCTGGAGCAAGGAGTTCGTGCCGATCATGAACACCATGCTCGCCGCCCCCAGCAGCGCGGCCAGCGGGAGCGCCGCGCGCACGCCCGGCGCCGCAGCGACCGCCGTCGAGAGCAGGCCGAAGGCGGCGGCCGCCCAGCCGACGCGGGCGGGGCTCGGGCGCTCCAGGCGGGCCATGGCGAGCGAGGCCGCGAGCGAGCCCGCGCCCATCGCCGAGAGGAGGAGCCCGAAGGTCCGCGCGTCCCCGCGGAAGGGCCCCTCGGCGAGGAGCGGGAACACGACCGTGAAGTTCCACGAGAGCGTGGAGACCGCTGCCATCAGCGCCAGGGGGATCCGGAGCGCGGGCGTCCGCCAGACGTAGGCGAGGCCATCCCGCACGCGGCCGACGCCGCGCGCCGGGGTCGGCGCCCGGCGGAGCTCGCTCGGCCGCATCGCGAGGAGCCCGCCGATCACCGCGAGGTAGGAGATCCCGTTGACCAGGAAGCAGGCCGCGAGGCCGGCGGTGGAGATCAGCACGCCCGCGAGGGCCGGGCCGACCACCCTCGTGCCGGTCATGACCGCGGAGTTCAGGCTGACGGCGTTCGTCAGGTCCTCCCCCCGGACCATCTCGGCGAAGAAGCTCTGGCGCGTGGGGTTGTCGACGGCCGTGACCACCCCCTGGAGCAGGGAGACGGCGTAGACCATCCACAGCCGCGCCGTCCCCGTCGCGACCAAGGCCCACGAGGCGACGGCCAGCGCGGCGAAGGCGGTCTGGGTGGCGACGAGGATCCGGCGCTTGTCCCGCCGGTCGGCGAGCAGCCCGCCCCACGGCCCGAGCAGCAGGATCGGCCCGAAGGCGAGCGCCGCCTGGGAACCCAGGGCCAGGCCGCTCCCGCTGAGGCGGAGCACGAGCCACGCCGTCGCCACCTGCTGCATCCAGGTGCCGGTGACCGAGACGGCCTGGCCCGCGAAGAACAGGCGGAAGTTCCGCGAGTGGGCGACCGCGTGGAAGGTGCGGTGGAACGCGAGTCGCACCCGTCTCACGGCCCCTCCTCGACGAGCCGCTCGAGGATCCCTGCGGCCTCCTCGAGCACCGCGAGCTCCCGCGGCCCGAGGCGACGCAGGCGCCGGGCGAGGTAGGCGTCCTTCCGGCTCCGGCTCCTGGCGATCAGCCGGGCGCCGGCGGGCGTCGCCCGCACCCACGACACGCGCCGGTCCGCGGGGTCGGTCCACCGTTCGAGGAGGCCCGCCCCGACGAGGGCGGCCACGATCCGGGTCATGGTCGGAGGCTGGACGTGCTCGGCGGCGCCGAGGTCGCCGATCGTCATCGGGCCCTCCCGCTCGACGGTCGAGAGCGCCGAGAGCAGGGTGGGCGTGATCCCGGCCTCCGCCTCGCGCCGCAGGCGACGGGCCAGCCGCGTCACCCCCAGGCGGAGCCGGGAGGCGAGCTGGGCGACGTCCACCGTGGCGGTCTCCACGCGGCGATGATACTTCGCGAAGCTAATTAGCGTCACGAAGCATCGTCGGGAGGCCGTAGGATGGGCCGAGCGGTCGGCCCGGGGACCGGCCGCGCGGAGGACCCCGGTCGGGGGTCCGTCGTCGGGGGAGGGACCGGATGGAGATGCGGAAGCTCGGACGCGAGGGCCCGGAGATCTCGGTCGTGGGCTACGGGGCCTGGGAAGCGGGGGGCACGGACTGGGGACCGAACCCCTCGGACGACGAGGTGATCGCGGCGATCCGAGCGGCCCTGGACGCCGGGATGACGTGGATCGACACGGCCGAGGTGTACGGCGACGGCCGCTCGGAGGAGCTGGTCGGGCGGGCCGTGGCGGGCCGCCGCGACGAGGTCCTGATCTTCACGAAGGTGGCCCCGGAGCCGGAGGGGAGCGGCCTCCGGCCCGAGCAGGTGCGGCGGGCGATCCGGGGCTCGCTCCGGCGGCTGGGCGTCGACCACGTCGACCTCTACCAGGTCCACTGGCCGGACCGGGGGGTCCCGGTCGAGGAGACGTGGGGCGCGATGGCCGAGCTGGTGGAGGAGGGGCTGGCGCGCCACGTGGGCGTCTCCAACTTCGACCAGGGCTTGGTCGAGCGGTGCCTGCGGATCCGTCACGTGGATGCGGTGCAGAACGAGTTCTCGCTGATCGAGCGGGGCGACCGGGCGGCGCTGCTCCCCTGGCTCGCCGAGCGGGGGGTGGGGTACCTGGCGTACGGCCCCCTCGGCTACGGGATCCTCACGGGGTCCCTGGGCCCGGCCGCCACGTTCCCCGAGGGCGACTGGCGGGCCCGGAGGGAGGGACCGTTCGCCCCCGGCGTGTTCGAACGCAACCTGGAGCTCGTCGCGCGGCTCCGGCCCATCGCCGAGCGGCTCCACCTCCCCCTCGCCGTCCTGGCGCTCCGGTGGGTGGTCGAGCAGCCGGGGGTGACGGCGGCGATCGCCGGGAGCCGGAACCCGGAGCACGTGCGGACCAACGCCCGCGCCGGCGAGGTCCGGCTGGACCCGGAGGCGCTCCGCGCCATCCAGGCGGCCGTGGAGGGCTGACCGGACCGAGCCTCGGCTACGCTGCGGGGCCGACGAGCGGAAGGAGGCGACGTGGAGATCGCACGGGCGAGCGAGGGGTCCTTCCAGCGCGGCGACGCGGCGAGGTTCACCGGCGAGGTCTGGCTCCGGGGCACGGCGGCGGCCCCGGACGGGACCAACGTGGGCGTGGTGCTCTTCGCCCCCGGGGCCCGGACCCACTGGCACCGTCACCCCGGCGGGCAGTTCCTCTACGGGCTCGCCGGCCGCGGCCGCGTCCGGAGCCGGGGCGGCGCGGGCCACGTGCTCGAGCCCGGCGACGTGGTCTGGGTCGGCCCTGACGAGTGGCACTTCCACGGCGGGAACCCCGACGAGCCGATGCTCCACGTCGCGGTGAACGGGGGCGGCGCGCCGGAGTGGGGCGACCCCGTGACCGACGAGGAGTACGCGGAGGGGTTCTAGCCGCGGCTGGCGCTAGTTGTCCTTGGCGCCCTGCGCGACCCACGAGGCGATGAGCTGGATCTCCTCCTCCGAGAGGGGGACGGCGGGCGGCATCCGGTGCGCGTGGTCGACCAGCATCATCACCAACATGCTCTCCTCGGGCTTGCCGGGGACGACGAGCCGGTGCCCGTGCTCGCCCGAGCCCTCCTCCCCGTGCGGGGCCTCCTCCCCGTGCGGGGCCTCCTCCAGGCCCATGATCGCGGCGTAGCTGTCCAGGCGGACCCCGTGCGGCGGCGGCGAGTAGGCGGAGGGGTGGGTGTGGGGGCCGCCCTTCTCCATGAGGATCGGCAACACCTCCCGGGAGAAGCTCACCTCCCGCTCGAGGATCGGGGGGAGCGTGGGCGCGTGGTGCTCGCCGACGTGCGCCACCGGGGTGATCCGGTGCCGGGCGTGGAGGTGGGCCGCGGGGTCCGGGGCGAGGTTCCAGTGGGTCCGCGGGGAACGGGAGATCAGCGCGAGCAGCCCGGAGCCCAGGGACGCGACCCCGGCGACGAGCCCGGCGGGGACGAGGAACGAGGCCAGGAACCGGCGGCGGCCGATGCCCGGCTCCCCCGGGTCGCTCGGCGTCGATCCGGCCCTCGCGATGCCCACGACCTGGCGGGCGACGAGGAGGTAGAGGCCCCACACCGCCCCGACCAGCACCAGGAGCCACCACACGCCGACCCCGGGCACCCGGAGCCCCACCTCGGGCTTGTAGAGCTGCTGGTCCCCGACCACCTCGACGCTGGTGCCGGCCTCCGCCGGGCGGCGGTCCTCGTCGCCGGCGAAGCGGGCGGAGAACGAGACGTCCCCGGGCGTCCGGAGCTCGACGGCCATCGAGGCGACCCCGCGGTCGTCCGTCCGGGCAACGCCGAGGAACGCCTCCCCCGCCACGTCCGCGAACGAGGCGCGCTGGTAGAAGGCCACGGGCGCGCCGACCACGGGCATCCCGTCCTCGTCCAGGAGCGTGGCCTCCAGGCGCACGAGCTCCCCCAGGGAAGTCCCGCCGGTCGCCCGGAGCTCGAGCGTCACCCTGGCGCGGCGAGCCCCGGGTCCCATGTCCGCCGGGGCCACCTGCTCCTCGGGCGGCGCCTGAGGCTCCTCGCCGTGAGGCTCCTCGCCGTGGGCCAGGGCGACCCCGGGCGTCAGCACCAGGAGCAGGCCGGCCAGGAAGGACGCCGCCCAGCGCCGCAGGCCCTCAGCCATCGTGCGCCTCCTCCTCCGCCTCGTGGCCGGTGCGGGCCGACCCCTCCGCCTCCCACGCGCGCCACGGCCACTCCAGCCGGTCCTTCATGAACCGCCGGTGGTGGGTCCGGGGGACGAGCTCGCCGGACCCGGGGATGTACCAGACGCGGGGCTCGGTGCCGAGCTCCTCCTTGTAGCGGAAGGCCCCGGTGTCGTGGAGCGTCCTCGAGATCCGGATCACCTCGCGCCCGTTGGTGGCCAGGTCCTCCTCGAGGTCGCCGAAGTACATCGCCCCGCGCGGGCAGTTGAGGGCGCACGAGGGGAGCCCCCCGGCCTCCAGGCGGTCCGTGCAGAAGTCGCACTTCATCACGGTCCCCCGGAAGGCCGGCGCCTGGGTCCGCACGTCGTAGGGGGCGGCCTTCACCCAGGAGGGCTGCACCGGGTCGCCCCAGTTGAAGAACCGCCGGTTGTAAGGGCAGGCGGCGATGCAGAGCCGGCACCCGATGCAGCGCTGCTGGTCGATCAGCACCGTGCCCTCGGGCGTGTGGAACGTGGCCCCCACCGGGCAGACGTTCACGCAGGGCGCGTTCTCGCACTGCATGCACGGCACCGGCATGACGTGGGGCGGCGCGCCGGGAGGGTCCTCGTGGGGCTGCGGCACGACCTCGACCCACTGCTGGCCCTCGGGGACGAACCGGGCCCAGATGCAGCCCTGCGTGCACTGGGGCGGGAGGCCGAGCTCGACGCAGCCGTCGCACTTCCGCAGGTCGATGATCATGGCCCACCGGCGGACCCGGGTCGACGCCGGCCGCTCCTCGGCCGCTCCGTGCCCCTGGTCCTCTCCCTCCTCGCCGTGGGCCAGGGCGGGCTCCGCGATGCCCGCGACGCCGAGCGCGGCCGTGGCCCCGAGGAGCCGCGCCAGGAACCGGCGGCGGGTCACCTCCGCCGGGTCGGCCTCGGGGACGACGGCCCGGGGGCCGCCCGGCGCGTCCTCGACGGGCCGGGAGGGCTCGGCGGTGGGCGGTCGCTGGGTCCGGACCGACATCGTCACTCCGCCCCCTGTTCCATCTGCTCCGCCATCTCCCACATCGGGATGATCGGCATCGCCTTCGCCATGAGCCCGATCAGGAGCGCGAACCCGGCGAAGGTGGCCGCCACGATCGACACCTCGACCCACGTGGGCGCGTAGGACCGCCAGTCGACCGGGATCTGCGGGAGCGCGAGCGACGGCACGGTGATCACGAAGCGCTTGATCCACATGCCGATGTTCACGAGGATCGAGGCCGCGACGATGCCGGGCACGTTCCTCGTCCACGGCAGGGCGAGCAGCAGGAGGGGCACCACCATCCCGGCGATGCCGTAGATCCAGAACAGCGGCGCGTAGGGGCCGGTCCAGAGCGCCGAGAGCAGGCCCCGGTCCTGCGGCTCGAGCTTGTAGGCGATCGTGAGGTACTCGCTGGTCGTCATGTAGGCGTAGACGAGGCCCGCGACCAGCAGCAGGTTCGCGACCCGGACGAAGTGCCGGTCGGTGATGATCGCCTGGAGGCGGAAGGCCCGGCGGAAGATCGCCATCCCGGTGAGCACCGCCGCGAGGCCCGACCAGATGGCCCCGACCACGAAGTAGGGGCCGAAGATCGTGCTGTGCCACCCGGCGCGCAGCGTCATCCCGAAGATCCACGACACGACGGTGTGGACGCTCACCATGACGCCGATGATCAGCACGCACATGATTCGGATGCCGCGGGCGAGCCGCCGCCACTGCTCCTCGTTCCCGCGCCACCCGACCGCCAGGATCGAGTAGACGCGGTGGCGGATCGGGTGCCGCGCCGGGTCCAGCCGGTCCCGGGCCAGCGCGAGGTCGGGGATGAGCGGCAGGTACAGGTAGATCAAGCTCCCGGTCAGATAGGTGGTGATGGCCATGAGGTCCCACACGATCGCGGACTGGAACCGGCCGTAGTTCAGGAGGTTGATGATCCTGTCGGGCCGACCCAGGTCCACGAGCGGCATCCATCCGCCCATGAGGAGCGCCGCCACCGTCATGAACTCCGCCATCCGGACCACCGGGGTCCGCCAGCCGACGTTGCTCACGCGGAGGACGGCCGAGATGAACGTACCGGCGTGCGAGACGCCGATCCAGAACACGAAGTTCGTGATGTAGAAGCCCCAGGGGACCTGGTCGGAGAGGCCGGTGACGGCGAGGCCGCGGCGGATCTGGACCGTCCAGGCGTAGACGCCCCAGGCGAACACCAGGAACAGGAGGGCCAGCAGCGCCCGGTAGCCACCGCCGATCCGCTCGAGCGGAGCCAGGACCGCGAGCTCCATCCGGCGGCGGCGTTCCGCGAGCGCCGACGCCTCCTCCGCCACGGCCCCCGTGTGCACGGCCATCGCGTCCTCCTCCGGCAGGTTCGCTCACAGGGTCGCCCGACGGAGGCCGGTCGATCAGGGTCGTTCGGCACGCGAACCGGGGATGTTGCGCGGACCGGCAGGTGCGCCGGGTGGCGTACGCGCCGGTAGGCGATATGGCGTACCGGCGGCCGGGCTGGTCGGCGCGGGCCCCGTGGTCCGCTCGGGGCGTACGCTTTCCCCGGACGATGGACGAGCGGATCCGCATCTTGATCGCCGACGACCACGCGCTGGTCCGCGAGGGGACCCGCCGGATCCTCGAGCGCGAGGAGGACCTGGAGGTCGTGGGCGAGGCGGCCGACGGAGAGGAGGCCGTGGCGCTCGCCGAACGCCTCGCGCCCGACGTCGCGGTGATCGACATCGGGATGCCCCGGGTGAACGGGATCGAGGCCACCCGGCGGATCAAGGAGGAGCATCCCGAGATCGGCGTCCTCGTGCTCACGGTGCACGACGACGACCCGTACGTGTACGCGATCCTCGAGGCCGGGGCCGCCGGCTACCTGCTCAAGGACGTCCGGGGCTCGGAGCTGGTCGACGCGGTGCGATCGGTCCGCGCGGGAGAGGCGGTGCTCCACCCGGCCATCGCGCGGAAGGTGCTGGGCCGCTTCCGGGCGGCCAGCCGGGCGGAGGAAGGCGGGGTCCCCCTCACCGGCCGGGAGATCGAGGTGCTCCGGCTCGCCGCCCGTGGCCTCAGCAACAAGCAGATCGGCGCCCGGCTGGGTCTGTCGGCGCGGACCGTCCAGGTCCACCTGGGGAGGATCTTCCGCAAGCTCCGGGTGGCCTCGAGGACCGAGGCCGTGATCCACGGGCTCCGCCGGGGCTGGATCCGGCTGGAGGACCTGGCGTGAGCGCGGGGGCGAGCGCCGTCCCGGCCTCGGCGGTGGCGACCTGGGCCCGGCTCGTCCGGCGGCGCCTGCGGGAGCCGTCGTTCTGGGCGGTGCAGGCCGGGGTCCTGTCGATCACCGCCCTCCACCTCGCCATCGAGGGCCTCGGGCTCTTCCACCGGACGGCCGTGCTGGAGTCCGGGCTCCGCCACGCGCCGGTCGTGCTCTACCTCGTTCCCATCGTCTACGCCGGGCTCCGCTACGGCCTCGAGGGATCGGCCCTCACCGGCGTGTGGAGCCTCGCGCTCACGCTGCCCAACGTGTTCCTCTGGCACCGGGCGCAACTGGCCTGGGCTTGGGAGCTGCTCTACGTGACGATCGTCCTCGGGGTGGGTGCGGCGGTGGCCGCGCCCGTCGAGCGTGAGCGCCGCCAGCGGGAACAGCTCGCCGCCGCGGGCCGGCGGCTCGCGCTCCTGCACGGGGTGGCGTCGGCGCTCGTCTCGGCCTCGCCGCTCGACCGGGTCCTGCCCGCCGTGCTGGAGCGGGTGCGGGAGGTCCTGGGCCTGGCGACCGTCTCGGTGGTCGTCCGGGACCCCGAGGGCGGGGGCGAGGAACGCTGGAGCGCCCCGGCGGGCAGCGCTCCGGCGCCCGGGGCCGACGGACCCGAGGGGGAGAGCGGCTCCGCACCGGGACCCGGCGCGCGGCTCGTCGCCCCGCTCGGCGGGGACCCCGGGATCCCGGGCGCGCTCGTCGCGGTCCTCGACCCGACGCGCCCCGCGGGCCGCGACGACGAGGACCTCCTCCGCGCCGTCGCCGCCCAGATCGGGGTGGCCCTCGAGAACGACCGCCTCCACCGGCTGGAGAAGGAGCATCTGCGGTCCTACGTGCACGAGGTCACGCGGGTCCAGGAGGAGGAGCGGCGACGCCTGGCGCGGGAGCTCCACGACACGGCCGCGCAGGACCTGGTCCTGCTGGCGCGGGGGCTCGACGCCCTGGCCGAGCGCCTCCCCCCGGAGGCCGCGGGGCGAGCGCGGGAGCTGCGCGCGCGGGCCGCGGAGACGCTCGAGGGGCTGCGTCGGCTCAGCCGGGACCTGCGCCCCACGGTCCTCGACGACCTCGGGCTGGTCCCGGCCCTCGAGTGGCTGGTGGCCGACCTCACGGGGCGGGCGGGCGTGGACGCTCGCTTCCACCTCTCGGGCCCGGCCCGTCGGCTGCCGGCGGAGACGGAGCTCGCCCTGTTCCGCGTGACCCAGGAGGCCCTCCGGAACGTCGAGCGGCACGCCGGGGCGCGGCGGGTCGAGGTACGGGTGGCGTTCGGCGACGACGAGGTCCGGATCGACGTCGAGGACGACGGCGGGGGCTTCGAGGTGGCGGAGCCCCTCGAGCGGCTGGCGCTCGAGGGGAAGCTGGGGCTCCTCGGCATGCGGGAGCGGGCGCAGCTGGTCGGCGGCTCGCTGTCGATCCGCTCCCGTCCCGGCCAGGGGACGGCGGTGACCGTCACCGTCCCGTCGGGCCCCTGAGCGGCAGCGGCGGCCGGACGAGCGCGC
>DATMBJ010000179.1:0-8625 GCA_035559315.1 Actinomycetota bacterium
GCTGCGGGAGCACGCGGCTCTCCGCGACGCTCGGTGAGGTCGTGTGCCGTTCATGCGGCCACGTGATGGGCGCTTAGCTCAGCCGGGAGAGCGCCGCCCTTACAAGGCGGAGGTCGGAGGTTCGAGCCCTCCAGCGCCCACCGAAGGAACCGCAGGTGAGAGGGCCGGGCGGCGGCGGGCGGCGGCCCGGCGGTGCGTGGTCGGGCTCGCCCTGGCGGCCTGGGTCGTCGCGACGCCCGGCGTGGCCCGGGCGCACGCGGCCGTGGTCTCTTCGGACCCGGAGCCCGGGGCCGAGCTCGCCGCCGCACCGGGGGTGGTCGTGCTCCGGTTCACGGAGCCACTCAACCCACGGCTGTCCCGAGCGGTCGTGCTCGACCCCGCCGGGCTCCGGTTCGAGGGCTCGCCCACCGGGGAGCGGGAGATCCGGGTGGTCCTCTCCACGAACGCCCCGGGCATCTACGAGGTCCAGTGGGTCACGGTCAGCACGCTCGACGGGCACGCGCTCCGGGGATCGTTCCGCTTCGGCGTGGGCGTGGCACCGGGGGAAGGGGCCGAGGGCCAGGTGGGGACGGCCCCCGGGCCCGCCGACCTGGTCGTGGCGGCCTTCCGCGGCCTCGAGTACACCGCGCTCCTGCTGGCCACGGGGATGCTGGTCCTGCGCCGGCTGGCGCGGCGGGCGCCCGGGCTGGGCTGGGTCCGCCCGCGCCTGCGGCCCGCGCTCGCGGTGGCCTTCGTCGCCGGTCTCTCGGTGGTCGTCGGGGAAGGGGGTCTCGCGGCCGGATCCCTCTCGGCCGGCCCGGTGGCCGCCTACCTCACCACCGGCCTGCCCGGCCTCGCCCGTACCCTCCGGGTGGTCGCCGAGGCGCTGGCCCTCCTCGCCCCGCCCGAGGGGCGCGGCGTCGCCGCCGCCCTGGCGCTCGCGATCGTCGCCCTCGCTGCGGCGGGCCATGCCGCGGCGGTGCCGTGGGGGGTGCCGGTCGATGCGCTCCACCTCCTCGGGGCTGGGCTCTGGGCCGGCGGGATCCTCGCCCTGGCCACGCTCCGACCACCCGAAGGGTGGCGGGGTCCCTCGGCCCGGGCGCTCCTCGAACGGTTCTCGCCGGTCGCGATCCCCGCGTTCCTGGCCACGGTGACGACCGGGGTCCTCCGCGGCTCGCAGGAGCTCCAGGTGCTCCGGGACGTCGTGGCGACCTCCTACGGCCAGGTCCTCGGCATGAAGGTCCTCGGGGTGCTCGCCATGGTTCCCCTGTCCGTCCTCGCCTGGCGGCGCGCGATCGCCTCCCCGCGCCTCGAGGCCGGGGTCGCGGTCCTGGTGGTGGGCGCGGCCGCGGTGCTGGCGGCCTACCCGCTCCCGCCGGGGCGCGTCGCCGAGCTCGAGGAGGCCGAGCGGGCCGGGGCCGCCGCCTCGGCCCTCCCGAGGGAGGGGGACCTCACGCTCGGCGGGCGTGCGGGACAGGTGCTCGTGGGGCTCACGGTCCGCCCGGGGCGCCCGGGGCCGAACCAGATCCTCGTCTACCTCCTGCCCCTCGAGGGCGAGGAGGCGGCGGCGGGCATCCCGGCCACGATCCGCCTCGGCGGCCGGTCGATCCCGACGGAGGTCTGCGGGCCCACGTGCCGGAGGGCCGAGATCCGCCTCCGCGGGGGCGAGGAGCTCGCCGTCCGGGTCGGGTCCGAGGTGGGTGGGATCGCCTCGTTCCGCCTGCCGGGCCTCCCGGCTCCCGATGGGTCGGGCCTCCTGGAGCACGCGCAGCGCCGGATGCACACCCTCCGCACCTACCGGCTGGAGGAGGTCCTCGCGAGCGGGCTCGCCACGGTCCGTGCGTCGTACGCCTTCGAGGCGCCGGACCGGGCCCGGATCTCGGTGCGGGGGGGTGCCACCCGGATCCTGGTCGGGGGGAAGGAGTACTTCCGGCCGCGGCCGGGGGCCCGCTGGAGGGTGGAGCCCGGGCCGCCCCTCCGCGTCCCGGTCTTCGTGTGGGACTCGTTCCTCCCGCCCGTTGCTCCCCGCATCGTGGGCGCCGCGGTCGTGGACGGGGTGCGGACCCGGATCGTCTCGTTCGCCGGCTCGGGGTCCCTCCCCATCTGGTTCCGGCTGTGGGTCGATGGCACCGGGCTCGTCCGGCGGGCCGAGATGCGCGCGCAGGGCCACTTCATGGACCACCGCTACTCCGGGTTCGACGCGCCCATCGAGATCGGGCCGCCCCCCGGGGCCTGAGGCGTTGCCCGTGGCCCGCCCGACCGCGGGGGCGGCGCGGCGGGCCTTCCCGGCGACCGGCCCCGTCGTTCCCGTAGACTGGAACGGTGCCCGACAGCTACGGGAAGCGCCAGCGGAGGAACGTGAAGGCGAGGAAGGCGGCGGCCAAGGAGCAGCGCCGCCTCGCCAGGCACGAGCGGCGGAGCGCCCGCGCCGCGGGGCTCCACGTGGATCCCCCGGGCGTCGGGCAGGACGACGAGGACGCCCGGCTCCCCTCGGAGGAGGGCCCCGAGGCGTCCGGCGCCTAGGGCACCCCGGTCGGCCGACCGGCCGCCCCCACCGCGTCGGTGGGCGCCCCACGCAGCTCCCTCCGGAGGAGCGCCGCGTAGACCCCCACGGCCACCCCGGCGAACAGGAACCACTGCACCGCGTAGGAGAGGTGCGGCCCCTCGCTGAGCTCGGGGGGCGGCGCCGGTCGGGGGAGGGGGCCCGGGGGCGGCTCCTGTCGGCGGAGCTCCAGGTACAGGGGGAGCAGGGCGTAGGGGAGGCGGCGGGAGAGCGCGGCCAGGCTCACCCGGTCCATGCGGGTCCCGGCGAGGGCGGCGGGATCCTCGCTCTCCGGCGGCAGCAGGATCCCCTCGACCCGGACCTCGCCCTCGGGGGGCGCCGCGCGCGCCACCGGAGCCCCTTCGACGTCGAGGGGGACCCACCCCCGGTCCACGACGAGGGCCCGCCCGTCGGGGAGCAGCAGCGGGGTGAGCACGTGGCTCCCCGGCCGCCCGTCGAGGGCCCGGCCGAACAGCAAGACCTCGCGGCCGGGGTCGTAGCGGCCCTCCGCCCACGCCCGCCGGTAGGAGGCGGCGACCGGGCCGCCCTCGGGGCCGAGGAGACGTCCGACCGGCTCGACGGGCATCGCCTCCCGGGCGCGGACGAGCGCGTTGAAGGCCCGACGCTGCTCGAGGCGGTCGAGCTGCCAGAGCCCGAGACGGACGCAGGTGGCGGCCACCACGACGGCCGTCAGGTGGAGGAGGAGCGCCCGGCGCGAGACCAACCGTCCCACGCCTCGAGCGTAGCCGCCCGGCGCGGGATGGCGCCCTCTCCCCGCGCCTCGCCGCGAGCGCCCGCCGGCCCCGAGCGGCCCCGCGGTGCCGCGTCAGGCCACCGGCCCGGCCCCCGGGCCCTTGTGCTCCTGGATCGTGTTCCCGCCGTCCACCACGAGGCTGTGGCCGGTCACGTAGCTCGCCCCCTCCGAGGCGAGGAACGCGATCGCCTCGGCCACCTCCTCCGGCCTCCCGGGGCGCCCGATCGGCGTGTGCCGCCCGGCCTCGAGCTCGTCGGGCGTCGAGGAACCGGTGGCGATCCACCCCGGCGCCACGCAGTTCACCGTGACGCCGCGGGCCGCGACCTCGAGCGCGAGGCCCCGGGTCATGCCCTCCAGGGCCGCCTTCGCCGCCCCGTAGGCCACCGAGCCGGGGATCGCGACGAGCGGGCCGGTGACCGAGGAGACGTTCACGATCCGCCCGTACCCCCGCGCGAGCATCGCGGGGAGCACCGCCCGCGTGAGGTTGATGGCGGTGGTGAGGTTCATGGCGAGGTCGCGTTCCCAGTCCGTCGGCTCGAGCTCCTCGAACCGGCGGGCCTCGGCGTGGAGCCCCACCCGGGTCATCCCCGCGTTGTTCACGAGCACGTCGATCCGGCCGAAGCGGGCGAGGGCGGCCTCGGCCAGGCCGCGGGCCTGCCCGGGGTCGGTGAGGTCGGCCACGACGGCCAGGACCTCGGCGCCGGCGGCCTCGAGCTCGGCCGCGCGGTCGTGGATCCGGTCGGTGGTGGAGGTGATCGCGAGCCGCGCCCCCTCCCGACTGAGCAGTCGGGCGGCGGCGAAGCCGATCCCGGTGGGGCTCCCGGCGCCGCTCACGACCGCCGTCCGCCCCCGGAACCGCCCGGCGGCGGCGTCGGCGGTCACGGCCTGACCTCCGCCCGGACCCACCCGAGGTAGTCGGCGGAGCCCGCGACGACGGGGACCGCGGTGATCTCCGGGACCTCGTAGGGGTGGAGGGCGCGGATCGCCCGCTCGAGCGATGGGTACGCCTCGCGGGTGGTCTTGGCGACCAGCAGGAACTCCTCGGCCCGCTCCACCGCGCCCCGCCAGCGGTACGTGCTCGCGACGGGCCCCAGCACCTGCACGCACGCCGCGCGCCGGTCCTCGACGAGCCGGGCCGCGATGGCCTCCGCCCGCTCCCGGGTGTCGACGGCGCAGAGCACCTGGACGCAGTCCTCCATGCGCACCTCCTCTCCCGCCGCGGTCCGGCCGGGCCGCGCGGCGGGAGCCTACCCGAGGAGCGGTTGCGGGGCGGGCCGCGGTGCGGGCATACTATCTCGACGTTGAGATTCATCCCGGGCCGCCGCCGGCCCGGGGTCGGAGGTGCGGTGGCGCAGCGGAGGGGACCCGGGGCCAGGATCGCCGTCGACATCGGCGGCACGTTCACCGACCTCGTGCTGCTACGCGGGGACCGGGTGGCGGCCAACGCCAAGGTCCTGACCACCCCCGCCGACCCGTCCCTGGCCGTGGAGGAGGGGATCGCCCGGCTCCTGGAGCTGGTCCCGCCGGAGGAGGTCCGCGAGGTCGTCCACGGGACCACGCTGGTCGCGAACGCGCTGATCGAGCGGAAGGGGGCCCGGACCGCGCTCGTCGCGACCCGGGGCTTCCGGGATGCGATGATCATCCGCCGCGAGCTCCGCTACGACCTCTACGACCTGTTCCTCGAGATGCCCGAGCCGCTCGTGCCCCGCCGGCTCGCCTTCGAGGTCGCCGAGCGCGTGCTCGCGGACGGCACCGTCGACGTCCCGCTCGACGAGGCCGAGGTCCGCCGGCTCGCGCGCCGGCTCGTGCAGGCCGGCGTGGAGGCCGTGGCGGTGGCGCTCCTCCACTCCTACCGCAACCCCGAGCACGAGCGACTGGTGGGGCGGGTGCTCGCGGAGGAGGCGCCGGGCCTGTACGTCTCGCTCTCCTCCGAGGTGTCCCCGGAGCTCGGGGAGTTCGCCCGCACCTCCACGACCGAGGCCAACGCCTACGTGCTGCCGCTGATCGACCGCTACCTCGAGACCCTGGAGAAGCGCCTCCGGGACCTCGGCCTGCGCGGGCCGCTGCGAATCATGCTGTCCACCGGGGGCGGGGGGATCGCCGGGGTGGAGACCGCCCGCCGGTTCCCGGTGCGGCTCCTCGAGTCCGGCCCCGCCGCGGGCGCGGTCGCCGCGGGGTTCTGGGGGGCGAAGGGCGGGCGGCGCGACGTGCTGGCCTTCGACATGGGGGGTACGACCGCGAAGGCGTGCCTGATCGAGCGGGGGATGCCGATGGTGGCCCGGGAGTTCGAGGCGGCCCGGGTGTACCGGTTCGCCAAGGGGAGCGGGCTCCCGATCCGGGTCCCGGTGGTGGACCTGATCGAGATTGGCGCGGGGGGCGGCTCGATCGCCCGGGTGGGCCCGTTCGGGCTCCCCAAGGTCGGGCCGGACTCGACCGGGGCGGACCCCGGCCCGGCCTGCTACGGGCGCGGCGGGACCCACCCCACCGTGACCGACGCCGACCTCCTCCTCGGGTACCTGAACCCCGGCTTCTTCCTGGGCGGGGAGATGCGCCTGGACGTCCGGGCGGCCCGGGAGGCGCTCGAGGCGTTGGGGAGGGGGCTCGGGCTCTCGGTCGAGGAGGCGGCGGCCGCCGTCCACCGCGTGGTGAACGAGAACATGGCGAGCGCGGCCCGGATGCACGCGATCGAGCGGGGTCGCGACCTGCGGCGGTACGCGCTCGTCGCGACCGGCGGCGCGGGTCCGGTCCACGCGTGGGGGGTGGCCCGGAACCTCGGGATCCGCCGGCTCCTCTTCCCGCCCTCGGCCGGGGTCGCCTCGGCCTTCGGGATGCTCACGGCGGCCCCCGGCTTCGAGCTCGCGCGGAGCCTGCCGGCGGCCCTCTCGGAGACCCGCTGGGGGGCTGTGCGGCGGGCCCTGGCCCAGCTGGTCCGGGAGGGGACCCGCCAGCTCGTGGCCACCGGGGTGCCCAGGGGCGAGGTGCGGGTGGAGCTCGCCGCCGACGTCCGCCACCGGGGCCAGGGGGAGGCGATCACGGTCGAGCTCGGGGAGGCCCTCGGCCACGACCCCGCGCGCCAGGTGGAGGAGGCCTTCGACGCGGCCTACGTCGGGCTCTACGGCCGGCGCCCGCCGGGGGTGGAGCCAGAGGTGATGACGTGGCGGGTCCGGCTGCTCGGCCCGACGCCCCGGACCCTCGTCCGGGCCCGGCCGGCGGCCGGCCCCGCCCGCAAGGGGCGGCGGCCGGTGTGGTTCGCCGAGGTCGGCCGGTACGTGGAGACGGCGGTCTACGACCGCTACCGGCTCGGGCCCGGGGACTCGTTCCGGGGCCCGGCGGTGGTCGAGGAGCGGGAGTCGACGATGGTCGTGGGGCCCGGGGCGCGGGCGACCGTGGACCGGGCCGGGAACCTCGTGGTGGAGGTGGGCTGAGATGGCCGGGCGGCGCTCGCGGCTCGACCCGGTGACGCTGGAGATCCTCTGGAGCCGCCTGATCGCGGTGACCAACGAGCAGGCCGCGGCCCTCCAGCGGACCTCGTTCACCCCGATCGTGCGGGAGTCGGGGGACCTCTCCGCGGCGGTGTTCGATCGGCGGGGGCGGATGCTGGCCCAGGCCGTCACCGGCACCCCCGGCCACATCAACTCCCTCGCCACCTCCATGCACCACTTCCTCGCGGCCTTCCCCCCCGAGACGCTCCGCCCCGGCGACGTGCTGATCACGAACGACCCCTGGAAGACCTCCGGGCAGCTCAACGACCTCTCGGTGGTGACCCCCGTGTTCCGCAGGGGGCGCCTCGTGGGGTTCTTCGGGAACACCTGCCACGCGATGGACATCGGGGGCCGGGGGCTCTCCGCCGACGCCACCGAGGTGTTCGAGGAGGGCCTCTACATCCCGATCACCAAGCTCTACGACCGGGGGCGGGAGAACGAGGAGCTGCTCAGGATCCTCGCGGGGAACGTCCGCGCGCCCTACGAGGTCCTCGGCGACGTCCACGCGCAGGTGGCGGGGAACCGGGTGGGGGCCGACCGGCTCCTCGCCTACCTCGACGACTTCGGCCTCCCCGACCTCGAGGAGCTCGGCGACGAGATCTGCGACCGCTCCGAGCGGGCCCTCCGGGAGGCCATCGCGGCGCTGCCCGACGGGGACTACGCGCACACGATCCGGACCGACGGGATCGACGAGCCGGTGACCATCGCCTGCACCGTGCGGATCCGGGGGGACGAGATCACCGTGGACTACACCGGCAGCTCCCCCCAGATCGAGCGGGGCATGAACGTCGTCCTGAACTACACCGCGGCCTACACGAGCTACGCGGTCAAGTGCGCGATCTCCCCGGAGGTGCCCCACAACGACGGGAGCTTCCGGCCGGTCACGACCGTCGCCCCCGAGGGATCGATCCTGAACCCCCGCTACCCGGCGGCGGTCGCCGCCCGCCACATCGTCGGCCACTTCCTGCCCCACGCGGTGTTCGGGGCCCTCGTCCAGGTGATCCCGGACCGGGTGCTCGCCGAGGGCGCCGGGAACATCTGGCTCACGACGGTGCGGGGGGCGGGGCGGGACCGGTTCATCACGGTCTTCTTCGCCGCGGGGGGCACCGGCGCCAGGCCGAACAAGGACGGGATCTCGGCCACCTCGTTCCCCTCGGGGATCGCCACCGCGCCGGTGGAGGTGATCGAGGCGACCTCGCCGCTCGTGTTCCGCCGGAAGGAGCTCCGGCGGGACTCCGGCGGGCCGGGACGGTACCGCGGCGGGCTGGGGCAGACGATCGAGGTCGAGGTCCGCACCGGCGAGCCCTACGTGGTCTCCTCCCTGGCCGACCGGATGCGGTTCCCGGCCCAGGGCTACCTCGGGGGCGGGCCCGGGGCGCCGGGGGGGTTCCGGACCTCGGACGGCGCCCGGCACAACCCCAAGCTCTCCACGAAGCTCCCCGCCGGGACCCGGTTCACGCTGGAGCTCCCGGGCGGCGGGGGGTTCCACGACCCCCTCACCCGGGACCCCGAGGCCGTGGCCCGCGACGTGGCCGAGGGCCTGGTCTCGCCCGCCGCCGCCTGGCGGGACTACGGGGTGCGGGTGAGCGCGGCGGGGAGGGTCGTGGGGCTCGACCCGCGCCGGCGTGCGTCAGCGGCCGAGAGGTGATGGGAGCTCCCGGCGCGACCCGGGCGGTGCCGCAGGAGCGCACGGAGAGGCTCTCTGGCCGTGCCTCCCCATGCCCCGCCCCGCCGCCGAGGTCGTGCCCGGTGGAGTGCACATCGGACATCGCGTGGGTCAACCCCCCTCGTCGCTGGGCCGGCGAACCTTGAGGCAGCCCTGGAGGGAGGTCCAGACATGAGCGCTGCGCGTGCGCGGCCGCGGCGGG
>DATMBJ010000180.1:0-19738 GCA_035559315.1 Actinomycetota bacterium
CGCGGGACGGCCCGGCGCGGCGACCGCGCCGTCCCCGTCCCCCGCGGCCGCCCCCTCGTCCGGCGCCGCGGCCGGGGCGCCCTCCGCCGGCTCCACGACCAGCAGGCCGTGCACCATGTTCATCCCGCACGAGAACCGGAACTCCCCGGCCCGGGCCGGGAGGAGCTCGACCGTGGTCCGGGCGAAGGCGGGCAGCGTCCGACGGACGCGGAAGTCGGGGAACACCACCTCCGACGTGCACTCCCCGGCCTCCTGCCGGTCGAACGTGATCCGGAGGGGAACCCCCTGGCGCACCCGGATCACGGCGGGCGAGTAGCCTCCCTTCACGGCCACCCGGACCTCCTGGACGCGTCCCCGGAGCTCGGCCCGCCCGGCCTCCTTCGGGCCGAAGAAGAACCAGAGGAGCCCGGCGCCGAGCGCGGCGCCCGCCGCCGTCACGAACAGCTCGCTCACGTCGCCTCCGCCTCCCCCGTGGCCCGGCCCCCGACGGCGGCGCCCGGGCCGGTCAGGACCGGGGTGAACTTGACGGCGTCCAGGAGCTCCGAGACCGCCGCCTCGCCCCTGCCGGCCCGGACCGCGTCGGAGAAGCAGGTCTCCAGGTGGTGCCGCAGGACCAGGCGGTTCGCGCGCTCGAGCGACGCCTGGACCGCCGAGATCTGCTTCATGAGATCCACGCAGTACGCGTCCTCCTCGACCATCCGGACGATCCCATCCAGGTGGCCTCGGACCGTCTTCAGCCGGGCGAGGATCGCCGCCTTGTCCCCTGGCCGCATCGCGCCTCCGTTCCTCCCACCCCACCCGGGGTGGGGTCTTCAGACCGATCGAAGGATACCAGGTCCGGGCACCGGGGCAGCGGCATCGCCCCGCGGCCCTGGGGTAGACTCGATGTCGATGGCGCTCCGAGCCATCCTCGTAGCTCCGCCCACCACGCGAGCGCGCTCGCCGGCCGTCGGGACACCCCGGCGGCCGTTCCGTTCCTCCCAGGGGGTACCCGCATGTCGACCCGCGTGACACCCGCCGCCCACGAGGAGCTCGGGCTCTCCCCCGACGACCTCCTCCGGATGTACCGAACCATGGTCACGGCCCGCCTGTGCGATGAGGCCGCCTTCCGGCTCAACCGCCAGGGCAAGGCGCCGTTCGTGATCCCGGTCTCCGGGCACGAGGGCTGCCAGGTGGGCACGGCGTGGGCGTTCCGCCCCGGCCAGGACATCTGGCTCCCCTACTACCGCGACCTCGCCGTCGTGCTCGTCGCCGGGCTCACGCCCTACGAGGTGTTCCTGGGGGTCTTCGCGAAGGCCGACGACCCCTGCTCGGGGGGCCGGCAGATGCCCGCCCACTGGGGGAGCCGGAGGCTCGGGATCATCACCGGCTCCTCCCCCATCGCGACCCAGATCCCCCACGCCGCCGGGGTGGCCTACGCCGTGAAGTACCGCGGCGAGGACGCCGTCGTGGGCTGCTGGTTCGGCGACGGCGCCACCTCGGAGGGCGACTGGCACGAGGGGCTGAACTTCGCCGGGATCCACCGGCTCCCGGTCGTCTTCATCTGCGAGAACAACCGCTACGCGATCTCCGTACCCCAGTCGAAGCAGATGGCGGTGGAGGACGTGGCGGTGCGCGCGGAGGGCTACGGGTTCCCCGGCGTGGTGGTGGACGGCAACGACGTGCTGGCCTGCTACCGGGCGACGAAGGAGGCCGTCGAGCGCGCCCGCTCGGGCGGGGGGCCCACGCTGATCGAGTGCAAGACCTACCGCTTCTACTCCCACACCTCCGACGACGACGACCGGACCTACCGCAGCCGGGAGGAGGTCGAGGCTGCCCGCCACCAGGACCCGCTCCTGCGCTTCGGCACCTACCTCCGGGAGCAGGGCCTCCTGGACGAGGACGCCGAGGAGCGGCTCCGGGCCGAGGTGAAGGCGGAGGTGGAGGAGGCCGTCGACCGGGCGTGGAACGCCCCGGACCCCGATCCCTCCACCCTGCTCCGCCACGTGTTCGCCGAGGGAGGCGAGCCCCGATGAGCGAGGTGAACGTGGTCACCGCGATCCACGACGCGCTCGCCGAGGAGATGCGGGCCGACGAGCGCGTGGTCGTCCTGGGCGAGGACGTGGGGGCCCGCGGGGGCGTGTTCCGGGTGACCCAGGGGTTCCTGGAGGAGTTCGGCGAGCGGCGGGTGATCGACACCCCGCTCGCCGAGTCGGCCATCGTGGGGGTGGCGATCGGGATGGCCCTCCACGGGCTGCTCCCGGTGGCCGAGATCCAGTTCGCCGACTTCATCCACCCGGCCTTCGACCAGATCGTCTCGGAGGCGGCCCGGATCCGCTACCGCTCGAACGGGGACTTCGGCGTGCCGCTGGTGATCCGGGCCCCCTACGGCGGCGGGGTCCACGGCGCCCTCTACCACTCCCAGTCGATCGAGGCGTTCTACGGACACGTGCCCGGCCTCAAGGTCGTCGTGCCCGCGACCCCCTACGACGCGAAAGGGCTCCTCCGCGCGGCCATCCGCGACCCCGACCCGGTCCTGTTCCTCGAGCACAAGAAGACCTACCGGCTGATCAGGGGGGAGGTCCCGGACGAGCCCTACGAGGTCCCGATCGGCGTGGCGGAGGTGAAGCGGCGCGGCGAGCACCTCACGGTGATCGCCTACGGCCTCATGCTCCACCACTGCCTGGAGGCCGCCGAACGCCTGGAGCGGGAGGAGGGGATGTCGGCGGAGGTGGTCGACGTCCGGACCATCGCGCCCCTCGACCGGGAGACCATCCTGGCCTCGGTCCGGAAGACCGGGAAGGCCATGGTGGTGCACGAGGACAACCGGACCTACGGAGCCGGGGCCGAGATCTCCGCGCTGATCGCCGAGGAGGCGATGTTCGACCTCGACGCGCCCCCGGTGCGGATCGGGGGCCCGGACGTGCCGGCCATGGGGTTCGCCGCGGCCCTCGAACACGCGTTCCTCCCGGACCCCGACCGGCTGTACGAGCGGATGCGGGAGCTGGCCCGCTTCTAGCCGGACCGCGCCCTCCTTCAGGGCCCCGTCGGCGGGGCCGATACCTCGGTCGATGGAACCCGCCGGTCCGACCGGGCGACGCGTCGACGGCGTCGGCCGCCCCCCCGCTCGACCCCGGGGCCGCCGCAGGCGCCGGGACCGGGAGGTGGAGCGCCGGCGCCGGGCCGAGGCCGCGCTCCGCCGCGAGGAGGCCCGCTACCGGGCCCTCGTCGAGCGGCTCCCGGTGGTCGTGTACGTGAACCGGGGGGACGAGGTCTCGACCGCGCTCTACGTGAGCCCCGGCTACCAGGAGCTCCTCGGCTTCACCGCCGAGGAGCGGCTCGCCGACCCCGAGCTCTGGGTGAGGCGGCTCCACCCCGAGGACCGGGACCGGGTCCTCGCCCAGCCCGAGGAAGGCGGGGCCTGGCGGTGCGAGTACCGCCTCCTGCGGAAGGACGGCTCGGTCGTATGGGTCCGGGACGAGGCGGTCCGGGTGGAGGGCGGGGAGGACGGCGAGCCCCTGTGGCAGGGCGTGTTGTTCGACATCACGGCCCGGAAGGAGGCCGAGCAGCGCCTCCGCGAGGCCGAGGAGCGGCTCCGGCGGGCGGAGGAGCGGTACCGGACCCTCGTCGAGCAGCTCCCCGCCGTCCTCTACGTCGACCGGCCGGCCGAGCGCGACGTGACGGAGTACGTGAGCCCCCAGGTCCGGGAGATCCTGGGCATCCCGCCCGAGCGCTACCTCGCCGACCCCGACCTCTGGGCCGAGCACCTCCACCCCGAGGACCGGGAGCGCGCGATCCGCGCCTACCACGAGGCGGTCCGCCGGGGCGGGCGGCTGACCCAGGAGTACCGCTTCCTCCGCCCCGACGGCCGGATGGTGTGGATCCGGGACGACGCGGTCGTCCTCCCCGACCCGGGGGGTGGCCCTCCCCTGGTCCAGGGGGTGATGTACGACGTCACCGAGCTGAAGCTCGCGGAGGAGGCCCTGCGGGAGAGCGAGCGGCGGGAGCGCGAGGCGGCCGAGCGGCTCCGCGCGCTCGACGAGATGAAGAACACGTTCCTGGCCGCCGTCTCCCACGAGCTGCGGAGCCCCCTCACCGCGATCCTGGGGCTCGCCCTGACGCTCGAGCAGCAGGCCGACCTCCCTCGGGAGGACCGCGTCGACCTGCTCTCGCGCCTCGTGGGGAACGCCCGGAAGCTCGACCGGCTCCTCACCGACCTCCTCGACATCGACCGCCTGCAGCGGGGGATCGTGAGCCCGCGCTACCGGACGGTCGACGTGGGCGCGCTCGTCCGCCGGACGGTCGAGAACCTCGACGCGGCCGCCGACCGCCGGCTCCTCGTGCGCGCCGGATCGGCGGTGGCCCGCGTCGACCCGGCGAAGCTCGAGCGGATCGTCGAGAACCTCGTGGCGAACGCCGCCCGCCACACCGCCCCCGACCGGACGATCTGGGTCGCGGTCAGGGAGGAGGCCGGCGGCGTCCTGCTGGCCGTGGAGGACGACGGGCCGGGCGTGCCCCCCGAGCTCCGGGACGCGATCTTCGAGCCCTTCCGCCAGGGGCCGACCGCGACGCCCCACACGCCAGGGACCGGGATCGGCCTCTCGCTCGTGGCCCGCTTCGCCGAGCTCCACGGCGGCCGGGCCTGGGTCGAGGAACGGGCGGGCGGAGGCGCCTCGTTCCGCGTGTGGCTCCCGGCGTCGCCGCCCGGCGAGGGGGACGGACGGGACGCCGCCGCGAGCTCGGGGGCCGCCGCGGCCCGGTAGACTCGGGGGCGTGGCCAAGGCCGACCACAACCCGCACCGGCGCCGCCTGTACCTCCCGGTCCTCCCCGCGGGGACCGCCGCCCCCGACACCCACGTCGCGCACTCGGTGGGCTGCGCCCAGACCGCCCGCCCCGCGCCCCGCCCCCCGTGGCTCAAGGTGAAGGCCCGGACCGGCCCGAACTACGCCGAGCTGAAGGGCCTGATGCGGGGGCTCGACCTCCACACGGTCTGCGAGGAGGCGGGGTGCCCCAACATCTACGAGTGCTGGGAGGACCGGGAGGCGACGTTCCTGATCCTGGGCGATCGGTGCACCCGGCGCTGCGGGTTCTGCGACGTGATGACGGCGAAGCCCCGCCCGGTCGACGAGGAGGAGCCGGCGCGGATCGCCGAGGCCGTCCGCGCCATGGGGCTCCGCCACGTGGTGGTGACCGGCGTCGCGCGCGACGACCTCCCCGACGGCGGGGCCCGGATCTGGGCGGCGACGGTCCGGGCCATCCGCGCGGCGGTGCCGGGCTGCACCGTGGAGGTCCTCCCCTCGGACTTCAAGGGCGGCGAGCGGGACGTCGCCACGGTGCTCGAGGCCGGCCCCGACGTCTTCGCCCACAACCTGGAGACGGTGCGCCGTCTCCACCCGAGGATCCGGCCGGCCTTCGGCTACGACCGCTCGCTCGAGGTGCTGCGGATGGCGAAGCGCCTCCGGCCGGGCCAGATCACGAAGTCGAACCTGATCCTCGGGATGGGCGAGCGCCCCGAGGAGGTCCCGGAGGCCCTGGCGGACCTCGCGGCCGCCGGCGTGGACATCCTCACGATGGGCCAGTACCTCCAGCCGACCCGCTACCACCTCCCCGTGGACCGCTGGGTGACGCCGGAGGAGTTCGCGGCGCACGCCGACGCGGCGCGGGCGGCGGGGATCCCGCACGTCGAGGCCGGGCCGCTCGTCCGCTCGAGCTACCACGCGGGCGCCCAGCTCCGCCGGGCGATGGCGGCCGGCGTCGGCGCCCGGTGAGGGAGGAGGAGCCGGCCTGTAAGCGGGGTTCTGTCCCGGCCCGCTCGGGCCGGGGGCGGCCATCTATCTGAGCCCCGCCTCTCGGCGGGACCCCGGGTCTTCCGACCTCGCGCGGCCTACCCGGGAGCATCGGGCGGGCCACCCTCGAGCGCTCCCTGCTTGGCCTTGCTCCGGGTGGGGCTTGCCGAGCCGCGCCGGTCACCCGGCGCGCTGGTGAGCTCTTACCTCACCGTTCCACCCTTACCCCCTCGCGGGGGCGGTCTGTTTCTGTGGCGCTTTCCGCGGGTCACCCCGCCTGGGCGTTACCCAGCACCCTGCCCTGTGGAGCCCCGACTTTCCTCGAGGCCGCGATGCGCGGCCCCGCGGCCGCCCGGCCGGCTCCTCCGCTCCATATGATAGGCGCCGCATGCGCCGCCTCCCCGCGCTCCTGGCCTTCCTCGCGGTGGCCTGCGCGACCCCCGCGGGCGAGGTGCGGCCGAACGCGCTCGAGCAGATCTCCCCGACCCTCGGGCTCGACGTGACCGCGGCCCGCCAGGCCGCGATCTCGTTCGTCGAGGCCTACGCGCGCGCCGACGAGGACGGCGCCGCGGCCCTCCGCGCCCTCGCCGGGACCCCCAAGATGCTGCGCTGGGCGGAGTGGGTCGGGGTCCAGGCCGAGCAGTTCCGGGGGGAGATCATCGGCCGCGCCGACGTGGACCGGGTGACGTTCGTCGGGTTCCTCCGGATCGAGGCGGCCGACGCGCTCGGGGCCCACCTCGACCTGGACGCCACGGTCTCGCTCACGTTCGCGCCGGAGGAGGGGGAACCGGCCCGACGCGTCAGGGTCTTCCGGGGCCCGGTCGCGCTGTTCCGGCGCGACCTCGGGGACTGGGGCGTGCTGAACGCGATCCGCGACGGCCTCTCGATGGACGACGAGATCCACCTGGTGGACCAGCGGGCCTCCGCCCGCGGGGTCACCGTGGAGCTGGACTCGGTCTTCACGTTCGTGCCCGAGTGGAGCGTGAACCTCGTCCTCTCGAACGGGACGCGGCGGCGCCTCACGCTCCTCCCCCCCGACGCCGCGATCGTGGACCGGGCGGGCGGGAGGGTCGAGGGGCTCGCCGGCACCCCGAACCTCCGGGGGGTCCCACCGGGCACGCGTGGGATGGCCGCCATCGTCACGTTCCCCGCCCTGCCCTCGGTCCGCGGCCGCACGCTCGTGCTGCCCGTCCGGCTGGGGCGGGGGCGCGAGGTGCGGTTCGAGTTCCCCCTCGGGCGGCTCCTCACGCTCTCGGCGGACCCGGCGCCGAGCCCGTCCCCGGGCTGAGGCCCCGGAGCATGGCGTCGACCCCTCGGTTCGCGAGGCGGTCGGCCTCCCGGTTCAGCTCCCGCGGCACGTGCTCGTAGCGGACGCGCTCGAAGCGGCCGGCGAGCGCGAGGGCCTCCCGGTGGAGCTCCCGGAGCCTGGCGTTGCGCACCCGGTAGCGGCCCGAGAGCTGCTCCACGAGGAGGTGGGAGTCGGAGCGGACCACCACCTCGCGGGCCCCCAGCTCGGCGGCGCGGCGGAGCCCCTCGATGCACGCCGTGTACTCCGCCACGTTGTTCGTCGCGACCCCGATCCCCCGCGCGATCCGGTCGAGGACCCGCCCGTCGGGGGCGGAGAGGACCACCCCGATCCCGGCGGGACCCGGGTTGCCCCGGGCGGCGCCGTCGCAGGCGACGATCAGGCGCGGACCAGGATCCTGCGGCAGTACTCGCACCTCGCGACGCCCTCGGCGTGCCGCAGGCGGTCGAGCTCCATCGCGGAGAGCTTCTGGTGACACCCCTGGCACACCCCGTCCACCAGCGCCGCCGCCCCGACGCCCCTCTTCTGCCGCCGGATCTCCTCGTAGAGCGCGAGCAGCTCCTCGTCCAGGGCCCGGGCCAGCGCCTCCCGCGCGGGGCGTCTCTCGGCGAGCTCCGCCTCCACCCGCTCGAGCTCCCGCGCCGACTCGCCCCCCACCTCCTCGAGCCGCGACCGCGCGTCGGCCGCCTGCCGCTCCGCCTCCGCCACCTGCGCCTCGAGGTCCTCGCGGCGGACCATCTGGTCGAGCAGCTCGTCCTCGACCCGCGACCGCCGCGCGCGCAGGGCCTCGACCTCGTGCTGGAGCGCCTCCAGCTCCTTGGGGTTCGCGACGCTCCCGTCGTACAGGCGCCGCTCCTCGGCCCGCTGCTTCGCCTCGAGCGACGACGCCTCGTGCTCCAGGCGCTGGATCTCGCGGGAGAGCGCATCCAGGGCCAGGCGGAGCTCGCCCACCCTCCCCTCGGCGGCCTCGGCCTCCTCCCGCGCGGCCCGCAGCTCCTCCCCCGAGGCGAGTTCGCGCCGGCGCGCCTCGAGCCGGTCGATCTCCAGGTCGAGCTCCTGCAGCTCGAGCAGTCGGTCCAGGCCGCGCATCGAGCGAAGGGTAGCCGATGGCGCCCGCGGCCAGGGCGGGCCGGGGCCCTCGGCCCGCGGTCAGACCAGCGTGAGCTGCTGCGCCCGGCGGTCGCCCGCCGCGGCCGGCCGCCCCGCAGGGTCCGCGGACGGGCCCGCCCCCCGGGCCCACCGAGCGCCCGCGGCACCCGGCGACGGGGGGAGGCCGCCCAGCGCGCGGACCAGGCCCCGTACCCGTCGGGCCAGGTCCCGGCGGGCCGCGGCGGGCCCGTAGGCGGACGTCCGGTAGAGCTCCTCGTAGCGGGGCACGAGGTCCGGGTAGTTGCGCTCGAGCCACGGCAGGAACAGCTCCCGCACCCCGGGGCGGAGGTGGAGGAGGATCGGGGAGACGTGCGTGGCGCCGGCCTCGATCGCGGCCTCCACCACCGCCCGGAGCTGCCTCGGGTGGTCGGTGATCCCGGGGAGGACCGGCGCGACGAGGACGCCGCAGGGCACGCCCGCCTCGTTCAGGGCCCGGACCGCCTCCAGGCGGGCCCGGGGATGCGGCGTGCCGGGCTCGCTCCGCCGCCACGCGTCCTCGTCGAGGGTGCCGACCGAGAGGGCGGTGGCCACGTCGGTCACCCGGGCCGCCCGCGCGAGCAGATCGAGGTCGCGGAGGATCAGCGTCCCCTTCGTGAGGATCGAGAACGGGTTCCGGCGCTCGATCAGGACCGCGAGGATGCCCCGCATGAGCCCGTAGCGGCCCTCCGCCCGCTGGTAGGGATCGGTCGCCGTCCCCATCGCGATCGGCTCGCCCTTCCACCGGCGCGAGGCGAGCTGCGCCCGGAGCACCTCGGGCGCGTTCACCTTCACGACGATCTTCGTCTCGAAGTCCCGCCCCCCGTCCATGTCGAGGTAGGTGTGGGTGACCCGGGCGAAGCAGTACGCGCAGGCGTGGGTGCAGCCCCGGTAGGGGTTGATGGTCCAGCGGAACGGGAGGAACGAGCCCGGGACCGCGTTGATGATGGTCTTGGCCTCGACCTCGATGAACGTGACGCCCCGGAACCCCGGCGCGTCGAAGGTGCGCCGGCGGAGCTCGAAGAGCGGCTCGCGGTCCACCCGCACAGGATAGAACGTACGTTCGAACCCGGCAAGCCCCGTCAGGGCGTGGGCAGCACCCCGAGATCGGGCCCCGCCCTCCGTTCCAGGACCCCGTCCCGCAGGGTGAGGACCAGATCGAACACCGACCCGTAGCGCTCGATCCGCCGCTCGAGGTCGACGGCCTTCCCGTTCACCTCGAGCGTCACGCCGTCGGGGTTCCCGAACCGGATCCCGACGGACCGGTCGGCCCGGACCCGGACCACGGCGCCGGGGGCCAGGGTCTCGCTCCGGACGATCTCGCCGTCGGCGACCAGGTGCACCCACGAGGGCTCCGAGGCCCGCAGGACGAGCTGGATGCGGCGGACCGGCTCCGGGGCCGGCGTCGGCGGGGCCGTGGGGCTCGCGGCGCCGGTGGCCGGCGGCGAACCGACCTGGGTCGGGAGGGCCCGGGGAACGGGCGCGCCGCCGCGGACGAGCGAGACGACCGCGAGCGCGGCGAGCGCGAGGGCCGAGACCCCGACGAGCACCCGCCCCCGCCGCGGAGGCTCCGCGCGGTCCGTGGGGATCTCCTCGAGCCTGGGCTCCAGCTCCTCGGCGTGCTCCTCGTCGAACCGGGCCACGAGCGGCCGGTCGTCCACCCCGAGGAAGCGCGCGTACTCGCGCAGGAAGAACCGGGCGTACACGGGGGCCGGGAACCGCTCGACGGGGGCGTCCTCCTCCAGGGCCCGGAGGTAGCGTGCCGGGATCCGCGTCGCCTCGGCGACCTCCTCGATGCTGAGGCCGCGCCGCTCGCGGGCCTCCCGGAGCTCGGCCCCGGCCCCGGACGCGCGGAACGACAGCACGGCGTCGCCCTCTCGACGAGGCTCGGTGATGGCCATGGGGATCTCCGGTTGTCGCCCTCCAGTTTCCCCCGCCCGGTCCGGTCGGGTCAATCCAGCGGGCCGTCCGACGTTCGACCGACGTCGCGGCGGGGAGCAGCCGCCTCCGGTAGGCTGGAGGGCCGTGGCCGGGGAGCTCGTGGGCCGGACCGCCGCGGAGCTCGCCGCCCTGGTGCGGGCGGGCGACGCCAAGCCGGTCGAGGTGGTCCGGGACCACCTCGAGCAGATCTCCCGGCTCGAGCCGCGGGTCGGCGCGTTCCGGGTCGTCCGCGGCGAGCGGGCGCTCGAGGAGGCGGAGGCGCTCGGCGGGCGCGAGGACCTCGCCTCGCTCCCCCTGGCCGGGGTCCCCCTCGCGGTCAAGGACAACGTCGCGGTGGCCGGGGAGGCCGCCCGGCACGGGTCCGAGGCCACCCCGGAGGAGCCAGCGGCGGAGGACGAGGAGGTCGTCCGGCGCCTCCGGGCGGCCGGGGCCGTGATCGTCGGGATCACGCGGATGCCCGAGTTCGGCCTGTGGGGGACGACCGACGGACCGTGGGGCATCACGCGGAACCCCTGGGACCCCTCCCGGACGGCGGGCGGCTCGTCGGGCGGGAGCGCAGCTGCGGTGGCCGCCGCGATGGTCCCCGCGGCCCACGGGAACGACGGGCTGGGCTCGATCCGGATCCCCGCCGCCTGCTGCGGGGTGGTGGGGATCAAACCCGGGGCCGGCGTGGTCCCGAGGGGCCCCGGCCTCTCGGCCTGGGCGGGGTTCACGGAGAACGGAGCGCTGGCCACCACGGTGGCCGATGCGGCGCTCCTGCTCTCCTCGATGGCCGGCCGGGACGACCTCCGGGACCCGCGCCCGCCGGGGCGGCCGCTGCGGATCGCGGTGTCGGTCCGGCCTCCGCTCGCCGGGGTGCGGGTGGACCCCGAGGTGCGGCGGGCCGTCCTGGACCTCGCCGACGTCCTCGCCGGGGCCGGCCACCGGGTCGAGCTCGCGGACCCGCCCTACGCGCAGCGGTTCGCGAGGGTCATCGTCGCGCGCTGGTTCTCGGCCCCGGCCGACGAGCTCCCGGCGGTGGACCTCGGGCGCCTCGAGCCCAGGACCCGCCGCCATGCCCGGATCGGGCTGGCCCTCGGGCGGGTCCTGCGCCCGCCCCGGGACGACGACCGCGAACGCTGGCGGGCGCGCCTCGCGCCGTTCTTCGAGGCCCACGACGTCCTGCTCACCCCGGTGCTCTCGGGCCCCCCGCTCCCCGCGGTCGCCTGGCACCGGCGCGGGTGGCTCGCGAACGTCCTCGCCAACGCCCGGCGGTCCCCGTTCGCGGCTCCCTGGAACCTCGCCGGCTACCCGGCCCTCGCGCTCCCCGCGGGCCGGCACCCCACCGGGACGCCGATCGGCGCCCAGCTCGTGGCGGCCGCGGGCGGCGAGGGCCTGCTGCTCTCCCTCGCCCGCCAGGTCGAGGAGCTGCGCCCCTGGCCCCGCCACGCGCCGCTCGCCGGGGTCGAGGCCGACTGACCCCAGCCCCCCGACGCGGGCCCGGCCTTGCGCCCCGCCCGGCGGGTGGTAGATACTACGACGTTGAGATATCTGCCCTCGCCCCTCGGGCGGGCCGACGCACGGAGGGACCGATGTCGACGCTGCCGGACGAACAGCGGAAGGAGCTGGGGAAGGACCTCCAGTCGTTCCTCCGCTTCCTCGAGACGTACTACCCGAACGAGGTCCTGCGGGTGAAGCGGGAGGTCGATCCGATCTTCGAGGCCACCGCGATCCTGTGGCGCCTGGAGAAGGAGCGACGGTTCCCGCTCGTCGTGTTCGACGACATCAAGGGCTCGGACCTGCCGTGCGTGACCAACGTCCACGCGAGCTTCCCGCGCCTGGCGATGGCCCTCGGCCTCTCGATCGACGCCACCCCCCGCGACTTCATCCTGGAGTACATGCGACGGGAGGACGCGCCGATCGAGCCGGTCATGGTCGATCGGGACCGGGCGCCGTGCAAGGAGGTCGTGCTGGTCGGCGACGACGTCGACATCTTCAAGCTCCCGATGCTCAAGTACCACGAGCTGGACTCGGGCCAGATGGACCCGGGCTACGAGGCGCACCGGGGCCGTTACATCACGCTGGGCTACGAGATCATGAAGGACCCCGACACCGGGATCCGCAACGCCGGGATCTACCGGCTCCAGGCCAAGGGGCGGAACAAGTTCGGGATCCAGATCTCCGAGACCGCCCACGGCCACTACATCATGCAGAAGAACATCAAGGCCGGCCGGCCCACCGAGATGGCGGTCGCGATCGGCCTCCACCCGGCCGTCGAGCTCGGGTTCCTCTCGTTCACCTCGATCGACGTCGACGAGTTCGCGATGGCCGGCGCCATGCTCGGCGAGCCCCTCGAGATGGTGAAGTGCGAGACGATCGACATCGAGGTCCCCGCGTGGGCCGAGATCGTCCTCGAGTGCGAGATCGACCCCGTGCTCCGGGAGCCCGAGGCGCCGTTCGGCGAGTACCCGGGCACCTACGGCCCCGAGCGCAACAACCCGGTGGTCTGGGTGAAGGCGATCACGATGCGCCGGAACGCCCACTACCAGAGCTCGTTCGTCGGGCACTGGGACAACCTGCTGCTGTCGGGCGTCACCCGGAACTCGATGATCTACAAGGCCTGCCGCCTGGCCTCGGGTGGGGTGAAGGCGGTCTACGTGCCGCCCTCCGGCCGCTGCCGCTACATCTGCTACGTGCAGATGGAGAAGCTGATCGAGGGCGACCCGAAGAACGCCGCCATGGCGGCCTTCGCCGCCGACCCGTTCCTCAAGTACGTGATCGTCGTCGACGAGGACGTCGACATCACGAACGACTCGGACGTCTGGCACGCGATCGCCCAGCGGGTGCGGTTCCACGAGGACGCCTTCGTGGTGACCCACGCCCGGGGATCGCCCCTGGACCCCGCCTCCTACGACCCCGCGGGCGGCTCGCACCTCGTGACCAAGGTGGGGATCGACGCGACCCGCAAGCGGGACTTCCCCCGGGAGATCTCGACGCCGGGGGTGGACGAGGTGGACCTCGACGCGATCTTCGGCGAGGCCTGGAAGCAGACCCGCAGGGACTAGGCCCGAGTGAAGCCCGCGCCCTTCGAGTACGCCGCCCCGACGCGCCTCGACGAGGCGGTGGCCGCGCTCGCCGAGGGGGAGGACGCGAAGGTCCTGGCCGGGGGCCAGAGCCTCGTCCCCCTCCTCGCGATGCGGCTCGCCACCCCGGCGCTCCTGGTCGACCTGAACCGGATCCCGGGCCTGGACGAGGTCCGCCTGGAGGACGGGACGCTCGAGCTGGGGGCCATGACCCGGGAGCGGACCGTGGAGGAGCTCCCGGGCCTCGCCGCGCGGTGCCCGATGATCGCGGAGGCGGTCGCCTCGATCGGCCACGTCGCGATCAGGAACCGGGGCACGGTCGGCGGCTCCCTCGCGCACGCCGACCCCGCCGCCGAGTGGCCGGCGCTCCTCCTCGCCCTCGACGGGGAGGTGGAGGCGACCGGACCCGCCGGCACCCGGACGATCGGCGCGCGCGACCTCTTCGTCACGTACTTCACGACCTCGCTCGAACCCACCGAGATCCTCACGCGGGTCCGGCTCCGGCTCCCCCCGCCCGGCGCCGGCTCGGCCTTCGTCGAGTTCTCGCGCCGCCACGGGGACTTCGCCCTGGCCGGGGCGGGCGCGGTGCTCGCGCTGGGACCCGACGGGACGGTGGCCGAGGCCCGCCTCGCGCTGATCGGGGTGCGGGACACGGCGGTCCGGGCCGAGCGGGCCGAGGAGCTGCTCCGCGGCGAGCGGCCGACCGACGAGGCGATCCGGGCGGCGGCGGAGGCCGTGGACGAGGTCCTGGACCCCGTCTCCGACGTCCACGCGTCGGCGGGGTTCCGCCGGCACCTGGCGAAGGTGATGGCCCGCCGGGCGCTCCTCGCGGCCCGGGCCCGGGCGGGGGGAGGTGGGGACGATGGCTGAGCGACGGCGGATCGCGCTCCGGGTGAACGGCCGGGAGCTCGTGGGCGAGGCGGAGCCGCGGATGACGCTCGCCGACTTCCTCCGCGACGAGCTCGGCCTCACCGGCACCCACCTGGGGTGCGAGCACGGGGTCTGCGGGGCGTGCACGATCCTCCTGGACGGGCGGAGCGTCCGCTCCTGCCTGCTCTTCGCGGTCCAGGCCGAGGGCCACGAGCTCACGACGGTGGAGGGGCTCGAGCGGGAGGACGGCTCGCTCCACCCGGTCCAGGAGGCGTTCTCCGAGGCCCACGGCCTCCAGTGCGGCTTCTGCACCCCGGGGTTCCTGCTCTCGGTGGTCGAGCTCCTGGACCGCCACCCCGACCCCGACGAGGCGCTGATCCGGACCTGGCTCTCGGGGAACCTGTGCCGCTGCACCGGCTACCAGAACATCGTGGAGGCGGTGAAGCTCGCGGCGGCCAGGCTGCGGGGGGCGGGGGCATGAGCGGGCGCGCCGCCGGCCCGGGCTCGATCCCCGCCGAGCTCCTGGAGGAGCTCCGGCGGGAGGCCCGGCCGCCGCGCTACACGGGGCAACGGCGGCGGAGGGTCGAGGACCGACGGCTCCTCACCGGGCGGGCGCGCCACGTCGGCGACCTCCGGGTGCCGGGGCTCGCGCACGTGGCGGTGCTGCGGAGCTCGTTCGCCCACGCGCGCCTCGTGCGGGTCGACCCGTCCCCGGCCCTGACGGCGGAGGGGGTGCTCGCCGCCTTCACCGCGGCCGACCTCCGGGGGAAGGTCGGCGCGTTCCCCGAGGCCGGCCGGGAGGAGATCGCTCCGCGGATGTACGAACGGATCGAGCTCGAGGTGAAGCCGCTCCCGATGCCGGTGCTCGCCGACGGCGTCGTGCACTGGGTCGGGCAGCCGATCGCGGCGGTCGTGGCCGAGGACCGCTACGCGGCCGAGGACGCGCTGGAGCGGATCGAGGTCGAGTACGAGCCGCTCCCGGCGGTCGCCGACGCCGAGGCCGCGGTGGCGCCCGGGGCCCCGGTCCTCCACCCAGAGCTCGGGGACAACGTCGTGGTCCGGTTCCGCGTGGCGGCGGGGGACGCGGAGCGGGCCTTCCGCGAGGCGCCCCGGCGGCTCCGACGGCGGTTCGCGATGGGGCGACAGGCGGCGAACGCGATGGAGCCCCGGGGGGTCCTGGCGGCCTGGGACGAGGGGCGGCGGGAGCTCCAGGTCTGGCTCACGAACGCCCGCCCTCACCTGATCCGGACCTTCCTCTCGCGGATGCTCGGGCTGCCCGTCGAGCACGTGCGGGTCGTCGCGCCCGACATGGGCGGGAGCTTCGGCACCGGGGTGTTCCCCGAGGACGTCCTGGTGCCGTTCATCGCGATGGTCCTGGGCCGGCCGGTGCGATGGCTCGAGGATCGCCGGGAGAACCTGGCCAACACCCGCCACGGGCGGGACCAGGTGCACGACGTGGAGGTCGCCTTCGACGACGAGGGACGGATCCTCGCGCTGCGCGGCTCCTACCTCGTCGACTCCGGCGCCTACAACCCCTACGCCATCACCGTCTCCTACAACGCCGCCGCCCACTTCCGCGGCCAGTACCGGATCGACCACCTCGAGCTCGAGTGCCGCAACGTCGTCACGAACAAGGCCCCGGTGACCCCGGTGCGGGGCGCGGGGCGCCCGGAGGCCCTGTTCGTGATGGACCGGCTCCTCGACGTCGTGGCCCGGGAGCTGGGCCTCGACCCGATCGAGGTCCGTCGACGGAACCTGATCCCCCCCGACGCGATGCCCTACCCCATGGGGATCCCCTACCGGGACGGGGTGGACGTCGTCTACGACCGCGGCGACTTCCCGGCCCAGCTCGAGCAGGCCCTCCGGCTGTTCGACCTGGAGGGGTTCCGGGCCCAGCAGGAGGCCGCCCGCCGCGAGGGGCGGCGGCTCGGCGTGGGCGTCGCCTGCTACGTGGAAGGCTCGGGCTACGGGCCGCACGAGGGCGCGATCGTCCGCATCGACCCCTCCGGCCACGTGGTCGTCCTCACCGGCGCCAAGCCGCACGGGCAGGGCCTCGAGACGACGCTCGCGCAGGTCTGCGCCGACCAGCTCGGGGCCCGCCCGGAGGACGTCACGGTCCGGGCGGGGGACACCGCGCTGATCCCCTACGGGGTCGGGACGTTCGCCTCCCGCAGCGCCGTCACCGCCGGCTCCGCCGTGGGGATCGCCGCGGCCCGCCTCCGGGCCCGCGTGGTCCGCGTGGCGGCGGAGCTCCTCGAGGTGGATCCCGAGGAGGTGGAGGTGGAGGACGGCCGGGCCTACCCGCGGGGGGCTCCCGAGCGGGGGGTCTCGTTCGCGGAGATCGCCGCCGCCACGGGCCCCCACCCCCGGACCCGCCTCCCCGAGGGGCTGGGCTTCGGGCTCCAGGAGGAGTACTACTTCGTCCCGCCCACCGTGACGTTCTCGTCCGGGACCCACGTGGTGGGCGTCGAGGTCGACGAGGAGACCGGGGGGGTGCGGCTCCTGCGGTACGTGAGCGTGGACGACTGCGGGCGGATGCTCAACCCGACCGTGGTGGAGGGCCAGGTCCACGGGGGGATCGCGCACGGGATCGGGAACGCGGTCCTCGAGGAGGTGGTCTACGACGCCGAGGGCCAGCTCCTCACCGGCACCTACCTCGACTACCTGCTCCCCTCCCCCGCCGAGGTCCCCCCGATCGTCGTCGGCCACCAGGAGTTCCCCTCGGAGCTGAACCCGTTCGGGATCAAGGGAGTTGGCGAGGGAGGGGCCGTGGGGCCGCCGGCGGCGATCGCGAACGCCGTCGTGGACGCGCTGTGGCCCCTCCGCATCGAGATCGACCGCGTCCCGCTCACGCCCGAGCGGTTGTACGGGCTGATCCGGGAGGCGAGGGCCGCGGCCGGGGAGGAGGGCTGATGGAGGTCAAGGGCATCGTCTGGGTGGGCACCGCCACCGACCGGTACGACGAGACCGTCGCGTTCTTCCGGGACGTGCTGGGGCTCGGCGTCTTCCACGCGAGCCCGAACCTCACGGTGCTGCGGACGGGCTCGGGCGAGTGGGTGGAGGTGTTCGGCCCGGGGCACGAGCACTTCCCGGAGTTCGACCGGGGCCCGGTGGTGGAGTTCCTCGTGGACGACGTCCCCGCGGCCCGGGCCGAGCTCGAGGCCCGGGGGGTCGCGTTCCTCCACGAGGACCACTCGTGGAACGGCTACACGTGGGCCCACTTCCGGGGCCCGGACGGGAACATCTACGGGATCACGAGCGGCCCGTACCGCGGGGGCGAGGCGGCGTGAGCCGGACCGGCCCCCCGCTCCCCCTGGTCGTGGCGATGACCGGGGCGACCGGGGCGATCTACGGCATCCGAGCCCTCGAGGCGCTCCGGGAGGCCGGGGTCGAGACCCACCTCGTCATCAGCGAGTGGGCGGAGCGGACGATCCTCGCCGAGACCGACCGGAAGCCCGCCGAGGTCCGCGCCCTGGCGACCCACGTCTGGGAGGAGGACGACCTGGACGCGCCGCCGGCCTCGGGCTCGCTCCTCACGCGGGGGATGCTCGTCGCGCCGTGCAGCATGAAGTCGCTCGCGGCGATCGCCCACGGGATCTCGGAGAACCTGATCCACCGCGCGGCCGAGGTCACGATCAAGGAGCGGCGGAAGCTCCTGTTGCTCGTCCGGGAGTCCCCGCTCTCGGTGATCCACCTGGAGAACATGCTCGCGGTGGCCCGGGCTGGCGCGCTGGTCGTCCCCCCGGTGCCCGCGTTCTACGCGCGCCCCCGCACGATCGCCGAGATGGTCGACCACACCGTCGGGCGGGTCCTCGACCACTTCGACGTCCCCCACGACCTGGTCCGGCGGTGGGGGGAGCCACGGCCGGGGTGGGAGCCCCGGGTCGAGCCCGGCGGCGGGACCTCGCGCTGACCGGGCACCGTCCGGGGACGGCGGCCCAGCGACCGCTCCGCCCGGCGGACGTCAGTCCGCGCGGAGGCCCTCGATCTGGGCCCGCCAGGCCCGGACCACCTCCGACGGATCGCGCCCTTCCACCGCGAACCCGATCCCGTGGGTCACGGGCATCCCGGGGTGGAGGTCGGTCTCGACCGAGGACACCGCGATCTCGAAACGCTCGAGGTCCGAGCCTCCGGCCGGGGGCAGCGGCCGGGGGGTGCCCCGCACGTAGAGCACGGTCCCCGGCGCCACGAAGCACAGGAGGACCGGGCTCCCGCGCGACAGGTTCCGCGCGGTCCGGGTCCCGGCCCAGAGCGCGACCCGCAGCCGGCGGTCGTCGGGGGCGAGGATCTCCCCGGCCGAGAGCATGCAGGGACGCGGGGCGCCGTCCTCGTCGGCGGTGACGAGGAGGTACGCGGGGCCGATCTTCCGCTCGAGGTCGCGCCCGTCGAACGCCTCGAGCACCTCCCGCGGCAGGCGATCCCCCACGGCTCTGCTCACGCGGCCCCCCGACGCCTGAGGTCTCTCGAGGATAAGATACCCCGCCCGCCGCGACCGCGCAGGAGGGAGCCACGGACGTCGCAGGACTCGGACCGTCGCCCGTCGGGGCCGGACGCCTCCTCCGCCGCCCGTCGTTCCTGGCGGTGAACGCGGGCTACCTGGCGGCGACCACCGCCGAGTCCCTCCTCGCGCCCGTCCTGCCGCTCGCGTCGCGCGAGCTCCGCCTCTCGGTGGGCGACGCGGGACTCGCCCTGGCCTGCCTGGCGGCCGCGATCGCCGTGGGGAACCTGGCGGGCGGGGTGGCGCTGGTCCGGCTCGGCCCCAGGGCCGGGGCCGTGGCACCGCTCCTCGTCGCCGCAGCCGCGGCCCTGGTGGTCTCGAGGGTCCACGGCCGCGTCCCCTTCCTCGTCGGGCAGGCGCTGGTGGGGCTGGGGGCCGGCGGGTTCTTCGCGTCCGGCCTGTTCGCGGCCGGCGCGATGGCGGGCCCGGGCCGGCGCGGGACGGCGATGGGGCTGTTCGGGATCTCGTTCTCCGCGGGGCTGGCGCTCGCGGCCCTCCTGGCCGCGCTCGCCGGCGAGGGGAGCTGGCGGCTGGCGTTCCTCGCCTCCGCCCTCGTGTCGCTCGCGTCCGCGGTGGCCCTGGCCCTCGTCCGCCTCCCCGGCAGGCCGGCCCCGCCGCCCCCCGACGGGCGGGGCTCGGTCCGGCGCCTCCTCGGGGCTCCGCTCGCCGTGGGCGGGACCGCCGCGGCCTCCCAGTACGGTACGGTCTCGTTCCTCCCCACGTTCGCGGTGGCCGCGTGGGGCCTCTCGCCCCAGGCCGCCGCGGCCTGGCTGGGCGTGGCCCGGGCCCTCTCGATCGCCGCCAAGCTCCTCGCGGGGAACCGGGCCGACCGCCGGGGCGCGCGGGCCACGGCCGCGCGGACCGGCCTGCTCCTCGCGGCCACCGGTCTGGCCTGGACGCTCCTCCCGGCGGCCTGGGCGGCCCTCGCCGCCGCCCTGGTCTTCGCCGCCGCCGTCAGCGCGCTCGGGCCCGTCGCGAACGCCCTCGCGCTGGAGGGGTTCGGGGCCCGGGGCGCCCTGCTCGGGGTGTTCCGCTCGGCGCAGATCGCGGTGGGCTCGGCCGCGAGCGCCGCCATCGGCGCGGCCGCCTCCCACGTCGGCCTCCGCCCGACGCTCCTCGTGGCGGCGGCGCTGCCGGGAGCGCTCGCGCTCATCGAGCGGCGGGCCCGGG
>DATMBJ010000181.1:0-16378 GCA_035559315.1 Actinomycetota bacterium
CGCCCCGCCGGGGTGGCGGCGGCCGGGGCTCGGGGGGAGGAGCCCACGATCCGCGTGCCGGAGGCCGAGCCCGAGCCCGCCGCGGAGGGCATCGGCCCGACGGGGCGGCCGGAGGGCGGCGCCTCGGAGGCGGCCGAGGGCCCGGGGCCGAGCCTCGCGGAGCGCGGGATCGAACGACCCGGCGGCCGGGCCCCGAGCCTCCGCGAGCTCTTCTGGGGCGAGGAGGAGTAGGACCCGGGGGAGGGCGCGGGGAAGGAGGCCCGGGGCTCGGAGGGGCGGGGACCTGTCCCGGCGGGGGCCGGGCCTCGGGTCAGGCGCGGCGGAGCGACACCCGGACCGGGACGCCGTCCACCGACGCCTCCTCGCGGTGGGTCGCGTCGGGGAGCCCGCCCTCGGTGAGGGCCGCGGCGAGCGTCTCCCGCCCCACGTAGGCCCGGTGGCGGCGGAGCGCCTCCGCCACCTCCCCCGAGGCCTCGATGCCGAGCGCGATGCGGTCCGTGACCTCGAGCCCGGCCGCCTTGCGGGCGTCCTGCACCACCCGGACCAGGTCGCGCGCCAGGCCCTCCAGGCGGAGCTCGGGGGTGACCTCGAGGTCCAGGGCCACCGTGACGCCCCCCTCCGAGGCGACGCCCCAGCCGGTGCGGATCTCCTGGACCAGGTCGACGTCGGCGGGCTGGAGGCGGACGTCGCCGCCGGAGGTCGGCACCCGGACCGCCTCGCCGCGGGCCAGCGCGGCGGCGAGCGCCCCATCGTCCTCCTCGAGGGCCCGGGCCACCTCCTTCACCCGCGGCCCGAGGCGCGGCCCGAGCGCCCGGTAGTTGGGCTTCGCCCGCCACCGGCCGAGCTCCTCCGCCCGCTCGGCGAACTCCACCGCCTTCACGTTCAGCTCGTCGGCCACGAGGTCGAGGAGGGGCCCGAGGGCCGCCGGGTCGGGGTGGTGCACGACGGCCCGGGGGAGGGGCTGGCGGACCTTGGTCCTGGTCTCGGTCCGCACGCGCCGGCCGAGCTCGACGATCCGCCGGGCGCCGGCCATCGCGGCCTCGAGGCCCTCGTCGACGAGGCCCGCGAAGGCGGCGGGATCGGGGAAGTCCGAGAGGTGGACGGAGTCGGGCGCCTCGGGACCGGCCAGGTTCCCCCAGATCTCCTCGGCCACGAACGGCGTGAACGGCGCGAGGAGCTGGGAGACCGTGACCAGGCACGTGTGGAGGGTCCGGAAGGCGGCGAGCGTGTCCCGGCCGCCCTCGCCGCCCGGATTCCAGAACCGCCGCCGGGCCCGCCGCACGTACCAGTTGGAGAGGTCGTCGACGAGCTCCTCGATCCTGCGGCCGGCCCCCGCCGCGTCGTAGCGCTCCATCGCCTCGCGGACCTCGGCGACGGTCCGGGCCAGGCGGGAGAGGGCCCAGCGGTCGAGGGGCGGTCGCTCCGCGGGGGGCACGTCGGGCCCCGCGGGGTCGAACCCCTCGGCGTTCGCGTAGGTCACGAAGAACCCGTAGACGTTCCAGAGCGTGAGCAGGAACCGCCGGACGACGTCCTCGACCGCCTCCTGGGACACGCGCCGCGACACCCAGGGGGAGCCGTTCGTGAGCAGGAACCACCGGAGCGCGTCGGCCCCGTGGCGGTCCAGGACGTCCCAGGGGTCGATCACGTTCCCCAGGCTCTTCGACATCTTCCGGCCGTCCTTGTCGACGATGTGCCCCAGGCAGACCACGTTCCGGTACGCCGTGGAGTCGAAGAGCAGGACGGCCTCGGCCATGAGCGAGTAGAACCACCCGCGGGTCTGGTCGATGGCCTCCGAGATGAAGTCCGCGGGGAAGCGCTCCTCGAACTCCCGGACGCCGCGGCCGAGCTCGGGGTGGTAGCCCCACTGCGCGTAGGGCATCGCCCCGGAGTCGTACCACGTGTCGATCACCTCGGGCACCCGGCGGGCCTCCTCCCCGCAGGCCGGGCAGCGGATCGCGACCTCGTCGATGTAGGGCTTGTGGGGGTCGATCCCGGTCACGTCCCGGCCCGCGAGCTCCGACAGCTCCCGGAGCGAGCCCACCGCGGTGTCGTGCCCGGCCGGGCACCGCCAGATCGGCAGCGGCGTCCCCCAGTACCGCTCGCGGGAGAGCGCCCAATCGACGTTGTTCGCGAGCCAGTCGCCGTAGCGGCCGTGCTTGATGTGCTCGGGGTACCAGTTCACCTCCTCGTTCACCTCGAGGAGGCGCTGCTTGCGGGCCGTCGTCCGGATGAACCAGGAGGTCCGCGCGACGTAGAGGAGCGGCGTGTCGCAGCGCCAGCAGAGCGGGTACGTGTGCTGGTAGGTCTCGGCCCGGAGGAGGAGGCCGCGGGCCCGGAGGTCCTCGATGATGTCGGGGTCGGTCTCCTTCACGGGGCGGCCCCGGATGAAGTCCACCGGCGCGTCCTGGGTGAACCGGCCGGCGTCGTCCACCGGGCGGTAGGAGGGCCACCCCTCGCGTCGCCCGAGCTCGAGGTCCTCGGCGCCGAAGCCCGGTGCGATGTGGACGACCCCCGTCCCCTCCTCCATCGAGACGAAGTCGGCCCCCACGACCCGGTGGGTGTCGCCGTCCACGTTCTCGTACGGGGGCCGGTACCGCGCGCCCACGAGGCGCGCGCCCGCGAACGTCTCCACGACCTCCGCGTCGGGGCCGAGGACGCTCGCCACGAGGCCCTCGGCGAGGATCAGGTCGCCGCCCTCGGCCCGGACCCGCGCGTAGGTCCGGTCGGGGTCCACCGCCAGGCCGAGGTTCGAGGGGAGCGTCCAGGGCGTCGTGGTCCAGGCCAGGAGCGAGGCGCCGACGAGCCCGGGGTCGGGGGCCTCGACCAGCGGGAAGCGGACGTAGACGCTCGGGTCGACCACGGTCGCGTAGCCCAGGGCCACCTCGTGGTCGGAGAGCGCCGTGCCGCACCGGGGGCAGTACGCCACCGTCCGGTCGTCCTGGTACAGCAGGCCCTGGCGGTGGAGGTGCTTGAGCGACCACCACACGCTCTCCACGTACTCCGTGGACATCGTCCAGTAGGCCTGCGAGAGGTCGATCCAGAAGCCGATCCGCTCCGTGAGCCGTTCCCAGTCCTCGACGTAGCGGGTGACGGACTCCCGGCAGCGGCGGTTGAACTCGGCCACCCCGAACGCCTCGATGTCGCGCTTCGTCCTGGTGCCGATCTCCTTCTCGACCTCGAGCTCGACGGGGAGCCCGTGGCAGTCCCACCCCGCCTTCCGCTCGACGTAGTGGCCGGTCATCGTCTTGAAGCGGGGGAAGGCGTCCTTGAACGTGCGGGCCTCCACGTGGTGGAGCCCGGGCCGGCCGTTGGCGGTGGGTGGGCCCTCGTAGAAGACCCAGGCCGGGCAGCCCCGGCGAAGCTCGAGGCTCCGCTCGAACACGCGGTCCCGCCGCCAGCGCTCGAGGATCCGTTCCTCGAGCCGCGGGAAGCTCACCTTCGGGTCCACCGGCTCGAACCGCACGCTCTCCTCCGACCGGACGAAGAGCGCCTCGTCCCCGCGGCGGGAACGAGGCGCCTGGCCCCGCGTCCGAACCCGCGCGCCGGGCTCGCGGAGCCCGGGCGCCGCGCCGGTGATGGTACACGACCGGTAGTCTCGGGGCCGTGGCGAGCGTCGTGGTCCGCGTCGTCCCCCGGAGCGCCGAGCCCGGGGCGGTCCAGGACCGCCGGGGGCTGGTCCTGCGGGTGCGGGCGGCCCCCGAGCGAGGGCGCGCGACCGAGGAGGCGCGCCGGCTGCTCGCCGCCGCGCTCGACGTGCCCGCGTCCGCCGTCCGGTTGCGCTCCGGGGCGACCGCGCGGACCAAGCGGTTCGACGTGGAGGGGCTGTCCGCGGAGGAGCTCGCCCGGCGCCTGGCCGTCCTGGGGGAGGGGGGCGGGGGCCCGGGCATTGCCGCTCGGGCCAACGGGTGCTAGCGTCCGCTCGCCATGGCCGGGAGGATCCCGCTCACGAAGAAGGAGCTGGAGGAGCTCCGTGCCCGTCTCCTGGAGGAGAAGCGGGAGCTCGAGGACCAGCTGGCGACGATCGAGGAGGCGCAGTTCGCCGCGACCCAGTCGGACCTGACCGGGGAGGTCAGCTTCGACGACGAGAGCGCCGACGCCGGGACGTTCACGTTCGAGCGTGAGCGGGACCTCTCGATCGAGAACAACGTCCGGGACCTCCTGGGGAAGATCGAGCGCGCCTTCCAGCGGATGGACGACGGCACGTACGGCCTGTGCGAGCGGTGCAAGCGCCCGATCGAGAAGGCCCGGCTCAAGGCGCTCCCGTACGCCGACCTCTGCATCAAGGACGCGCGCGAGCAGGCTCGGCGGTGATCCCGCCGGGGGTGGGGGGCCGGATGGCGCCGGGACGGCTCCGCGCGGGTGGCGGCCTCGCCGGGTGGCTCTACGCCGCCGCGGCCGGCGTCTACGCCCTCGACCGGGCCTCGAAGCTCTGGGCCGAGCGGGCCCTGGCCGGGCGCCCGCCGCTCGAGATCGTGCCGGGCGTCCTCCAGCTCACGTACACGACCAACTCGGGGGGCGCGTTCGGCATCGGGCGGACGGCGCCGTGGCTGTTCGCCTCGGCCACGGTCCTGGTCTCGGCCCTGATCGTTGCCGCGTCGTTCCGGGTCGGCCGACGGGGGACCGCCCTGGCCCTGGGCCTGATCCTCGGCGGGGCGCTCGGGAACCTGACCGACCGCGTGCTCCGCGGGCCGGGGATCTCAGGGCAGGTGGTGGACTTCATCGACCTCCGGGTGTGGCCGGTGTTCAACCTCGCGGACTCCGCGATCGTGGTGGGGGCCGCGATCCTGGCGCTCGGCGGGCTGCGCCGGGAGGAGGACGCCCGGGGGGGCCGCGGGGCGGCCTGAGCGGCCGTGGGGGCCCGCGAGCTCCGCGCCGAGCCGGGGCGCCTGGATGCGGTCCTGGCGGGGCTCCTGGGGGTGCCGCGGGCCGATGCGCAGCGGCTGATCGCCGAGGGCCGGGTGCGGGTGGACGGCGTCCCGCGCCCGAAGTCGTTCCGGCTCGCGGGCGGGGAGCGGCTCGAGGTGGACCTGGCCGGCGCCGGGGAGGTGCCCCCCGAGGGCCCGCCCCCGGAGGTCGCGTACGAGGACCGGCACCTCCTCGTGGTGCGCAAGCCCGCCGGCCTGCCCACGCACCCCACGGCGGGCCGGAGGACCGGCACCCTCGTGAACCGGCTCCTGGCGCTGGGGGTCCCGCTCTCGTCGGCGGGGGGACCGCTCCGGCCCGGCATCGTCCACCGCCTCGACGCCGGGACCTCGGGCCTGTTGCTGGTCGCCAAGGACGACCGGACCCACGCCGCCCTGGCCGACCTGCTCCGCCGCCACGAGGTCGACCGTCGGTACCTGGCGCTGGTCCGGGGGGCCGTCGCCCACGAGCGGTTCGCGGTGGACGCCCCGCTGGGGCGGGCCGGGGCGCGGATCGTGCTCCGCCCGGTCGTGGGGCGCGAGGCCGAGACGGGGTTCCGGGTCCTCGAGCGGTTCGAGCGCGCCACGCTCCTCGAGGCCGTTCCCCGGACCGGGCGGACCCACCAGATCCGGGTCCACCTCGCGGCCATCGGCCACCCGATCCTCGGCGACCTCCGCTACGGGGGCGGGGGTGGGGACGCCGCGCGCCTCGGCCTGGCCCGGCCCTTCCTCCACGCGGCCCGCCTGTCCTTCGTGCATCCCTGGACGGGCCGGCGCATCGAGCTCGAGGACCCGCTCCCGGAGGACCTGGCGGCGGTCCTGGCGGCCCTCCGGGGGGAGCGTCGGGCCCCCGCGCCGGGCCGCCGAGAATGACAACCTTGTGATCCGTGGGTCGGCGGGGTAGTATCGGGACCCCGGGAGCGGGGCCGGCGCCGGGGAGCGGCCCGCCCCGGAGCGGCCGGGGGCCGTCCCCGGGGTCCAGGGCAGAGGGAACGGTGGCAGGGAACTTCGTCCACCTCCACACGCATACGGAGTTCTCGCTCCTCGACGGGGCGTCCCGGATCGACGAGCTGTTCCGGCGGGCCGTCGGCTTCGGCATGCCGGCGCTCGCCATCACCGACCACGGGGCGATGTTCGGGGTCCTGGACTTCTACGAGGCCGGCCTCCGGCACGGGGTGAAGCCGATCATCGGGGTCGAGGCCTACGTGGCCCCGGGCTCGCGGTTCGACCGGTCCCCCGGGGAGCGGGAGGAGAAGTACCACCACCTCACGATCCTCGCGCGCGACGAGGTCGGGTACCGGAACCTCCTCCGCCTGGTCACCGACGCCCACCTCGAGGGCTTCTGGCACCGCCCGCGGATCGACAAGGAGCTCCTCGCGGAGCGGGCCGAGGGCCTCATCGGCCTCTCCGGGTGCCTGTCGAGCGAGGTGGCGGTGGCGCTCCTGCAGGGCCAGGAACGGAAGGCCGCGGAGGTCGCGGCCACCTACCGGGACATCTTCGGCGCGGGGAGCTTCTTCATCGAGGTCCAGGACCACGGCCTGCCCGACCAGCGCCGGATCCTCCCGAAGCAGGTGGCGCTGGCCCGCTCGCTGGGGCTGCCGCTCGTCGCGACCAACGACTCCCACTACACGCTCCGGGAGGACGCCAAGCCCCACGACGTCCTCCTCTGCATCCAGCAGCAGAAGGTCCAGAGCGACCCGCAGCGCCTCCGGTTCGACTCCGACCAGTTCTACCTGAAGTCGGCGGAGGAGATGCGGGAGGTGTTCCGGGAGCTGCCGGAGGCCTGCGACGCGACGCTCGAGATCGCCGAGATGTGCGACCTGCGCCTGGTCTACGGGGAGGCGGCGCCCCCCGAGCAGCGGTTCCACCTCCCGCGCTTCGAGCCGCCCGATGGGAAGCCGCTCGAGGCCTACCTCCGGGAGCTGGTGGAGGCCGGGGCCCGCGAGCGCTACGGCGAGATCACCCCGGAGCTCCGGGCGCGGATCGACCACGAGCTCGACGTGATCTGCCGGATGGGCTTCGCCGGCTACTTCCTGATCGTGTGGGACCTGATCCGCTTCGCCCGGGAGAACGGGATCCGGGTGGGGCCGGGGCGGGGCTCCGCGGCGGGCTCGGTCGTCTCCTACGCGCTGCGGATCACCGACCTCGACCCGCTCCGCTACGGCCTGATCTTCGAGCGGTTCCTGAACCCCGAGCGTCGCCAGATGCCCGACATCGACATGGACTTCGACGAGCGGCGGCGGGACGAGGTGATCCGGTACGTGGCGCGGAAGTACGGCGAGGACCACGTGGCCCAGATCATCACGTTCCAGACCATCAAGGGCAAGCAGGGGATCCGAGACGCGGCCCGGGTTCTCGGGTTCCCCGCCTCCGTCGGCGACCGGCTCTGCAAGATGTACCCGCCGGCCGTGCTGGGCCGGGAGTACCCGATCGAGCAGGCCCTCGAGCTGTCCCCGGAGCTCCGCGAGGCGTACGAGAACGAGCCCGAGGCCAAGGAGATCATCGAGACCGCCAAGGCCCTCGAGTTCCTCCGGCGGGAGGACTCGGTCCACGCCGCGGGCGTGGTGATCGGGGACGCCCCGCTCGTGCGCTACCTCCCGCTCAAGCTCGCGAAGGACAGCGACGGGAGCGGCGAGAAGCGGATCGTGACCCAGTTCGACATGCACGGGGTCGAGAAGCTCGGCCTCCTCAAGATGGACTTCCTCGGCCTGCGGAACCTCTCGGTGATCGAGGACACCGTGTCGAGCCTGCGGCGGAAGGGCGTCGAGGTGGACATCGACCACGTGCCCCTCGACGACCCGGCGGTCTACGAGATGCTCCGCCGCGGCGACACCACCGGCGTGTTCCAGATGGAGTCGCCGGGGATGCGGTCGCTGATCAAGCTCCTGGCCCCCGACCGGTTCGAGGACCTCATGGCCCTGGTGGCCCTGTACCGCCCCGGGCCGTTGAACCAGGGGATGCACACCGAGTACGCCGAGCGGAAGCACGGCCGCAAGCCCGTCCAGTACCCCCACCCCGACCTCGAGGACATCCTGGCCGGCACCTACGGGATCATCGTCTACCAGGAGCAGGTCATGCAGATCGCCGTGCGGATGGCCGGCTACTCGATGGGGGAGGCCGACACGCTCCGCAAGGCGATGGGGAAGAAGATCCGGGAGCTCCTGCTCCCGCACCGGGAGCGGTTCGTGGCCCGCTGCGTGGAACGCGGGTACGAGCGGCGGCTGGCGGAGGACATCTTCGACCTGATCACGCCCTTCGCCGACTACGGCTTCAACGCCTCCCACGCCTGCGCCTACGCCTACGTCGCCTACCAGACCGCCTACCTCAAGGCCCACCACCCGGTGGAGTACATGGCGGCCCTCCTCACGAGCGTGAAGGACGACAAGGACAAGAAGCCCTACTACCTGAACGCCTGCCGGCTGATGGGTCTCGAGGTCCTGCCGCCCGACGTGAACGAGTCCGAGTTCGACTTCGCCCCCGCCCCCGACGGCCGGCCCGCGATCCGCTACGGGCTCTCGGCGATCCGGAACGTGGGGGACGCCGCGGTGGCCGCGATCCTCCGGGCCCGGGCCGAGGGGGGGCGGTTCGCCTCGTTCGCCGACTTCTGCCGGCGGGTGGATCCCGGGGTCCTCACCAAGAAGGTCCTCGAGAGCCTGATCCTGGCGGGCGCGTTCGACTCGCTCGGCCACGCGCGGCGGGCGCTGCTCGAGGGCCACGAGCGGGTGTCGGGGCCGATCCTCGCGGAGCGGAAGGCGGAGGCGGCCGGGCAGTTCTCGCTGTTCGGGGCGGAGGCCGGGCCCGCCGCCGACGTCGACGCGGCGGCCCTCGAGGGGGAGGAGTTCGACCGCGAGACGCTCCTGCGCCTCGAGAAGGAGATGCTCGGGCAGTTCGTCACGGACCACCCCCTCCTCTCGGTCCGGGAGGCGCTGGCGGCGCAGACCGACATGGAGATCTCGGACCTCGCGTCCCTGGGCGACGGCGACCTCGTGACCGTGGGGGGCATCGTGGGCGCGGTGGCCCGCCGGTACACGCGGAAGGGCGAGCCGTACGCGCTGTTCCGGCTGGAGGACCTGGCCGGGGGGGTGGACGTGGTGGCGTTCCCGAGCGTCTACGAGCAGGTCCCGGAGCTCGTGGTCACCGACCGCGTCGTGCTGGTGAAGGGCCGGATCGACCTCCGCGGGCGGGAGCTCCAGCTCCGGGCGGTCGAGATCCGGGAGCCCGAGCTCGGGGCGGCGGCCCCCGCGCCGGGGCGGCGGAAGGCGCTGGTCGTCGACCTCTCCCCGGCCCAGTGCACGAACGGGGCGATGGCCAAGCTCCGGGCGCTGCTCGAAGCGTGGCCGGGGGAGACCCCGGTGCGGGTCCGGTTCGTCTCGTCGCAGGGCGTCACCCCGCTCACCGTGGGGGCGGTCCGGGTGGAGCCCAGCGCGGGGCTGCTCTCCGAGCTCCGGCTCCTCCTCGGGCCCGAGGCCGTGCGGCTCGAGGACGAGCCCCGGCCGGCGCCCTCCCGCTGATCGCGGCGGAACGGCACGAGCCTCCAGAGCGACCCGCGGCGGGCGAGGGGAGGCCGGGAGCCTCCTCGGCTGGGCGACCCGCCGGCCCCGCCCGCCGGTAACGTTGTTGGTGTGGGACGACCGGCGACCGCTTCGCCCGCGGGCTGGGGTTCGACGGGCTCACCGGTCCGCAGGAGCCGTGGCGGGAGGTCCTGTGGGCCAGGCGGCCGACCTCGGGCTCAGCCAGGCCGACCGGCTCGTGAGCCGGGGATCCGAGGAGGCGAAGGCCCCGTGGCTCGTGCTGCCGTAGCCCCGGGCCGTCCCCGGGGGCCGCGGGCGGGCGCATCGGGGTGGGCCCCGAGGCGGTGGCCGGCGCGGCGGTCGAGGCGGCGGTGAGCTTCGAGGTCCTCCCCGCGCTGGACGTGGCCGCGGGGCGTCTGGCCAGGCCCGGGGCCGGGGGCGCGGTGCCCATCGAGGCCTTCGGCGGCGACCCGGTCGCCGCGGCCGAGGCGTTCGCCGCGGCCGGGGCCCGGTGGCTCCACGTCGTGGACCTCGATCTCGCACGATCGGGGGAGCCGGCGAACCTGGGGCTCGTTCGCCGCCTGGCCCGGCTCCCGCTCAGGGTCCAGGCGAGCGGAGGCATCGTGGAGCCGGTCCACCTCGAGGCGTTCCTGGAGGCGGGGGCGGCGCGGGTGGTGCTGGCGAGTGCGGCCTTCGCGGACCAGGGCGGGGTGGCCAGGGCCGTCGAGCGGTTCGGCGAGGCGCTCGTGGTGGGCCTCGAGGTCGAAGACGGCGCGGTCCGTCCGCGGGGGCGGGGCGCCGAGCTGTCGCTCGCCGAGGCGGTCGCGGCCGTCCGCGCGGCCGGGGCCGCGAGGGTCCTGGTGACGGCCGTCGGGCGGGTCGGGGGTCTCGGCGGCCCGGAGCTCGGGGCGGTCCGGGCCGTGGCGGAGGGCGTGGGCCGCCCGGTGCTCGCGGCCGGCGGGATCGCCGCCGTCGAGCACCTCCGGGCCCTGGCCAGGGTCCCGGGCGTGGAGGGGGCGGTCGTGGGCCGGGCGGCGCTCGACGGGGTCCTCGACCTGCGGGCGGCCCTGGCCGAGCTGGCCTGAGCCGCGGCTAGACTGGCCGGCCGGATGGGGTTCCTCTCCGAGGTCGTCGAGGGCGTCCGCCGCGAGCTCGAGCGGCGGCCCCTCGACGACGGCTCGCTCCTGGCCCGGGCCCGCTCGTCGCCGCCCCCCCGGGACTTCGTCGGCGCCCTCCGCCGCGCCCCGGTCCCTGCGGTGATCGCGGAGGTCAAGCGGGCGTCGCCGTCCGCCGGCCCCATCGCCGAGCGCGACCCCGCCGAACGGGCCCGCGCGTACGAGGCGGGCGGGGCCGCCGCCCTCTCCGTGCTCACCGAGCCCCGGCACTTCGGCGGTTCGCTCGCCGACCTCCGCGCGGCCCGGTGGGCGGCGTCGCTCCCGGTGCTCCGCAAGGACTTCCTCGTGCACCCGTCCCAGCTGATCGAGTCCCGCGCCGCGGGGGCCGACGCGGTCCTGCTGATCGCCGCCGCCCTCGCCGACGACGAGCTCTCGGCGCTCCTGGCGCTCGCGCGGGACCTCGGCCTCGGCGTGCTCCTCGAGGCCCACGCCGAGGAGGACCTGGAACGGGCGCTCGCCACCGGCGCGGAGGTGGTGGGGGTGAACGCCCGGGACCTCGAGACCCTGGAGGTGGACGGGGAGCGCGCGATGCGCCTCCTGGCGCGGGTGCCCGGGGACCGGATCGCGGTCCTGGAGAGCGGGATCTCCCGACCCGAGCAGGCCGCGCGGGCCGCGGCGGCCGGCGCCCGGGCCCTCCTCGTGGGGGAGGCGCTGATGCGGGCCGAGGACCCCGCGGCGCTGATCCGCGCGCTCCGGGGGGCGGCGTGACGCGGGCGCCCGTGCTCCCCGACGCCCGGGGACGCTTCGGCCGCTACGGCGGCCGGTACGTCCCCGAGGTCCTGGTCCCGGCCCTGGAGGAGCTGGCGGCGGCCTGGGCGGAGCTCCGGGACGAGCCGGCGTTCCGGGGCGAGCTCGACGATCTCCTGCGGACCTATGTGGGCCGGCCGACCCCGCTCACCTACGCCGCCCGGCTCTCGGAACGGCTCGGCTACCGGGTCTACCTCAAACGCGAGGACCTGGCCCACACCGGCGCCCACAAGATCAACAACACGGTGGGGCAGGTCCTCCTGGCCCGGCGGCTCGGCAAGCGGCGGATCATCGCGGAGACCGGCGCCGGCCAGCACGGGGTGGCGACGGCCACGGCCTGCGCGCTCCTGGGCCTGCCGTGCGTCGTGTACATGGGCGAGGAGGACACCCGCCGCCAGGCGGTGAACGTGGCCCGGATGGAGCTGCTGGGGGCCGAGGTCGTGCCGGTCCGGGCCGGCTCCCGGACGCTCAAGGAGGCCATCAACGAGGCCCTCCGGGATTGGGCGGCGTCGGTCCGCGACACCCACTACGTGCTCGGGTCGGTCGTGGGTCCCCACCCGTTCCCCGCGCTCGTCCGGGACCTCCAGCGCGTGATCGGGGACGAGGCCCGAGAGCAGCTCCGCCGGGCGGAGGGGCGGGACCCCGACGTCGTCGTGGCCTGCGTGGGCGGGGGGAGCAACGCGATCGGGATGTTCTCGGCGTTCGTGGGCCTCCCGGGCGTGCGTCTGGTCGGCGTGGAGGCGGGGGGCACCGGGACCGAACTCGGCCGGCACTGCGCCTCGCTCTCCCTGGGCCAGCCGGGGGTCCTGCACGGCGCCCTCTCCTACCTGCTCCAGGACACCGATGGGCAGGTGGCGCCGACCCACTCGATCTCCGCCGGGCTCGACTACCCGGGGGTGGGGCCCGAGCACGCGTACCTCCGCGACGCGGGCCTCGCGGAGTACGTGGCCGCGACCGATGCCGAGGCCCTGGCGGGGTTCCGGGCCCTCGCCGAAGCGGAGGGGATACTGCCCGCGCTGGAGCCCGCGCACGCGATCGGGTGGCTCCTCCGGCGGCCCCTGCCAGAGGGGTCCCTGGTGGCGGTCTGCCTGTCCGGGCGGGGGGACAAGGACCTGGAGACGGTCCGGCGAGCGAGCGGGCCGGTCCCCGGGGTCCGGTGAGGGGGGCCGCGGAGCGGGTGGGCGTGGGGCTCGAGGCCGCGCTGCGGGCCCGCCGAGAGGCGGGGGGGAGGGCGTTCGTCCCCTACGTGACCGGCGGCGCCCCCGGGGTCGACGCGGATCTGCTGCGCGCGCTCGAGGCGGCGGGCGCCGATGCGCTCGAGGTGGGGATCCCGTTCTCCGACCCCGTCATGGACGGGCCGGTGATCCAGGAGGCGTCCCGGCGGGCCCTCGAAGCGGGCACGACGCCGGCCGAGGTGCTGGCCCTGGTCGCCGAGGCCGGCCTCGGGATCCCCGTGGTCGCGATGACCTACCTGAACCCCGTCCTGCGGCGGGGGCTCGGCCCGTTCCTGGTGGCGGCCCGGGCCGCCGGGGTCAGCGGGGTGATCGTGCCGGACCTGCCGGTGGACGAGGCCGAGGAGTGGGTCGCCGCGTGCGCGGAGGCGGAGGTCGCCCCCGTCTTCCTCGCGGCCCCCGGCTCCACCCCGGAGCGCCTCCGGCGGGTGGCCGCCGCCTCCCGAGGCTTCGTGTACTGCGTCTCGACCTACGGGGTCACCGGGGCCCGCGACGAGCTGGCCGGGACCGCGGAGGAGGTGGTGCGGGCCCTCCGGCCGCTCACCGACCTCCCGCTCCTGGTCGGGGTGGGGATCACGACGCCGGCGCAGGCCGCGGGGGCCTGCCGCTTCGCCGACGGGGTGGTCGTGGGGAGCGCCCTGGTGCGGCTCCTCCTCGAGGGCGACCCCGACGGGGCGCGGCGGCTCGCGGCGGCCTTCCGGGAGGCCGTGCCCCGCGAGGCGCCGGCGGCCTGAACCCGCGCCGGGAGCCGCGGGTGGACCGACCGGCGTGTCGAAACCGGCGCGGCTGTCCGATACGTAGGAACGGTGGGGAGGGGCCGACGACCCGAGGATCCCGTTTGGCCTGGAGCGCCCGTTCGTGGTAAGTACGCGGGCGGAGAGGGGGGCGACCCGGCGGCGACCCGGGACCCGGGGGCACCCAGCGGTGGCCGGGACGCGGGGTCGGGTCGGCCGGTCGGAGCCTCCCACCGGTAGCCGGATGGAGGAGGGGGCGATGAGGGGATCGAGATGGTTCGCACGCGTCGCCTTGCTGGGCGCGTTGTTCCTGGTCGCGGCGGCCTGCGCGAGGGAGGAGGCGGCTCCGCCGGCCGCTGAGGACCCGTGCGCGGCCGACCCGTTCGGCTGCGTCGAGTACGGCCCGGACGAGCCGATCAAGCTCGGCACGCTGCTCGCGATCTCGGGCGACGTGGCCTCGCTCGGGGTCGACAGCAACCGGGGCGTCGAGCTCGCGATCGACTACCTCGACGGGAGCTTCGACGGCACCGGGGCGCAGCTCCTCGGCCACGACATCGAGGTCGTGAAGGAGGACGACGGCTGCTCGGCGGAGGGCGGCCAGGCCGGCGCCACGCGCCTGGCGGCCGACCCGAAGATCGTCGCGGTGATCGGCACCTCGTGCTCGAGCGCGGCGCTCGGCGTCGCCGACACGATCCTGTCCGACAAGGGGATCCTCTTGATCTCGCCGTCGAACACGAACCCCAACCTCACGTCGGAGGAGGCGCACCAGCCCTTCTACCTGCGGACCGCCCACAACGACAAGATCCAGGGGGTGATCGTGGCGCACTTCGCGCTGCGGGAGCTGGGCGCGAAGACGATGGCCACGATCAACGACGAGAGCCCCTACGCCGACGCGCTGGCCGCCGTGGCCCGGCAGGCCTTCGAGATCGGCGGCGGAGAGATCACGGCCGTGGAGGCGATCCAGAGCACGGACACCGAGTTCAAGTCCCTGCTGACGTCGATCGGTCGGGACGAGCCCGACGTGCTCTACTTCCCCGACTTCAACCCGGCCTGCGCGCTGATCGCGCAGCAGGCGGCGGGGGTCCCCGGGCTCGAGGACACCGCGCTGATCGGCTCCGACGGCTGCCTGGCCTCGGACTTCCTGGAGATCGCCGGGGACGCCGCGGAGGGCGTGTACGCGTCGTCGCCGGACCTTTCGGCGCTCCAGCAGGGCGCGTTCTACAGGGACGAGTTCCTCCCGGCGTACAAGGAGCAGTTCGGGGAGGACCCGACCTCGGTGTTCCACGCCCACGCGTTCGACGCGTTCAACATCCTGGCCGAGGCGATCAAGAAGGTCGCGATCGAGGGGGAGGACGGGTCGCTCCGGATCCCGCGGGACGCGCTGCGCGAGGCCATCTTCGCGACCAGCGGCTACCAGGGGATCACCGGGGAGATCACCTGCACCCCGCTCGGGGACTGCGCGGCGACCGTCCCCATCGGGATCTTCGTCGCGCCGGACTGGCCGGTCGAGGGCGGGAACCCCAACGCGAAGCCGATCTACACCGAGACGCTCTCGCTCCAGGAGGCCGAGGCGGAGCTCGGCGGGTAGCCTCCGGGGGGAGGGGGATCCGGACGCACGCGGGAGCCGTGGGTGAGCGGGGGAACCGCCCACCCACGGCTCCGCGTGTGATATGCGTGTACCTCGAGGGACGGGGAGCGAGGTGGCGAAGCTGAACCAGGCCCGGGCGGTGGCGGCGCCGAGCCGCGCCCAGGTGTTCGTCGAACGGTTCCCGCTGCGGAAGGCCGTGCAGTGGTCGCTCTTCGTCCTGATCGCGGTGGGCGTCGGGCTCGGCTCGTGGAAGACCCTCACGCTCCCGGCGGCCGAGCGCTACACGCCGGCCCAGTGGCGGGACTTCGTCGTGCTGGGGATCGCGCAGGGCGCGGTGTACGCGCTGATCGCGCTGGGCTACAGCCTCGTGTACGGGATCCTCCGGATGATCAACTTCGCCCACGGCGAGGTGTTCATGGCGGGGGCCTATACCTCGTTCTTCTTCGCCGACGCGATGAGCCGGGGCGGCTTCCTGAACCGGGAGCCGGCGGTGGCCCTGGTCCTCATCCTGCTCACCGCGATGGCGGGCTCCACGCTCGTGGCCGTGCTGCTCGAGCGGGTCGCCTACCGGCCGCTCCGGAACGCCCCGCGCCTGGTCCCGCTGATCACCGCGATCGGGGCCTCGTTCTTCCTCCAGTACACGTTCCGGGGGCTCTTCGGCCAGCAGCTCCGCGGCTACCCGCGCTTCGACTTCCTGCGGGGGAAGTGGCACCCGCTCGGGATCCCGATCCTCCGCACCCAGGTCGTGGTCCTGATCGTCGTGGCGGCCTCCCTGGCGTTCCTCACGTGGTTCGTGGCCCGCACCAAGACCGGGAAGTCGATGCGGGCGGTGGCGGAGGACAAGGAGATCGCGAGCCTGATGGGGATCGACGTGGACCGGGTGATCGTCACCACGTTCGCGGTGGGCGGCGCGTTCGCGGGGATCGCCGGGGTGCTGTTCGCGCTGGTGTTCGAGCACGTCCACTGGTTCATGGGGTTCTTCCCGGGGATCAAGGCGTTCACGGCGGCCGTGCTCGGCGGGATCGGGAGCATCGGCGGCGCCGCCCTGGGCGGGATCCTGATCGGGGTCGCCGAGGCCCTGGGGCCGCCGCTCCTCCTGGCGGGGGCCCACGTGCCGTCGCCCTTCCAGCTCAAGGACGTGGTGGCGTTCCTGGTCCTGATCCTCGTGCTGATCTTCCGGCCGGGCGGGATCCTCGGGACCGGGGAGCGGGAGAAGGTGTGATGCCGGCGTCGTTCCTCGTCCGGCGGGCCGTGCGGAGCGGGGCGATCGGCGGCGTGGTCCTGATCTACCTCGCGATGGTCGGCATGCTCGAGAAGTTCGCCGGCCTCGACCTCGTGGGGACCGTCCTCCCGCTCAGCCGGCTGCTGGTCCTCTTGGCTCCCGCCGCCGCCGGGTACGTGGCGGCCCGCCCCCGCATCCACGCGGGGGAGGTCCAGCGCCCGGCCGTGGGGCCCGCGGCGGCGGCCGGCGCGGGCGCCGGCCGCCGCCG
>DATMBJ010000182.1:0-7575 GCA_035559315.1 Actinomycetota bacterium
CTGGCCGGTGCCGGGCTGGCGTGGCCTCCAGGTCAGCTTGGGGTTCCCCCTCCTGATGGTGGTGGCCTTCCTCTATCCACCGCTCGCTGGAGCGCTGGTCGCGTTCGTCGGTTCGTTCGACCCTCGGGAGCTTCGGCGGGACGCCGACGTCCTCCTGGCCCTGTTCAACCGGTCGCAGGTTGCGCTAGCGGTCCTGGCTGCGAGCCTCGTGTTCCACGGGCTCGCGGACCTGCACGCCTCGTCGACCCTGCGCCTGCTGGCAGCGGCGACGTTGGCGACCGTAGCGGACTACGCAGTCAACGTAACGCTCGTGGGCATCTGGGCCAGCCTCAAGTACCGGACCAGGATCGCGAAGGTCGTGCGGGAGTTCCGGATCGGGAGCCTGCCGGAATTCCTGATCAGCTACCTGGCCCTGGCGCTCCTCGGCCTGGTGATGGCCAAGTTCTTCCTCGCCATGGGCTTCTGGTCCGTCCCGGCGTTCCTGCTCCCGCTCATGTTCGCCCGGCAGATGTTCTTCCGGAGCCGCGCGCTCGAGGAGGCGCACAAGGAGCTCCAGGAGCGGGAGCAGGTCCTCCAGGCCCTCTCGGTCCGGATGGCGGAGGAGCGGCAGGACGAGCGGCTCCAGATCGCCGGGTACCTCCACGACGACCTGGCGCAGCTCCTGTTCCGGCTCTCCATCCAGGTGGACGTGGCCCGGCGGCACCTCGCCGCAGGGAAGCTGGAGGAGGCGGCGAACGTCCTCGACCAGATCAAGGACACCAAGCAGCAGACCTCGGACAAGATCCGCGCCCTCATCCGGGACCTCCACCGGTCGCCCTTGGGACCCGCGGGGCTGGCCGAGGCCATCCACGGGTTCATCGCCGAAGTGGCGGCGGACTCGGACGTCCGGTTCCACACCGACATCTCGGAGGTCGAGCTGCCGCCGCCGATCGCGCTGCTCGTGTACCACATCGCCCGCGAGGGCGTGATGAACGCGCTCAAGCACGCCGAGGCGTCGAACGTGTGGGTCGTGGTCCACGGGGCCGAGGACGCCGTGGAGCTGGTCATCCGCGACGACGGCAAGGGCTTCGACCCCGAGGCGCCGCCGCCTGAGGGTCACTTCGGGCTGGCGATGATGCGGGAGCGGGCCCAGGTCGGTGGGGGCACGTTCGAGATCCGGAGCGCCCCCGGGGAGGGGACGACCGTCACCGTCCGGTTCCCCACCGCGCTGCTGCGGGAGGCGGCCATGCGGTCCCAGGGAGCGGGAGCGGACGGGCGTCCGGGCGCGTTCGGCGAGGCCGGTGCTTCCCGTGGTACCCACGTCGGCGGGCCGGCGCGGGAGCCGCCTCCGCGGTCGACGCGCGCATAGCCGACACCACGAACCAGGCCACCCCAGCGTAGATCGCGAGGTCCCCGACGCTCACGACGACCCCGAGCGGCGGCGGTACGGCGATCACGTCGGCCAGTGGGACGAGGAGGTCCTCGGGCGCCATCAGGTGGTGCTTGGCGTCGGGGCGAGCGCGGAGGACGGCGACCGCCTGGGGCTGCCCGGAGGCCAGGAGCGCCTCCTCGCTCACCGGCATGCCCCCGTTCGCCGCGATCACCGCGAGGTTCAGCGCGAGCCCGGCCACGAGGAGCGGCGCGCCCGCCAGTTGGGCGTTCAGGAACACGAACGCGATCAGGAGCGCGTACGAGCCGACGACCAGGCCCGCGGCGGCCACCTCGCCGGTCCGTCCCGGGAGCTCGGGGAGGGGCGCGGACTGCATCGCGAGCCCGGCGAAGGCGAGCCCCCACCACCGCGGGCGGATCTCCGCCAGGCCGGCCAGGCGGCCCCCCGCCATCCCTCCGGCGAGGACGGAGGCGACGATGATGAGCGCGATCACGAACATCGGGATCCCCGGCTCCCTCGTGGGGAGCCGATGCTGCCGCCGGAGGCGGCCCCGCGTCAAGACCTCGGTCGCGGACCCTCATGCGCAGGACGAGCGGATCCCGCTCGGGCTTAGGCTCCTGATGGCCGCCAGGGGGCGCACGAGCGCCGGAGAACGACGGCCGTCGGCCTATGAGAGCCGGACCAACCGGGAGGTCCCGGCGGTTACGACTTCCTCCCGGTCCGGGTCGAAGAAGTTCAGGCCGACCCTCGCGCGGGCATCCCCCCGCCTGTAGGTCCCCGTCTCGCCGACGACCGATGCCTCCCAGGCCCCGACGCCCTCCGTGCAGTCGACGAACAGGTTGAAAGAGCCGGTGGCGACGCGCTTGCCGATCCGTTGGGTGAGCGTTCCGGTCATGAAGATCCCCGGGGCGTCGCGCGAGCACGTTACGGTCCCGTGGATCGTCGCGAGCCCCGATCGCGAGACGGTCCCTTCCGGGTCGATCGAGACGCCGAGGACCATCGGTGGCGGGATCTCCCGCACGTTGAGCACGAGCTCCCCGCCTGGGGCATCCTCGAAGCTCGCCACCATCACGAAGTAGGTCACCCCCGCCGTAGCGGCGAAGCTGAGCCGGGACCCATGGAGGCATGCCACCTGGGTCAGTGCCCCTCGGCTCCCGGTGTACGCGGACAACGTCGTGTCGTAGTCGCTCCCCCGAGCGTCGAATCGCAAGGTCGTGTTCGAGGCCGGCGTGATCGCGTACCAGACGGAGTGGCCGTTGCCGAAGCAGTCGGGATCGTCGGACGCGGTGGTGGCCTCGACGGTGCTGGCGTCGTCGGTGAACGGGAGCACCGTGATGACCGTGGCGTCATCGAAGTCGTCGTTGGGGGCCGAGGCGAGCTCACGGATCGCGAGCTCGAGGTGGCCGCCGGGGGAGTCGAAGAAGCTCCCCGCCATGAAGAAGTAGGTGACGCCGGCCGTCGCGAAGAACGTGATCTTGGACTGGAGGCCGATGAAGTCGTCGTTGCAGGCGACCTGATCCAGCGCGCCCCGGGTCCCCGTGTAGGCCGAGAGCGTGGTGTCGTAGTCGCTCCCGAAAGTGTTGGCCGTGATCGTCAGGTCGGAGGCGGGGGTGAACGCGTACCACACGGTGTGGCCGTTGCCGGCGCAGTCCGGGTCGTCGGGAGCGGTGGTCGCCTCAGAGGTGTCCAGGCTGTCGGAGAAGGGGACCGCCGCGACGACCGTCGCGGCGTCGAAGTCGTCGTTCGGCGGCGGGTCGGCGAGGGCCGGCGTCGACCGCAACGCCACCGCCGCCAGGGCCATCAACGGAACCAGGGCCATCCTTCGTCCGTCCCGTCGGGTCACCTCCGCCGCCCCCTTCGCGATGGTCGTCCCGTCTCAGAAGCGTCGCTGCATGACGTTCGCGTCCCCGAGCGAGTTGTCCCCCCACGCGACGATGACGCCGGGCGACGAGCCGGTGCCATCCGCCGCCACGGCTATGTAGTCGCCCATGTAGAAGGGATTCACGACCAGATCCTGCCACCCCGTCACGGGGGCGAAGCTGGTGACCGAGGCGCGGGTGTTCGACCACCTCGCCCCGCCGTTCGTGGACCGTGCGACGAAGACGTCGATCAGGAAGTTCCGGGGGTCCCGACGCCGATCGTAGTAGGCGATCCAGACCGTCCCCGAACGGTCGACATCGAGAGCCGGCTGGAACTGGTCGACGCCGAGGGCGATGGCATCGTCGTTCACGCGGACCGGGTCGGACCAGGTGGCGCCGCCGTCCAGCGAACGGGCGAAGAGGATGTCACCGAAGCAGTAGATCGGGCGGCCGTCGCAGAAGCCGAAGGGGTCGTCCTTCATCCGGTTCCGGCCGTCGTGCCAGGAGATGTACACCGCCCCGCTCCGCGGCCCCGGGGTGCGGTCCACGGCCAGCCCCTGCAGATCCAGGAAGGTCCGGAAGGCGCCTTGGACGACGAAGCTGTCCCCGATCGGCGTCACCTCGGTCGCGACGACCGCTCCCCCGAAGGTGAGTCCCCCGTCCGTGGACCGCGCGACCCTGATGTCCCGCCCGGCTTCGAAGCTCTCGTAGTGTTCCCATGCGACGTAGACGTCGTTGCCCAGTCCCGGCTCGACCTGCGAGCCCTGGAGGAAGGCCCCGGTCGGCCCGCCGCACACCTCCTCGATCACCACGGGTGAGCTCCAGGTGACTCCGCCATCGCTCGATCGCACGTACTCGATGGCGGTGCGCACGTCGTCCGGGCAGGGTCCGGCCCCCTCGAACCCGGAGAAGTCGAAGTCCGTGTAGGTGACGTGCAAGATGTCGTCGTCTGGGGAGGTGGTCGGCCCCGGTTCCACCGCCAGCCAGGGTTTGTCCAGGAAGTGGAGGTTGGCATCCTTGGCGACGGCCATCACCGCGGGGCCCCAGGTCGCGCCGCCGTCCGCGGAGCGCGAGACGGAGATCCCGCTCTCGAAGAAGCTGAAGTCCGGTCCCGTGTCGATCGCGAGGGACGCGTAGGAGAAGTCGGCCGGGCTGGTGCAGCCGACGACCGGGTCGCCGAAGAGGTCTCGGAAGAGGACGCCCGGCGGGAGGGGATCGGCCACCAGGGCCCCCATGTCCGTGTACGACCCGCCCGCGTCGGTCGAGCGCGACCATCCGTTGAAGCTCAAGCTGCCGCTCGGGCTGACGCCGAGGAAGAGCGTGGCGACGAAGCTGCCGGTATCATTGAAGCCGAGGACGGCGTTCCGCCCGCACCAGCCCGCGCTCACCTCGCTCTGGGTCATGCCCGAGAGGCGGGTCACGAAGTCCTCCGCAGCGAAGGCGTCGCTCCCGGCGCCGTGGGGGAGGGACTTCGGCCCCTGGGCTTTGGCCGGGGCGCCTCGGGCCAACGCCGTCTGGATCTCGTCCACCGTGTCCGCCAGGGCGACGACCTGCTGTCCACCCGCGGACAGCGCTCGGAGGACGTCCTCCAAGCGAAGCTTATCCCTGATCCCCCGCGCCACCTCGGCGAGCTGGCTGAGGTGGTCCCGGGGGGAAGCGGCGCCCGCCACCGTCCCTGCGGGCACCCCGGTGAGTGCGGCGAGCGCGAGGGCGACAAGAGGGATCGTGAGAACCCGGCGGATGCGGCTCCGGACACCCGTCCTGCCCATCGAGGCTCCTTCCCGGGAGACCGCGCGAAGCCTCCCTATCCTCCCGAGGGCCCCCGGTCCGCCCCGCTCGCCCGCGGCGGCACGGCGACACCGGAGGATATAGGCACCCCCCGGCAGGTCTCGTGCCTGGCTTTGCTCGGGGATCCTGTGGGGGGCGGGCGGCCCTGTCAAGCGCCGATCGCTGTAGGCCGGCTGCGTCGAAGCCGATAGCTGCCGCCGGTCCTTTCGGCCGCCTTCCCGGGAGCCGCGGCGTGGCGAACCGTCCAGGCCTCCTGGGGGTCTTCGGCGAGCTCGAGACCGAGGCCGTTGAGGTGGCCCTTCAGGCCGCCCACGCGCGGCGGTTGGCCGATCTCCTGGGCGGAGTGCCTCCGACGATGATCCAGCCCTTCATAGAGGGATGAAGTCGGCAGCGGTAGCGGAACTCGCCTGATCGCCTGAAGACGCGAGCGTAGGATGCACCTGGTTCCAGGACGCCGGATCCCCATCTCCCCGTCGTCGACGTCACGGTGTGGGCGCGGTTCCCCCGGTTGACCCACCGGACCCGGGTGCCGGGCCTCACGTCGATGAGTCGGGGGCGGAACGCGACGTCGATGATCGTCACCGTGGTCGTCCCGTCGCCCTGCGCCGACCCGGACGGAGCCGAACCCTCCCAGCCGCTCGCCGGGACCGAGAGCGGGATGAACGCGCCCGCGATGATCGCCGCCGTGAGGCGCTTCCGGATCGATCTCGCGCCGCCGATGCGCAGATGATACGCGCCGGTAGAGTTCCGGTGTGCGCGATCCGGGGTTCTTCGGGCCGGGGAGCGTCTCGTGGCGGGTCCACCGCGAGGTCACGGTGCTGTTCGGCGGAGCCCGGGCGCTCCTCATGCACGCCGCGCACCCCCTGGTGATCGCCGGGGCCCGCGACACCGGCTTCTACGAGCGGAACCCCTGGAAGCGCCTGCAGCGCACGCTGATGCTCACCTACGCCGTGACGTTCGGGTCCCGCGAGGAGGCGCTGGCCGCGGCGGAACGGATCAACGAGGCGCACCGCCGGGTGCGGGGCGTCGACCGCGTGACCGGCCTCCCCTACGACGCCCTCGACCCCGACCTGCTCCTCTGGGTGCACGCCGCGCTGGTCGACTCGGCCTTGCTCTACGAGGAGCTCACCGTGGGCGAGCTCGACGACGCCGGTCGGCAGCGGTTCCACGAGGAGCAGATGCTCGTGGCCGAGCTCCTCCTGCTCCCCAGGGAGCGGATCCCGCCCACCGTGCGGGAGCTCCGGGCCTACATCGACGACGTGGTCCGGAGCGGGATCCTCCGGGTGACCGACGCGGCCCGGAGGGTGGCCGAGCTGTTCCGGGACCCTCCGCGCGAGGCGGAGTGGCGGCCGGTGCTCCCGGCCGTGGCGTGGTGGGCGTTCGGGACGCTCCCGCCGCCGCTCCGGGAGACCTACGGCGTCCGGTGGTCGCGGGCGCGGGAGGTCGCGCTCCGCGCGTCGCTCCGCTCGCTCCGGCTGGTGCGGCCGGCTCTGCCCGCGCGCTTCCGCTACATCGCGCCCTACCAGGCCTGGCTCCGGGGGCGGCCGGGGGCCTCCGTGGAAGCCCCGGGCCCGCGGGCCGCATGATGGGGCCGTGCGAGCCGTCGAAGCCCTCCTGCTCGACGTGGACGGCGTCCTGGTCGTCTCGTGGGAGCCCGTCCCGGGGGCGCCGGAGGCCCTGGCCGAGCTCCGCCGCCGCGGGGTCCCGTTCCGCCTGGTGACCAACACGAGCAGCGAGAGCCGGGCCGGCATCGCCCGGCGGCTCACCGCCCTCGGGATGCCCGTCGAGCCGGGGGAGGTGGTCACGACCGTGGTGGCGACGGGGGCCTACCTCGCCGAGCGCCACCCCGGGGCCCGCGTGTTCCTCCTCTCCGACCAGGAGTCCGTCCCCGACCTCGGGCCGGTGGAGCTCGCGGGGGTCGGCGCGGAGGCCGACGTGGTCGTGGTGGGCGGGGCGAACGAGGGGTTCTCCTACCCGGCCCTGGACCACGCCTTCCGCCTCGTGGCCGGCGGCGCCCCGCTGGTCGCGATGCACCGGAGCCTGTACTGGCGGGCAGCCGACGGGCTCCACCTCGACGGCGGCGCCTTCGTCCGGGCCCTGGAAGAGGCCACGGGGGTCGAGGCCGCGGTCTGCGGCAAGCCCTCCCCCGCGTTCTTCCGGGCGGCGCTCGCCGAGCTCGGGGCACCGGCCGAGCGGGCCGCGATGGTCGGAGACGACGTCGCGAACGACGTGCTCGCGGCCCGGGCCGCGGGCCTGGCGGGGATCCTGGTCCGGACCGGGAAGTTCCGCCCCTCGGACCTCGAGCGGGCCGCGGGGGAGCCCGACGCGGTGATCGACTCGATCGCCGACCTCCCCGCGCTCCTCGAGGCGTGGGGGGGATAGGATGCCGCGGCCGGCCCGAGCCCCACGGGTTCCCAGGGGAACACGGGGAGGCGTAACATCCGACCTGGCCCGGAGGTGATCGGTGGCTGCGATCGGCATCGTGGTCAACCCGGTCGCCGCTCACGACGTGCGCCGGCTGACGTCGTTGGCGCGCACCGTGGACGTCCACGAACGGGT
>DATMBJ010000183.1:0-1249 GCA_035559315.1 Actinomycetota bacterium
AGCGGGACCGAGAGGGCGCCCACGAACAGCCACAGGGCGCCGATCAGGAGGAACAGCACGACGCTCGCCCCGAGGGGCGTCGCCCAGCGGAACTCCGGTGCGGACCCCACTACGGTTCCTCCGGTGGGTCCTGCAGGGGGAAGGGCCCCCCTCGCAGGGGCTTCCCGGCTCGGGCTCGGGAGTCGTTGTCGCGCACCCGGGGCTCGTAGTGGCTGAAGAACACCTTGCCCACGAGCTCCCGGCGGCTGCGGACCCCGGTCTTCTCGAAGATGCTCTTCAGGTGCTGCTGCACGGTGTGGGGGGAGACGTAGAGGGACCGGGCGATCTGGGTCGTGGAGTCCCCCTGCAGCACCAGGCGGGTCACGTCCTGCTCGCGCTCGGTCAGCCCGTACACCGCCATGAGCAGCGGCACGATCCGGGCCGGGCCGGCGGGCTCCACGATCACCGCCGCCCTCACCGCACCGGTCCCCGCCAGGGCCGCCCCGTGGAGGACGATCCAGCGGCCGCTGCGGGACAGGACCCGAGCCATGGCGACCTCCCCGGGCGGCCCGTCCCCCTCGGCCGTGCGCAGGGCCTGGGCGGCGACCGACAGGACCGCGGGAGGGAGAGGTCCCCGGTCCTCCCACCCACCGGGCAGCTCCGCCAGCCAGCGCTCCACCCCGGGGCTCCGGGACTCCTCCTGCAGATCGGAGTCCACGACCACCAAGCCCGGCGAGTCGGGCCACTGGGGGTCGGTGGCCTCCCCGACCAGCAGACCGCGGCGGATCCCCTGGCCGAGGTGGGGGGCCACCGCTCGCAGGAAGCGAAGCTCATCGCGCTCGAACCCGGCCTGGCCCGCCCCGCGGACCAGGCTCAGCACCCCCCAGTTCTCACCCGAAGCGGTGCGGAGCGCGACCACGGCCTCCTGCTCGATCCCCATGGGTCGCATGATCTCCCGGTAGATGCGACTGCGGCTCGGGTCGCCGCCGGTGGCCTCGTGCAGGGTCTGCACCCCGGCCGGGTTGGCGGCGACGGCGGAGCACCGGTTCGCGTGGTCGTCACCCGCCAGGTACTCGACCTGCAGCATCACGTCGATGGGAGCCTCGCAGCCGCGCCCGTAGATGCTCGTGATGAGGATCGAGGCCGGGTCGAGGGTGAACCAGTAGGGAGAGTTCATGCAAGGGACCACCGCCCCGATCGCCTCCTGGGCCTGGTCGAGGAAGCTGGGGAGGTCGTTACTCAGGCCGGCCAACCAGGCGATCCGATCGGC
>DATMBJ010000184.1:0-33950 GCA_035559315.1 Actinomycetota bacterium
TCGAAGCAGAAGCGGGGCTCGAGGAACCGCTCGCGGAGCGCCTTCACCTTCCCCTGGACGTCCGCCCCCTCCAGGACCACGGCCCCGATAAGGTCGGCGACCTCGGCGAAGTCCCCCTCCTCCATCCCGAACCGGGTCATCTCCGAGACCCCGAGCCGGAGCCCCCCGGCGGCGGTGAACCCCTCCTCGCCGGGGAGGGCCTGGTAGTTGCAGATGATGTTGTTGACCTCGAGCCGGCGGGCCATCTCCGCGCCCCGGCCGTAGCCGACCCGGACCACCACCTGGTGGGTCTCGGTGTAGCCGATCGCGGGGTCGCCGCAGACCTCGAGCCCCCGCTCGGCGAGGGCCCGGGCGAAGGCCTTCGCGTTGGCCACGACCTTCGACTGGTACTCCTCCCGGAAGGCGTTCATCTCGTAGGCCGCGAGCAGCAGGCCGAGGAGCGTGCCCAGGTGGTGGTTGGAGACCGAGCCGGGGAACGCCCGCGACTCGATCGCCCGCCACAGCGGGAACCGGTCGTCGTGCTCCTCGAACCGCGACGCGATCACCCCGCGCTGGGTGCCGTAGTAGGTCTTGTGGGTGGAGCCGGTGACGATGTCGGCGCCCTCCGCGAACGGCTCCTGGAAGTGCGGGCCGACCAGCCCGAGCACGTGGGCCATGTCGTACATCAGCACCGCCTCGATCCCCCGCTCGTCGCAGAACCGGCGGAACTCCTCCACCGGCTCGCGGTAGAGCACCATGCTCTTGCCGAACACGATCAGCTCCGGGCGGTGCTCCTCGACCAGCTCGAGGGCCGCGGGGACGTCGATCCGGAACGGGTCGTCCTCGCGCACCGGGAAGTTCACGACCGCCGGGCGCTCGGTCCGGGGGTCGCGGGCCACGAAGTCCTTGAGCGCGCCCATCGGCTGGGCCGAGAGGTGGCCGCCCTTGCCGATGTGGTGGTTCATCACGCAGCGGATCCGCCGGGGCTCCCGGCGTCGGTCGGCCATGTTCAGCCAGTCCACCATCGCGCTGAACACCGCGGCGTTCGCCATCTGCCCGCTGATCGGGCGGAGCTCGACCTGGGGGCAGGAGAGGAACGCCTTCATCTCCTCCGCCAGGAGCTCCTCGACCCGCGCGATGAACCGCGTCCCCTGGTAGTAGAAGACCTCCCGGTCGTAGAGGGCCTCCAGCCGGCGGTGCTCCGCGTAGCGGAACGCGGGGTCCATCACCTGGAGCAGCCGGACCAGGGGCGAGGTCGTCATCTCCGAGGGGATCAGGTTGATGCACTCCCGCTGGCGCCAGCGGGTGTTCTCCGCCGCGGCCCGCAGGAGCCAGGCGACCTTCTCCTCGAAGCGGGCGGGGGCCGGCCGCTCCTCCTCCTCGCGCAGGCCCACGACGATGGGGCGGGCGTAGGGCGGGGCCTCCGAGCGGAGGTGGTAGGGGACGATCACCCCGGGGACCGGCTTGCCCCGGACGTCGATCGTGACCTCCTGCTCGTCCTCGAGGTCGCTGTCGAGGTAGGCGAGGCAGATGGCCCGCATCTCGTGGCGCTCGCCGGGCCGGGAGGTCTCCTCCTCGCCCTCGAAGACCCAGTAGGGCACCATGGTGCCGCTCGTCACCCAGCCCGCCGGGCGGCCCTCGACCGAGACCTCGCAGCCCTGGCGGGCGACCCCCCGGCCGGTCACGGCGACCGGGCGGATCCGGCGGGGGAGATCGGGGCCGGCGGGCTCCCCGTACGCGACCCGCTCCAGGGCCCGGGCCTGCCGCTCGAGCGCGGCCCGGCCGACGAAGTCGCCCTTGAGCGGCGAGAAGCTCACCGCGAACCGGGCGATCGGCACCGCCATCAGCGGGATCTCGCGGCCCTCGGGGTCGAGGCCGAGCTCGTGGCCGTAGAGCGGGAGCCCGGCCTCCAGCCGGAGCGTGTCGCGGGCCCCGAGCCCGCAGGGGGTCGCGCCCCGCTCCACCAGGAGGTCCCAGGCCGCCCCCAGGGCCTCGGCCGGGACGAACAGCTCGAAGCCGATGGGCTCGCCGGTGTAGCCGGTCCGGCCCACGCGGACCTCCGCCCCCGCGAGCCGGATGGTCCCGACCGCGTTCCGCACGGGCTCGGGGAACCGCCCCCCCTCCGCGACCCCCTCGAGGATGGCCCGGGCCCGAGGGCCCTGCAGCGCGAGCATCCCGAGCTCGAACGTGAGGTCCTCGAGCTCCACGCCCTCGAACCGCTCGAGGTGGGTCCGGAGGTGCGCGAGGTCCTTCTCCCGGTTCGCGGCGTTCACCACCAGGAGGTACTCGCCGGGCGTGAACCGGTAGAGGTAGGCGTCGTCGACCGCGCCCCCCGCCTCGTCGGGGATCATCGTGTACTGCGCGCCGATGGGCCGGCCGTCGAGGGCCTCGGCGTTGTTGGTGAGGACGTGCTGGAGGAAGGCGAGCGCCCCGGAGCCCCGGATCCGCAGGCGGCCCATGTGGGAGACGTCGAAGAGCCCGGCCTCCTTCCTGGTGGCGAGGTGCTCCTGGACGGTCCCGGCCGGGTAGCGGAGCGGCATCTCCCAGCCGCCGAACTCCGTGGTGACGGCCCCCAGGGCGACGTGCCGGTCGAAGAGCGGCGTGCGCAGCATGCAGGCACGGTACCGCCGCGGCCGGGACCGCTTCAACGCGCGCACGCCCGGACCCCCGCGTTCCCGATGTCGGTGGCCGGTACTAAGCTGCTCGCAGGTGCGCTGACATGGCGTTCACGGCGGACGACCTCAAGGCCTTCATCCGAGCCCTCGCCGAGCACACCGAGGCCAGGGCTGAACTGGCGCGCCTGCTGGCCGAGCACTTCCTCCGGGAGCTCCGGGACGAGATCCGCGCCATCGCCGAGGCGCAGCGGCGCACGGACCAGCACCTCGAGGCCCTGGCCGAGGCCCAGCGGCGGACCGAGGAGCGCCTGGGCAGGGTCGAGGAGCAGCTCGCCCTGCTCGCCGAGGCCCAGCGCAGAACCGAGGAGCGGGTGGAGGCGCTGGCGGAGGCCCAGCGACGGACCGAGGAGCGGGTGGGCAGGGTCGAGGAGCAGCTCGCCCTGCTCGCCGAGGCCCAGCGCAGGACCGAGGAGCGGGTGGAGGCCCTGGCGGAGGCCCAGCGGCGGACCGAGGAGCGGGTAGACGCCCTGGCCGAGGCCCAGCGCGAGCTCACCGAGACCGTGGGCAGGCTCGCCCACGACGTGGCCGTCCTCAAGGGGATGAGCCTCGAGACCCACTACCTGCTCCACGCCGACGGCCTGCTCGGCCCCATCGCCCGGGGCATCCGGGTGCTGGACGGCCCGGCTCGGGAGTCCCTCCTCGGCCCCGCGATCGAGGCCGGCCGGCTCTCCCCCGAGGAGGCGGTGGACGTGCGGCGGGCCGACCTCCTCGCCGTGGGCAGGCGGGAGGGGGCTGAGGTCTACCTGGTGGCCGAGGTGTCCTGGGCCATCGACCAGGCCGACGTGGAGCGGGCCCGGGAGCGCGCCGCCCTCCTCGAGCGGGCCGGGGTCCGGGCCCTCCCGGTCGTCGCCGGCCAGGTGATCCACCCCGAGGTCGACGAGGTCGCCCGGGCCTCCGGCGTGTGGCGGGTCCTGGACGGGAGCGTCCGCGCGCCCGCCGCGTGAGACAGCCTCCGCAGCGTGATCGGTTCCGATCGAGCTTGACCGGGAACGATCAGGCTCGATAGCCTTCGCGCGTGCGTACCGATCCCGTCCTCGAGGACGTCGTCCGGCGGCTGCCGGGCTGGTCGGAGGGGGTCGAGGTCCGGATCGAGCCCCTCGAGGGGGGGATCACGAACCGGAACTTCCGCATCACGCTCGCCGGCGCGTCCTACGTCGTGCGCCTCGCCGGGGCGGACACCGAGCTCCTCGGGATCGACCGCGCGGTGGAACGGGCCGCCGCGGAGGCCGCCGCCGCGGTCGGGGTGGGGCCCGAGGTGGTCCTCTCCCTCCCCGAGCTGGGTTGCCTCGTGACCCGCTTCGTCGAGGGGGAGCCGATCCCCGCCGAGGACCTCGAGCGGGAGGAGGTGCTGGCCGCCGTGGTGCGCTCCGTCCGAGCGATCCACGAGGGGCCCCGGATCCCCGGCGAGTTCTGGGCCCCCGCGGTGTGCCGCGCCTACCGGGAGGTGGCGGCGTCCAAGGGGGTGCGGATCCCGCCGGCCTACGACCGGCTGATCGAGGTGGCGGCCGAGATCGAGGCCGCCTTCGCCGCCTCGCCCTCCCCGCGCCGGCCCTGCCACAACGACCTGCTCAACGCGAACCTCCTCCGGGCCGGCGACCGCGTTTGGATCGTGGACTACGAGTACGCGGGGATGGGCGACCCCTTCTTCGACCTCGGGAACTTCTCGATCAACAACGGGCTCTCGGAGGAGGCGCAGGCGCGGCTCCTCGAGCTGTACTTCGGGGAGGTGCGGCCCGCGCACCGGGCCCGCCTCGCGCTGATGCGGATCCTCTCGGACTTCCGGGAGGCGATGTGGGGCGTGGTGCAGCAGGGCATCTCCACGCTGGACTTCGACTACGTGGACTACGCCCGGCGCCACTTCGAGCGGTGCCTGGAGAGCGCCGCCGACCCGCGGTACCGGTCGTGGCTGGCCGAGGCAGCGGAGGGCGTATGAGCGACGAGGCGCGGGCGACGGGCGCCGCGGCCCCGGGGGACGACCTCCCCGCGGAGGCCCGGGCCGTCGTGATCGGCGGCGGGGTGGCCGGCGCGAGCATCGCCTACCACCTCACCAAGCTCGGGTGGCGGGAGGTCGTGCTCCTCGAGCGCGGCGAGCTCACGAGCGGCTCGACCTTCCACTCGGCCGGCCTGGTCGGCCAGCTCCGGAGCTCGGTCACCCTCACCCGGATGATGATGTACGGCTCGGAGCTCTACGGGCGCCTCCGGGAGGAGACCGGCCTCGACCCCGGCTGGCACCAGGTCGGGAGCCTCCGGCTCGCCTCCTCCAGGGAGCGGATGCAGGAGCTCTCCCGCCTGGCGGGCTGGGGGAAGACCTTCGGGCTCCCCCTCGAGATCGTCTCCACCGCCGAGGCCCTCGAGCGGTGGCCGCTCTTCGACCCCGAGGGGGTGGAGGGGGCGGCCTGGCTGCCGACCGACGGCTACCTCGAGCCCTCGGGCCTCACCTACGCCCTCGCCGAGGGGGCCCGCCGCGGCGGCTGCCGGATCTTCGAGCGCACCCGCGTCACGGGGATCGACGTCGAGCGGGGCCGGGTCCGGGGCGTGCGGACCGACCGCGGGGCCATCCGGGCGGAGGTCGTGGTGAACGCCGCCGGGATGTTCGCCCGCGAGGTGGGCCGGATGGCGGGGGTCGAGGTCCCGGTGGTGCCCTTCGCCCACCAGTACCTGATCACGAAGCCGATCGAGGGCGTCCACCCGGGGCTCCCCACGATGCGCGACCCCGACCGCCTGGTCTACTTCCGGGGCGAGTCCGGGGGGCTCGTGGTGGGCGGCTACGAGCGGAACCCCGACCCGTGGAGCTGGGACCGGGACCCGCCGGCCGACTTCAACCACAAGCTGCTCCCCGAGGACTGGGAGCGGTTCGAGCCCCTGGCCGACGCCGCGTTCAAGCTGGTCCCGGCGCTCCAGACCGCCGAGGTGATCCGGATGATCAACGGGCCCGAGGCCTTCACGCCCGACGGCGAGTTCATCCTGGGCGAGTCGGAGGTCCGCGGGTTCTTCGTCGCCGCTGGGTTCTGCGCCCACGGGATCGCCGGGGCCGGGGGGATCGGCAAGGTGATGGCGGAGTGGATCGTCGAGGGCGAGCCCGAGTACGACTGCTGGAAGATGGACATCCGCCGCTTCGGCGGGCAGTACCGGAGCCGGCGCTACGCGAAGGAGCGCGCCTACGAGGTCTACGCGACCTACTACGACATCCACTACCCGGGCGAGGAGCGCCGGGCCGGGCGGCCCCTGCGGACCTCCCCCACCTACCTCCGGCTCGCCGAGCTCGGCGCGGAGTTCGGCGAGAAGTCGGGCTGGGAGCGGGCGAACTGGTTCCGCTCCAACGAGGACCCGGCCCACGAACGGTGGCGGCCCCGGGGCTGGGCCGGCCAGCACTGGTCCACGGCCATCGTCGCCGAGCACCTGGCCTGCCGGGAGCGGGCCGCGCTCTTCGACGAGACCTCGTTCGCCAAGATCGAGGTGTCGGGGCCGGGGGCGTGCGCGTTCCTCCAGCGCCTGTGCGCGAACGACGTGGACCGCGAGGTCGGCCGGGTCGTCTACACCCAGCTCCTCAACCGCCGGGGCGGGATCGAGTGCGACCTCACCGTGGCCCGCCTGGCCGAGGACCGGTTCCTGCTGGTGACCGGGACCGCGTTCGGGGGCCACGACCTGGGCTGGGTCCGCCGACACCTGCCCGAGGACGGATCGGTCGAGGCCCGGGACGCCACCTCCCGCGAGGCGGTCCTCGGGCTCTTCGGCCCGCGGGCTCGGGAGATCCTCGGCGAGCTCTCCCCCGACGACCTCTCCTTCCCCTACATGACCTGGCGCGAGATCACGGTGGGGAACGTCCCGGTCCGCGCCCACCGCGTGACGTACGTGGGCGAGCTGGGCTGGGAGCTGTACGCGCCGACGGAGTACGGGCTGGCCCTGTTCGACGCGCTCCTCGAGGCCGGGCGGCCGCGCGGGATGGTCCCCGCCGGCTACCGGGCGATCGACTCGCTCCGCCTGGAGAAGGGCTACCGGGCCTGGGGCGCCGACATCACCCCGGAGGACACGCCCCTCGAGGCCGGGCTGGGGTTCGCGGTGAAGCTGGACGCGGGCGTGGACTTCATCGGCCGGGAGGCGCTGCTCCGCCAGCGCGAGGAGGGGGTCGCCCGCAGGCTCCGCTGCCTGGTCCTCGACGACCCGCGGGCCCAGGCCCTGGGGAACGAGCCGGTGCGCCGCGAGGGCCGCGTGGTGGCCCGGGTGACCTCGGGCGGGATCGGCTACTCGGTCGGGAGGAGCATCGCGTACGCGTGGCTCCCCTCGGGGCTCGACGGGGTCGGCGAGCGGTTCGAGGTCGAGGTGTTCGGGGAGTGGGTCGGCGCCGAGGTGGCGGCCGAGCCGCTCTGGGACCCCTCGGGCGAGCGGATCCGCGCCTGAGCCGACGGGGGCGGCGATGGGCACCGTGGGCGCGGGCGCGGTCGACGGGTCGACGGAGGTGCGCGCGTGATCGAGCAGCCCGAGCTCGCGGAGGGCGAGACCCTGATCACCACGATCCGCCACGGCCTCACCGAGCTCAACCGCGACAAGCGGGTGGGCGGGCGGATCGACGTGCCCCTGATCGAGGAGGGGCGGCGGCAGGCCCGCGAGGCCGCGGAACGGTTCGACGCCACCCCCTTCGACGTCGTCATCTCCTCGCCCCTCCGGCGGGCCATCGAGACCGCCACGATCGTGACCGGCCTGCCCGAGGAGGCCCTGGTGATCGACGAGCTCTGCACCGAGCGGTCGTTCGGGGCGATGGAGGGGCTCCGGCCGGTCGAGGTCCGCGCACGCTACCCCGAGGTCCGCTACCTCCAGATCGGGCACATCGGCTACTCGCTGAACCCCCCGGGCGGCGAGCCCTTCCCCGAGCTCCACGAGCGGGCGAAGCGGTTCCTGGCGCGGACCCTGGAGCGGTTCGGGGGGAGGCGGATCCTCGTGTTCTCCCACCAGAACTTCATGCAGCAGCTCCACGGGGCGATCCGGGGGCTCGACCCCTGGACCTCGCTCGAGTACGACATCCTCAACTGCGAGCTGAACCAGTTCCACCTCGGCCCCCGGGGCGAGCTGCTCGGGCACCGGGTCGTGCAGCTCGTGCCGGACGCGGCCAAGCACCCGTCGTTCTGATGGCGGGGGGAGCGACGCCGCGCCGATGACCGGCGATCGCGCGCTGGAGCGGGGCGTCGAGGCCCTGGCCGGCCGGTTCCTCTCCTGCTTCCGGGAGCGGGTCCCCTCGCCCCGCGCCGTGGGCCGGGAGGCCGAGTTCACCTTGGTCCGCCCGGACGGGCGGGCGGGCGACTCGGCGCTCCTGTGGGAGCCGCTCCTCGAGGCGACCGGCGGGCGGCCGGTGCACGACCAGCCGGCGCCGGACGGCTCCCGCCTGCTGGTCGGGGTCGAGACCGACCGGTGGTTCTGCCTGGCCGAGGTGGGGCGGGGCACGGTCGAGGTGGGGGTGGGTCCGGCGCCGAGCCTGGGGGGCCTGGCCCGCGACCTCCAGGCGGCGCTCGGCGCGATCCTCCCGGTGGTGCACCGGACCGGGCAGCGGCTGCTGGGCTACGGGATCCAGCCCCGCACCCCCCCGCACCCCGGGCTCATGACCCCCAAGCGCCGCTACCTCGCGTTCCTCGAGGTCGTGGGGAGGAGCTGGCTCCGGTTCGGGCTCACCGCGAGCGACCAGGTCCACGTGGACGCGGCGCGGGACGAGCTCGTGCCGATGATGAACGCGGTCAACGCGGCGTCGGGCGCGGTCGTCGCGCTCACCGCGAACTCGTCGGTGTACGGCGGGCGGGCCGGGCGGTTCGCCAGCGGACGGGAGGGGCTGATGCGGCGGATGGTGCCCGAGCCCTTCCGCCACGGCGCCGTCCCGCGGCCCTTCGTCGACGCCGCCGACTACGTGCGGTGGACCCTCGGGTTCCGCTGCCTCGCGCTCCCCGACGGCCGCGGGGGGTTCCGCGGGCCGCGGGCGACCTACGGGGAGGTGCTCCGCCGCGAGGGGCCCTCGTTCGAGGACTGGACGTTCCACGAGCACTACCTGTGGCCGAGCGGCCGGCCCCGGTCGCGCCTGGGGACGCTCGAGATCCGCCCGGCCTGCCAGCAGCCCGGCGGCTCGTTCGCCGCCGCGGCGTTCGAGGTGGGCCTGGCCGAGGCGTGGCGGGAGGTGACCGAGCTCCTCCGGGACCTCCTCGGCCCCGGGTGGTGGCGGGCGATGCTCGCCTACCGAGCCCGGGCCGTCCGCGACGGGGTCCGGGCCCGGGAGCCGGTCCCGGGGCTGCTCGGGAAGCTGCTCGACGTCGCGGAGGCCGCCCTCCGCCGCCGCGGCTTCGGCGAGGAACGCGAGCTCGAGGAGCTCCGGGAGCGGCTGGAGCGGAGGGAGACCCCGGCCGACCGGGCCCGCCGCGCGGCGCGGCGGGGCGGGCCCGGGGCGGTCGTCCGCCTCACCGACCTCGCGGGGTCGGCGGCGACCGGCTGAGCTGGCCCCCGACGCGCTCAGCCCTCGGACGCCGCGGCGAGCCAGCGGGGGAACCGCTCGGAGGAGAAGATCGACTCCGCGCGCTCCCAGCGCTCCACCGCCCACCCCCAGAAGTCGTAGTCGATGTCGGAGATGGCTTCCTGGATCGCCGCCCAGAGCGTCCAGCCCACGTCGGCCATGAGGGCCTGGAGGTTCATCCGGGCCAGGAGCGCCGGCGTCGCCTCCCCGAAGTAGGCCGCGCAGAGCGCCTCCCGCTGGTCGTCGTCGAACCCGCACTCCTGCGCGGTGTCGCCCAGCTCGAAGCAGGGGTCGTTGTTCCCGCTGTACTCGAAGTCCACGATCCAGAGCTGCGTGCCGTCGTCGATGTAGTTCTCCGCCAGGAGGTCGTTGTGGCAGGGGACCGTGGGGAGGGGCCGGGCCGAGAGGGCCCGCTCCACCGCCCGGACGTCGGCCTCGCGGTCCCGGTACCCCTCGGGGATCCGGATGCCCCGGTCGTCGCAGATCCCGAGGTAGTACTCGACGGTCCGGAACATGTCGAAGTCCTGGAGGAACCGGGGGCCCGCGTGGAGCCGGCGCAGCGAGGCGGCGATCCGCGGGATGTTCGCCGGGTCGCGGAGCCGCTCCCCCGACATCGTCTCCCCGTCGATGTACTCGAGCACCATCACGCAGACGTCGTCGAGGTACTCGAGCACCCGGGGGCTCACCCCGGTCGTGGCCGCGGCCTCCGCGTTGTGGCGCTCGTTCCGCCGGTCGACGGCGAGGAGCTCGGTGTCGGCGCCGGGGATCCGCACGACGTAGCGCTCGCCGTCGGCCTCGACCAGGAAGTTCTCGTTGGTGAGGCCCCCGGAGAGGGGCCGGGCCCGCACCGCCTTCCCCCGCCAGAGCGAGACCCGCTCCAGCACCTCGTCGATCCCCGGCCGCCGCCGCGGCCCCGCCGCCGCCCTCATCCTCGCCCCGCCGGGCCCAGGGCGGGCTCGGCCAGCACCTCGGCCGGCACCCGATCTCCGAACACCTCGACCTCGAGCCGGGCGCCCGGGCCGAGCTCCGCCGGGAGCATCGCGGTCGCGAGCATCCGCCCCACGACGTACCCGTAGGCGCAGCTCCGCAGGCGGCCCACGACCTCGTCGTCCGCGACCACCGCCTCCCCGCCGTAGACCGTGACGTATCCTCCGTCGCCGACCCCGAGGGTGGCGAGCCGCCGCGCCGGTGCCTCATCCCGTCCGGCGAGCAGCGCCTCCCGGCCGACGAACCCCTCCTTCGAGAGGTCGACGAACCGCCCGAGCCCGCACTCGAACGGCGTGTCGTGGGGCGTGAGGTCGGTCCCGAAGTACCGGAACCCGCGCTCGAGGCGGGCCGCGTCGATCGCCCGGTACCCGCAGGGCTCGAGCCCGACCGCCGCCCCCGCGAGGGCGAGCCGGTCCCAGACCTGCACCGCCCACCCCGGTTCCACGAACAGCTCCCACCCCGCCTCGCCCACGTAGCTCACGCGCTGCGCCCACACCGGCGCGCCGCCGGCCCGCACCCACCGCGCGGTCATCCGGGGGAACGCCGCCTCGAGACCTCCTCGTCGGCGACGGCCCCCAGCACCTCCGGGGCCCGCGGCCCCCACAGGCCGATCACCGCGAGCTCCTCGCTGGCCTCGCGGAGCTCCACCTCCTCGTCGTCGCGGAGGTGCATCCGGAGCCAGCCGAGGTCGGCGTCGACCGTCCCCGCCCCGGTCACGACCCGGAACCGGTCCTCGCCGAGGCGCGCCACGGTCACGTCGGCCTCGATCCCGCCCCGGCGGTTCAGGAACTGGGTGTAGACCACCGAGCCCGTCGGCCGGTCGATCCGGTTCGCCGCGCACCGCTCGAGGAGGGCGAGTGCGGCCGGCCCGCGCACCTCGATCTTCCCGAACGAGGAGAGGTCCACGATCCCCGCCCGCTCCCGGAACGCGCGGCGCTCCTCGCCCACCCGCTCGAACCACGGCGGACGGGCCCAGCCGAACCGCCGCTGGTCCGCCCCGGACCTCCGCCACGGCCGCCCGGGCTCCAGGTGGTCGGGCCGCTCCCACCCGTTCTTCGCCCCGAAGACCGCGCCCAGCTCCTGGAGCCGGTGGTGGAGCGGCGAGAGCCGACGCGGGCGCCCCCACTCGTCCTGGTCGAGCGGGTAGCGGAGCAGGTAGTAGTACTTGTACTGCTCGCGGGCGAGCTCGGCGGCGTAGGTCGGGTCGCGGTGGACGCGCCCGAACCGCCAGGCCCGGTAGGGCGTGCAGTCGAGCTCCGGCTCGCCCCCGACGATCCACTCCGCGACCGCCTTCCCGATCCCGCCGGCGCCCCCGAACCCGTTCAGCGAGAGGCCGGCGGCCACGTAGAACCCCGGCACCCCCGGGACGGGTCCGAGGAGGGGGTTCGCGTCCGGCGTCATCGCGTCGGGGTGGCACACCAGCTTCTGGATCTCGGCCCGTTCGAGGAACGGGAACCGCCGGGCCGCGCCCCGCAGCAGCCGCTCGAACCGGCCCAGGTCGGGGGGGAGCGAGCGGCCGCCGTGCTCCCAGGGGACCCCGTCCACCCACCGCGCCACGGGGTCCGGCTCGTAGCCCCCGAACACGACGCCCCCGTGCTCGGCCTTGCCGTACACCAGGTTGTCGGGGTCGCGGAAGCACGGCGTGTCGCGCGGGAGCTCGGACCCCGGCACGGCCCGCATCGCTGCGTGCTGGTGGTCCACGGGGGTCGAGGGGAGGGAGACGCCCGCCATCGCGGCGACCCGCGGCGCCCAGAGGCCCGCGGCGTTCACCACGACCCCGGTCCGGACCCTCCCCTCCTCCGTCCGGACCGCGGCCACCGCTCCCCGGCGGTCCCGCTCGATCCCGGTGACCCGCACCCCCGTGCGGACCTCCACCCCGAGGGCCTGCGCGGCCTTGGCGAGCGCGTGGGTCGCGGTGTGGGGATCGAGGTACCCGTCCCCCGGAACCCAGACCGCGCCGAACAGGTCCTGGTCGCTCGCCGCCGGGAGCAGCTCGAGCACCTCCCGGGGCGTGAGGAGCTCGACCTCGAGCCCGATCCCCCGCGCCCGGCTCACCCCGCGGCGGAGCTCGGCAAGCTGCTCCCGGGAGGAGGCGATCCGGAGCGACCCGACGGCCTCGAACACCCCGAGCTCCCGGTACAGGTCGATCGAGTACCGGCGGAACCGCATCATCGTGGGCGAGGGGTTGAACATCGTGACCAGGCCGACGGCGTGGCAGGTCGCACCGCTCGTGAGGTCGCCCTTCTCGAGCAGCACGACCCCGTCCCACCCGGCCCTCACCAGGTGGTAGGCGACGCTCACCCCGGTGATGCCGCCGCCGACGACGACCGCCCGCGCCTCGTCCACGCCGCCTCCCGGCGCGCGGCGGGGCGGGGATCCGCTCCCCGCCCCGCGCGGCCCTCCCCGTCTCACTCCGGCGGGATCTCCGCGAACGCGTACTCCACCTTGATGCCCTGCTGGGCCTTGATGGTCCGCATCACCCAGTACACGAGCAGACCCACCACCGCCGTCCCGAGGACGATCCAGTAGGGCAGCGAGTCGATCGAGTACGCGAGCCCCAGCCCTTCTTCGAACAGGAACGAACCCACCATGAACCCCCCGGTGAGGAACCCGATCGTGCCGAGGACCGTGACCAACGGGAGCCCCCCGAGCGTGTAGCGGGCCCCCGGCGACGCCTCGTAGATCGCCCGCGCCCGGTACGGCAGGAGCGCCGCCGCGAGCGCCGAGAGCGTCATCACGGCCCCGTTCGCGAAGGTCACCCCCAGGGTCCAGCGGACCCAGGAGTCCACGGTGTTGTAGGCGATGATCACCGGGATCGACGCCAGGAAGTACGCGAGGTGGGCGTTCACCGGTGTCTTCCACCTCGGGTGGATCCGCGAGAACCACTCGGGGAGCAGCCCGTCGAGGGACTGGGCGACCATGATCCGCGTGGTCCCGATGTAGCAGTTACAGACGATCTGGAACGAGTTCAGGATGTACCCGAACCCGATGATCGCGATCAGGAGCGGGCTCGAGGTGAGCGCGATCGCGATCAGGTTCGGCATCAGGAACGTGCCGCCGATCGTGGCCTCCGGGACCCCGTACCAGTAGCCCGACGAGGCCACGAGGATCCCGTCGTTCCCGATCCCCTTCTGCATCCCCAGCGCGAGCAGCACGAGGAGCAGCGCGGTGAGCACGAGCGACCCGGCCAGGATGAACACCTGGTTGCGGAACACGTGGGCGTTCTTGATCTCGCCGCCCTGCTCCACCGAGTACGTGCACCACTGGAGCGAGGTCCACGCGATCGGCGCCACCATCAGCGTGCCGAACAGCCAGAACGGCGGGTCGAAGTTCACCCCGGCCTCGGCCGCCGCGGCCTTCGCCGTGGCGAAGAAGCCCTGCACGCCGTCGACGGCCGCCGCGAACCCGTCGAGCTTGCCCTGCGCGGCGGCCGGGTTCGTGGAGAAGAACAGGAACAGCATCACGGCGAACGCGGCCAGGATCCCGTACCACATCACGTACTGGAACCGGACGTAGTTCCGGAACCCCGAGACCAGCAGGACGAGCGACAGCGCGGCGTTCAGGATGCTGATCACGATGATCCCGGTGGAGGACGCCGCCCAGCTGCCGAAGCTCGTGAGCGCGTCCACCCCGGTCGTGACGCCGAGCCCGATGAACGTGGGCGCGATCCCGAGCCACCGCGAGCAGCCACCCCGAGAGCGCCACCCACTGCAGGATCCAGACCACGAAGAACGCGAACACCACGGTGAAGCCGAACCCGCCCCCGAACACCCGGCTCTGGAACACGTAGTCGCCGCCGGAGCGGGGCAGCGCGGTGGCGAGCCAGGCGTAGGCGAGCGCGATCGGCAGCTCGAACAGGAACGCGAACAGGATCCCGAGCGTGAGGTTCGACCCCTGGAAGGCGGTGGGCGCCCAGATGTAGGTCCAGGGGAAGATCACGCCCATCGTGAGGATGTTGTAGATGAACGCCGAGTACGGCGACATCACGCGGACCAGCCCCGAGGCCCGCCTGGTGAAGACCTGCGGTGCGACTGCTTCGGCCATCCCCCCTCCTTCCTCCGGCCGATCGGGGCGCGGGCTCACCCCGACGTGAACTGAGAGCCGACGACCTCGCCTCCGCGGATCGCGACGATCAGGCCTCGCAACACCCCCTCTCCGTACTCGCTCCCCGGGTTGAACGCCGGGGTCCGCCCGTAGCGCGCCACCCCTCGCGACTCGTGGATGTGCCCGTGGAGCCCGACCGTGGGCTGGTACTGCTCGAGCGCCCGGCGCACGCTCTCGCTCCCCGCGCCGTAGTACACGGGCTGGCCGCCCTCGATCACCGGCGCCGGCGGCCAGACCGAGGCGTCGAGCTTCATGCAGGTGTCGAGCCCCGAGTCGAGCGGGGGGCAGTGGAAGTTGCAGACCGCGCGCGAGGGGTCGGGCACCTCCCGCATGAGCTCCTCGATCACCTTCCCGATCTCCTCGTCCGAGCGCTCCCGGGGGGTGTCCCACGGGGTGGGCGTGGAGTAGCCCACCGTGACCAGGACGTGTTCGTCGTCGATGGGCACCACCCGCTCCTCGCAGTTCACGACCCGCTCGAACCGCTCCTCGTCGAGGGCGGAGAGCACGACCTCGGTGTCGTCGTTCCCGCCGCAGAGGTAGACCTTCACGTGGGTCCCGGCCAGCCGCTCCTCGGCGAGCGCCACCCACTCCCGGAGCCGCCGCTTCGCGAGCTCGTCGAAGAGCTCGTCGATCCGCTCCTGGTTGCCTTCGTAGCTCCGGTACTCCTCCGGGTCCATCTCCTTCCAGTAGAAGCCGAGCGTGTCGAGGTTCCTCGTGAACTCCCTGAGCTGCTCGGGCGTCTCCAGGTGGTGCTGGCGGCCCTGGAGGCTCGCCCGCCAGGTCCCGCCCGCGTCGCGGACGATCGGGATCAGGAGCTTGCCCATGAGGTCGCCGCCGAACACGAGCGCGTCGACCTCGTAGAAGCGGGCCGCGTTCAGGAACTTCCGGTAGGTGGGCTCGGAGCCGTGGATGTCGCACGCGTAGAAGATCCGGGTGGGCTCGCCCCCCGCCTTCCCCTTGCGCCGCAGGAGCCTCATCGCCCGCCCTCCGGGGCGATCGGGGCGAGCTCGCCCACGTCCCGGTACCACTTCTTCCGGTCGCCGACCCGGGCCCGGATCTTCCAGGCCAGGGACTTGGGCTCGGCCTCCAGGCGGTCCAGCACCGCCTGGACCTGGGCCGCCACGCGCTCCTTCTCCGGGCCGGGGAGGTTCGCGTAGGTGGCCGCCATGGCGCGGACCTTCTCCAGGTTCATCGTGGTCGTCCTCCACAGGCCCCAGTCCCGGGCGCACAGGCTCGCGACGTAGGCCACGTTCACGGTCTCGTCGTCGTGGTCGCCGAGGGGGTGCTCGAGCAGCAGCATGATCGTGTCGATGATGTCCTTCTCGTTGATCTCCACGATCTGCATCTTCTGGAGCAGCATCTCGGCGAGGGGGATCGTGGGGTCGTCCTTCTCCAGGCGGCCGGCCCAGGGGATCGTGTGGGAGAACTCCAGCCGGTCCAGGAACACGTCGATGTGCAGGCGGTTCTCGGGGTGCTCGGCCACGAGCCGCGAGCCCTCGGAGTCCACGTACACCTGCGGGTCCTCCCGGTAGCCCTCGCGGGCCAGGAGCCTCCGGATCCGCTCGGCGTCCCGGCCGTAGGCGGCGAAGTCGATGTCGGTGTAGGCGCGGCCCAGCGCGTCCTGGAGGTGCCGGTAGGCGGGGCAGTGCTTGGCGAAGGCCAGGGCCCCCACGATCCGCAGCACGATCCCCTCGGCCCGGGCCGCCTCGACCAGCCGGTCGGCCTCGGCCTCGAACGCCTCCCTATCCATCGTCCCCCGCGCTCGTCGTCGCCTGCGTCGCTCCGACCGGCTCGCCCGCCACCACGACCTCCACGTCAGCCGCGGCGAGCTGCTCACGGTACTCGTCCTCGATCCCGGCGTCGACCACGATCCGGTGGACGTCCTCGAGGGGCGCGATCACGAAGTCCGCCACCCGCCCCAGCTTGGAGTGGTCGGCGACCACGGTGACCTCGCCCCGGGTCCGCTCCATCATCAGCCCCGCGATCTCGGCCTCCTGGGGCGAGGGCGTGGTGAGGCCCGAGCGGAGCGAGACCCCCTCCACGCCGATGAAGGCCTTGTCGGCGTGGACCCGCCGGAGGGCCTCGGTGGCGAACGGCCCCACCACCGAGGAGGAGGGGGCCCGGAACTGCCCCCCGACGAGGATCAGCTCCAGGTCCCGGTCGGCCGCCTCGAGGGCCATCCCGACGTGGTTCGTGATAACGCGGATCCCGGGGGCCGCGAGGTGGCGGAACACCTCCATGGTCGTCGTGCCCCCGTTGAAGAAGATCGTCTCGCCGGGCTGGACCAGCGCGGCGGCGGCCCGCCCGATGGCCCGCTTCTCCTCGGGGTGCGAGACGACGGCCTCGAGGTAGCGGGGCTCGGTCCGCATCCGCTGGACCAGGACGGCCCCGCCGTGGGTCCGCTCCAGCAGGCCGCGCCGCTCCAGGGCCTCGAGGTCGCGCCGGATCGTGACCTCCGAGACCCCGAGGAGCTCGGAGAGCGTCGAGACCCGGACCACGTGCCGCTCGCGCAGCAGCTCCTGGATCCTCTGGTAGCGCTCCGCGGGGAGCGGTTGTTCCACGGCTCCCAGGTCCCTCCTCATCTCCCGGTGGGCGGCCACGGCGCGGCCGAGGCCGCGGTCCGCCCGGCCATCGTGACCGAACGAGCGCGAGTTTGTTCCATTCCGATCGAGAACGCAAGGGGTCGTAAGCACGTGGGTGGCCCGCGCGCGGCCCGGCGGTGCCGCCGTCCGGTCCGCAGCCCGCGATCCCCGCGCCGGTGCCGACCCCGGCCCGCCGTGGTCAACTGGAGGCGTGCTGCGCCGCGCCGTCCGCCCGATGCTCGCGAGGAGCGCCGACGCGATCCCCACGGGCGCCGGGTGGCGCTACGAGCCGAAGTGGGACGGGTTCCGCACGATCGTCGTCCGCGAGGGCGGGGCCGTGGAGATGCGCTCCCGCGACGGGCGGCCCCTCGACCGGTACTTCCCCGAGCTCGTGGAGGTGCTCGGACGCGGCCCGGGGACCTCGTTCGTGATGGACGGGGAGATCGTGCTGGTGCTGGAGGGACGGCTCGAGTTCGGTGTGCTCCAGCTCCGGCTCCACCCCGCCGCGTCCCGGATCCGGAAGCTCTCGGCCGAGATCCCCGCGACCTTCGTCGCCTTCGACCTGCTGGAGCTGGACGGCCGTGACCTCCGCCCTCTCGACACCGACGCGCGCCGGCGGGAGCTGGAACGGCTCGTGGCGCGCCTGGGCGGTTCGCCCCCGCCGCCGGGACCCGCCGCCCTCCGGCCCGGGCCCGGGCTCGTCCTCACGCCCCGGACCGAGGACCCCGAGATCGCCCGGCGCTGGTTCGAGGACGTCGAGGGGTTCGGGCAGGACGGGATCGTGGCCCGTCGGGCCGAGCAGCCCTACGTCGAGGGCGAGCGGGCGATGGTGAAGGTGAAGCACCGCCGGACCGCCGACTGCGTGGTCGGAGGGTATCGGCTGGAGCGGCGGGGCGACGGGGTGGCGAGCCTGCTCCTCGGCCTGTACGACGAGGTGGGGGTCCTCCACTACGTGGGCCACGCCTCGGCGTTCCCGGCGAGGCAACGCCGCGAGCTGCGCGAGCGGCTCCGACCCCTCGAGGGCGGGAGCAGCTTCGGCGGCGGCCGGTCCCCCGGCGGCCCGAGCCGCTGGTCGGCGGGCCGGGAGGCGGAGTGGATCCCGGTCCGCCCCGAGCTCGTCTGCGAGGTCGAGTTCGACCGGCTCCAGGAGGGCCGGTTCCGCCACGCCGCCCGCTTCCTCCGCTGGCGCCCCGACCGCGACCCCCGCACGTGCACCTACCGGCAGCTCGGCGCGGGCGGGCCCGTCCCACCGGCCGACCCGGGCCCCCCGCCCGCGCGCCGCGCTCCCGGTCGTGGGAAGGGTCGTTAGCGGTTCCAGCGGTTGGTGACGATCTCTCCCGCCCTGGGTTCCACGGCCCCCCGACGGCCCGGAGCCCCCCGGCAGCACCCCGTCCCTCCCGGACCGGCTCACGCGACGAGCCCCGGCGGGGCGGGGAGGACCAGCTGGACGTTGCGGTCGGCGGGCCCGCCCGCGGCGTCGCCGTCCGCCCCCCGGAAGGGGTCGTTGGCCGCGAGCTCCCGGTGGATCGCGGCGAGCCGGAGCACGCCCCGGGCCTCGTCGGGGTGGGGCGGCGCCGCGTGGTCGACCACGGTGCAGACGATCCCCAGGTGGCCGTTCCCCTCGTCCACCAGCTCCACGAGCCGCCCCTGGCAGGGCCAGTCGGCGAGGGCCCCGGTCGTCACCTCCCAGAACCCCGCCGTCCGCCCGCTCGGGTCGGGCCGCGGCCGTACCCGGTGCTCGTGGGTGTGGCCGTTCAGCCACAGCACGACGTTGGGGAACCGGTGGAGCAGCGCCTCCACCTCGGGCGCGAGGACCCGCGGGAGGTCGTCGGGCTCGAGGGGGTTCGGTTCGGCCCGCGGGTTCGTGAGGGTCTCCAGGTTGTGATGGGAGAACACCACCACGAGCCGGTCCTCTCCCCCGCCCCGCGCCCAGCGACCGTCGGCGCCCACGTGGCGCGAGTGGACCTCGACGAGGCGCTCCTCGAGCCAGGCGAGCTGGCGCGCGCCGACGCTCCCCTCGTAGAAGCCCCCCGGGTTCGTGGTGTCCAGGCAGACGAGGCGGACGCCGGGGAGGTCGTGGACGTAGTACGCGGTGCCGCGCTCCAGGTTCTCCTCGGTGAACCCGTGCCCCGGCGGCGAGCCCGGCGCCCGGAGGTGGGCCGCGACGAAGTCCCGCCGGGTGATCGCGCGCCGGCCGGGGTCCGGGGGCACCGCCCGGGCCGGCCCCGAGAGGAACCGCTCGGGCTCGGTGACGAACCGGTCCACCTCGGCCGCGGGGTCGAGCCCCTCGGGGAGCCCGACCGGCTTCCGTCCCCCGGCCATGATCCGCCGGACCGCCTCGGTCGGGACCGCGGTCCCCTGGACCAGGCCCTCGTGGTTCCCGAAGCAGGCGAGCCACGGGAGCCGGAGCCCCTCCGCGTCGAACGCCCGGGCCGCCTCCTCGAGGAGCCCGGGGTAGGCGGGGTGGCCCCACCGCTCCTTGTAGACGTCGGGCACGGGGTCCGGGTGCCAGTAGCAGGGGTCGCCCCAGGACGCCGCCTGGACCCCGACGTAGCCGTCGCCGCTCCCCGCCGCCACCCTCCCCCCGCCCATCGCCCCGAGGAACCACTGAAGCTCGTTCCACTGCTGGTCGTCGATGGCGTCGCCCGTGGTCACGACGAGCTGCAGGGCCGCGCCCGTCACCGGGCTCCGGCGGAGCGCGTTGACGGCCCGGACCATCGCCTCGAGGGCGTGGAGCGCGAGGGGCTCCTGGGCGCGGAACGCGGGCAGGAGGTGGCGGATCGCCCGTCGGTCCGGCCAGCGGTCGAGGAACTCGATCCGGGCCGGGGAGGCGACGTCGACGATCTGGAGGTCGGTGAGGTGGAGGAGGTGGAGGAGGCTCCGCCGCTCCCCCGGCGGCGGCGCGCCGGGCGCGAGGTCCAGCCGGCGCACGTGCGGCTCGCCGGCGGCGACGGCCAGCCGTCGGTACGCTCGCTCCCGCCCGCGCGCGAGCACCTCCCCCGGGAGGATCCTCCGCCCGAGCGTGGTCGGGTGCTCGCCGTTCACCGGGGCCAGGGGCGGCGGGCCGCGCCAGCCCGGGGGGTCGAGGGCACGGGACCGCGGGCCGCGCCAGCCCGGGGGTTCGAGGGCCGGGGACGGCGGGTCACGCTAGCCCGAGAGGTCGAGGACCCGCGGCAGCTCCGGCGCCACCCGGGCCGCGACCCGGGCCCCCACCGCGAACCGGTCGGCCCCGGTGCTCGGGAGGTCGGCGGCGAGCTCGCCGGCGTCGGTGTCGATCTTGAGCCGGGTCGTCGCCCCCAGGAACACGTGGGCGGCGACCCTCCCGACCAGGGCCCCCTCGGGCGCCTCGCCGTCGGGCAAGGCCTCGAGCGTGAGCGACTCCGGGCGGATCAGCACCAGCACCCGCTCCCCCTCGCGCCGGCCGCGGACCGCGTGCGCCACGAGCCGGGAGCTCCCGGCCCGCACCCGCCCCGCCGCCCCGTCCTCGACCACCGCCTCGAGCCGGTTCATCGTGCCCACGAACTCCGCCACGAACGGCGTGGCCGGGGCCCCGTAGATCTCGGGCGGCGTCCCGATCTGCTCCACGCGGCCCGAGGACATCACGGCCACCCGGTCCGAGATCGAGAGGGCCTCCTCCTGGTCGTGGGTCACGTAGAGCACGGTGATCCCGAGCTGAGTCTGGATCCGGCGGATCTCCTCCCGCAGCGTCACCCGGACCCGTGCGTCGAGCGCGGAGAGCGGCTCGTCCATGAGCAGCACCCGCGGCTCGATCGCGAGGGCCCGGGCCAGGGCCACCCGCTGCTGCTGACCGCCGGAGAGCTGGTAGGGGTAGCGGTCGCCGTGCTGGCCGAGGCCGACCAGCTCGAGGAGCTCCGCGGCCCGGCGGGCCCGCTCCTCCGGCGCGCGCCGGCGGATCCTGAGCCCGAACTCCACGTTCTCCCGGGCCGTCATGTTCGGGAACAGGCTGTAGGCCTGGAACACCATCCCCATGTCGCGGCGGTTCGGGGGGACGTCGGTGATGTCGCGCCCGTCGAGCACCACCCGCCCCCGGTCGGGCAGCTCGAACCCCGCCACGATCCGGAGCGCGGTCGTCTTCCCGCACCCCGAGGGCCCGAGGAGCGAGAAGAACTCCCCCCGGCCCAGGTCGAGGTCGAGGGCCTCGAGCGCCACCACGTGGCCGAACTCCTTCCGCACCCCCTGGAGCTCGAGGTAGGCCACCTCAGCGCACCCCCCCGATCTGCACCTGACGGCCGCCCACCCGCCGCCCCACCAGGAGGATCCCGAGCATCGAGAGCCAGGTGATGGCGAAGCTGATCACCGAGAGGGCGGCGGCCCCGGTGGCCTGGGTCTCCATCACGTAGGCGATGTAGACGGCGAACGTGTTGAACAGCATGATGACCGCCATCGTGAACTCGCCCATCACGATGGCGAACGTGAGGAAGGCCGCCGAGAGCAGCGAGGCCTTGAGGTTCGGCACGATCACCCGGATCAGGATCGTCGGCCAGCTCGCCCCCAGGCTCTGGGCGGCCTCGGTGAGCGTGTGGATGTCGATGGCCCGGAGCCCCGCGTCGAGCGAGCGGTACACGTAGGGGAAGGCCAGCACGACGTAGCCCGCCACGAGTAGCAGGTACCCGCCGTAGAACCAGGTGGGCGTCCACCGGAACCCCCGGAGCAGGCCCACGACCAGCACGATCGGGGGCACGACGAACGGGAGCACCGTGAGGAACTCCACCACCGGACGGAGGCGCGGCAGCTTGAGGTGCACCCAGTACGCGGTGGGCACGAGCAGCAGGAGCGCGACGACGATCGTGTAGACGGACAGCTTGAACGAGAACCACAGGCTGTCGCGGAAGAAGGGGTCCCGCAGGATCTCCCGGTAGGCGTCGAGCCCGTAGACGCCCCGGCCCACCTGGAGGCTGAACTGGAGCGTGGCGAGGAGCGGCAGGAGGAAGTAGGCCGCGCCCAGCACGAGCCACAGGGCCCCCCACCAGGGGAACCGCCCGGCCGGCCGGGCCCGGCCCCGCCCGGCCGCGACCGCGACCGGCGCCTCCTCGATCCTCGCCGCCGCCTCGCTCACCGCCGCCTCCGTCCCGACCTCACCGCTGCCACCCGGCCGTTCTCGACGCCCCCGCCGTCGTCACGGGCGATGGAGCACGATGAGCTCCGGGCCCTGTACGTCCCACCGGCGTCACCGCTGCCACCTCGCCGCCCGCCGCTGGAGGAACCCGTAGGCGAGCATCGTGACGGACAGGACGATCACCATGCCGAGCGCCAGGGCGTCGCCGTAGTGGGGGTCCGAGAGGACGTTCCCGATCTTCACCTGCCCGATCAGCACCGGCACCAGCCGGAACTGCCCCGAGGTGAGCGCGTAGGCCGTGGCGTAGGCGCCGAACGCGTTGCCGAACAGCAGCACCACGGCGCCGAGGAGCGACGGCATGAGGATCGGGAGCGCCACGTGCCGCCAGTACTGCCGGGGCGTCGCCCCCAGGTTCGCCGCCGCCTCCCGCCACTCTCGCCGCAGCCCATCCAGGGCCGGGGTGATCACGAGCAGCATCAGCGGGATCTGGAAATAGAGGTACACGATCACGAGCCCGGCGAACGAATACAGCGAGAACCCGGCCTGGTACAGGTCGATCCCCAGGGCGTCCCGGAAGAACCGGGTGACGATCCCCGTGAACCCGATCGTCGACACGAACGCCATCGCCAGCGGGACCCCGGCGAAGTTCGCGGCGACCCCGGAGAACGTGGTGGCCACGGTCCGCACCCAGGGCGGCATCCCCTGGGCCACGATCGCGTAGCCGAGGAGCAGGCCGAAGAGCCCGCCCAGGACGGCGGTGACCACCGAGAGCTGGATGCTGCCCCAGTAGGCCTTGAGCGTCCCCGGCTGGACCAGCTTCTCGACGAAGCGGAGCGTGAAGCCCCCCTCCTCGCTCTGGAACGCGCCGATCACGAGCGAGAACGAGGGCACGAGGAGGAAGGCGACGGCGTAGGCGAAGAACGGCACGACGCCCACCCAGGCGAGGTTCCGCCGGCCGCGGACCCCGGCGAGGAGCGTGGCCGCCCGCTCCGACGCCCGGGTCAGTTCCGCCACGGGCCTCCCCCGAACGCCCCCGCTAGACGCCGGTGACCTTCTCCCCCCACTGCTCCTGCACGATAGCGCTCGCCTTCTCGGTCTGCTCGGCGTTGGGGAACGAGACGTTCTCGTAGGACTGCGCCGGCGGCAGCTTGTCCAGGAGCTCCTGCGGGATCACGCCCCGCGCCGACATGTCCTGGAACCGCGCCGGGTGCGTGTAGCCCTTCAGCCAGATCAGCTGGCCCTCGTCCGAATAGCAGAACTCCTGCCACAGGCGCGCCGCGAACGGGTGCGGGGCGTCCGCGTTGATCGCCTGGCAGTAGTAGTTCCCGAACACCCCGTCCGACGGCACCGAAACCTGCCAGGTGATCTGGCCGGCGAACTCGTCCCCGTAGGCGATCTGCAGGTAGTCCCAGTCGATCGTGATCGGGGTCTCGCCCTTGGCCACCGAGCCCGGCGTCGCGTCGACCGCGATGAAGTTCCCGATGCTCGCGAGCTCGGCGAAGAAGTCGATCCCCGGCGTGATGTCGTCGAGCGAGCCGCCGTTCGCCAGGGCCGCCGCGAAGACCGCGGCGAACGCCGAGCCCGACTCCCGCGGGTCGCCGTTCAGCGCGACCTGCCCCTTGTACTCGGGCTTCTTGAGGTCGGCCCAGCTCTGCGGGACGACCTTCACCACGTCGGTGTTCGCGCCGAACGCGATCACGCCCCAGTAGTCGCCGACCCAGTAGCCCTCGGGGTCCTTGATCTCGTCGGGGATCGAGTCCCAGGTCGAGACCTTGTAGGCGGCGACCAGGCCCTCCTCCTTGGCCTGGAGGGCGAAGGGGGGGCCCACGTCCAGGACGTCCGGGGCCCGCTCCTGCCCGGCCAGCGACTTCACGGCCTCGAGCTCCTCGGCGGAGGAGGCGTTGGGCGAGGCGTTGTTGATCCGGATCCCGTACTTGGTCTGGAACGTCTGCATCATCTCGCCGTAGTTCGCCCAGTCGGGCGGAAGGGCGATCGTGTTGAGCGTCCCCTCGCCCTTGGCCGCGGCGATGAGGTCGTCCAGGTTCACCTGGGACCCGTCGCTCGGCACCTCGGTCAGGCCGCCGCCCCCACCGCCGCCGCCCCCACCGCCGCCGCCACCGCAGGCCGCGAGGAAGGCCGCGAGCGCGAACGCGCCCACGCCCCCCTTCAGCAGCTGGCGGCGCGAGAGCGAGCGCCGGTACAGGTCCTCCCAGGTGAGGCGCTCCAAGGGCTCAGGCATCTCCCCCCTCCTTCCACACGTCCGTCATCCCTGGGTACGGGGGAGGGGGCCCAGGAGGACGGGCCCCCGACCGAACTTCCCCGGATGTTCGCCGCCCGGCCCCGGGCTCGCAAGGGAGCCGTTGCGCAGGGCGCGCCCGCGGCCGGCCGCCCCTAGCCCCGGAGCGCGGCGAGGAAGGCGTCGAGGTCGGGCGGCACGCGGTAGGTCGGCTCCACGACGCCCTCCAGGGCCTCGACGGTCTTGTATCCGTTGCCGGTGACGAGGGCCACGGTCTCCTCGTCGGGGTCGATCACGCCCGCCTCGCGCAGGCGTCGGAGCACGGCGATCGTGACCCCGCCGGCGGTCTCGGTGAACACCCCCTCGGTCTCGGCCAGGAGGCGGATCCCCTCCACCACCTCGGCCTCGGTGCAGGCCTCGATCGCCCCGCCGGTGGCCTTCGCCGTGCGGATCGCGTAGTAGCCGTCGGCGGGGTTCCCGATCGCGAGCGAGCGGGCGATCGTGTCGGGCTTCACCGGGCGGACGTCCTCGGTCCCCTCGGCCCAGGCCCGGGCCACCGGCGCGCACCCCTCGGCCTGCGCCCCGGAGATCCGGTACGGCTTGTCCTCGACCGCGCCGATCGCCACGAGCTCCCGGAAGGCCCGGTGCACCCTGGTCATGAGCGCCCCGGAGGCGATGGGGACCACGACGTGGTCGGGGAGGCGCCACCCGAGCTGCTCGGCGAGCTCGAAGCCGAGGGACTTCGAGCCCTCGGCGTAGTAGGGCCGCATGTTCACGTTCACGAACGCCCAGGGGAGCGCCTCGGCCACCTCCGAGCAGAGGCGGTTCACGTCGTCGTAGTTCCCCTGCACCGCCACCACCTTCGCGCCGTAGGCCTCGGTGGCGAGGATCTTGGCCTGCTCCAGGTCCTCGGGGACGAACACGTACGCCGGGATCCCGGCCGCCGCCGCGTGGGCGCCGACCGCGTTCGCCAGGTTCCCGGTGGAGGCGCACGAGAGCGCCTCGAACCCGAAGGCCCGGGCCATCGTCGCGGCCACCGAGACCACCCGGTCCTTGAAGGAGTTGGAGGGGTTCACCGAGTCGTCCTTCACCCAGAGCCGGCGGATCCCCAGGCGTCGCCCGAGCCGCTCCGCCCGCCGGAGCGGGGTGAACCCCGCCCCCAGGTCCACCCGGGGGACGTCGGGCCCGCCCGGGAGGAGCTGCTCGTACCGCCAGAGGGTGGGCGGGCCGGCCTCGACATGCTTGCGGAACAGCGCCCCGTCGAGCGCGCCCAGGTCGTACCAGGGCTCGACCGGGCCGAAGCACTCGTCGCAGATCGAGCGGGGCTCGACCGCGTAGCGGGCCCCGCACTCCCGGCAGGCGAGGGCCTGCGGGCTCGCGACCGTCACCGCGCCCCCCTCCGGCGGCCGCCGGTCACCCCGTCACCGCCCCCTCGGAGGCCGACGAGACCAGCCGCGCGTACTTCGCGAGGGCCCCGCCCTCGTAGCGGGGGGGCGGCGGGCTCCACCGCCTCCGCCGCTCCTCGAGGACCGCCTCCTCCACTAGCAGGTCGATCCGGCGGCCCGGGATGTCGAGGACGATCTCGTCGCCCTCCTCCACGAGCGCGATCGGCCCGCCCACCACGGCCTCCGGCGCCACGTGGCCCACCGAGAACCCCTTGGTGGCGCCGCTGAACCGTCCGTCGGTCACGAGGGCCACGTCGCGGCCCAGGCCCGCCCCGGCCACCGCGGCCGTCACCGCGAGCATCTCGGGCATCCCCGGCGCCCCCTTCGGGCCCTCGTTCCGGATCACGATCACGTCCCCCGGGCGGATCGCGCCGGAGGTGACCGCACGGAACGCGTCCTGCTCGGAGTCGAAGGGCCGGGCCCGGCCGCGGAACACCTCGCCCTCGGCCCCGGCGGCCTTGCACACCGCGCCCTCGGGCGCGAGGCTGCCCCGGAGGATCACGAGCCCGCCCCAGGGGTGGATGGGGTCGGAGGCCGGGCGGACCACCGTCCCGTCCGGGGCCGGCGGGCGGACCTCCCCGAGGTTCTCGGCGACCGTCCGCCCGGTCACGGTCAGGCAGTCGCCGTGGAGCAGCCCCCGGTCGAGGAGCTCCTTCATCACGACCGGGACGCCGCCCACCCGGTCGAGGTCGCTCATCACGAACCGGCCGGCGGGACGCACGTCCACGAGGTGGGGGACCCGGCGGCTGATCCGGTCGAAGTCGTCGAGCGAGAGCTCCACCCGCGCCTCGCGCGCGATCGCGAGCAGGTGCAGGACGGCGTTGGTCGATCCGGCCAGGGCCATCACCACCGCGATCGCGTTCTCGAACGCCTCGCGGGTCATGACGTCCCGGGGGCGGATCCCGCGCTCGAGCGCCCGCACCGCGGCCTCGCCGCTCTCGCGGGCAAGGATCTCGCGGCGGGCGTCGACCGCGGGGGGCGAGGCCGCGCCCGGGAGCGACATCCCGAGGGCCTCGGCCGCCGCCGCCATCGTGTTCGCCGTGTACATCCCGGCGCAGGAGCCGGCCCCGGGGCAGGCGGCCCGCTCGATCGCGAGGAGCTCCGCGTCGTCGATCGCGCCGCGGGCGTGGGCCCCCACGGCCTCGAACACGTCCTGGATCGTGACGTCGCGCCCGGCGTGCCGGCCCGGGAGGATCGTGCCCCCGTAGAGGTAGACCGCCGGGAGGTTCAGCCGGGCCATCGCCATCAGCATCCCCGGCTCGCTCTTGTCGCAGCCGGCGATGCCCACCAACCCGTCGAACCGCTCGGCGTGCATCATGAGCTCGACCGAGTCCGCGATCACCTCGCGGGAGACGAGCGACGCCCGCATCCCTTCGTGGCCCATGGCGATCCCGTCGGAGACCGCGATCGTCGTGAACGCGATCGGCACCGCGCCGCCCTCGCGGACGCCCTCCTTCGCGTGGAGCGCGAGCTTGTCGAGGTGGTAGTTGCAGGGGGTGACCTCGTTCCAGGACGAGGCCACCGCGACCTGCGGCCGCGCCAGGTCCTCGTCGGACAGCCCCACCGCCCGGAGCATGGCCCTCGCGGGCGCCCGCTCCGGTCCCTCGGTGACCTCCCAGCTCCTCGGCCGACGCGGACCTTCCACCGGAACCTCCCGGGCCGTGTGTCAGGATGGGCAGGCACGATACCAAGCGCGGGAGGGGACGTGGAGCGGGAGGAGCTGCCGCCGCCGGCTCGCCGGGGCTGGTGGCTGGAGGAGGCGCTGGCGAACGACCCAGGCGAGCCCTGCCCGTCCCTCGCGGGGCGGGTCCGGGCCGACGTCCTCGTGGTCGGGGGCGGGTACACCGGCCTGTGGTCCGCCTGGTTCCTCACCGAGCTCGAGCCCTCGCTGCGGATCGTGATCTGCGAGCAGGACGTGGTGGGCGGGGGGCCGTCGGGGCGGAACGGCGGGTTCGTGAACAGCTGGTGGAACGGCCTGGGGGAGTACGCGCGCCGCCTCGGGGACGCCGACGCCCTCGCGCTCTGCCGGGCGGGGGCCGAGAGCGTGGCGGAGATCGGCGCGTGGTGCGAGGCGAACGGGGTCGACGCCTGGTACACGCGCGCCGGCGACCTGGGGGTCTCGGTCTCGCCGGCCCAGGACGGGCGGTGGCGGGACACGCTGGAGGCGGCCGAGCGCCTCGGGGTCCGCGACCTGTTCGAGGAACTCACCCCGGAGCAGGTGCGGGGCCTCTGCGCCTCGCCGCTGTTCCGCGGCGGCGTGCTGCTCCACGACTCGGCCACGGTGCAGCCGGCCCGCCTGGCCCGGGGGCTCCGCCGGGCCCTCCTCGGCCGCGGGGTCCGGATCTTCGAGGGGACCCCGGTCCGGCGGTTCCGGGCCGGCCCGCCGGCGGAAGCCGAGACCCCGCTCGGTTCGGTGGTCGCCGAGCGGGCCATCGTCGCGGTGAACGCCTGGGGGATCCACTGGAGGCGGCTCCGACCCCACCTCGCGGTGCGCGGGAGCTACATCGTCCTCACGGCGCCGGCCCCCGAGCGGCTCCGCGAGATCGGGTGGACGAGCGGGGTCTCGATCTGGGACCTCCGCGCTTCGCTCCACTACCTCCGGACCACCCCCGACGGGCGCATCGCGTTCGGCGCCGGCGGCCTCCAACCCGACCTCGCCCGGCGGATCGGCCCCCGGTTCGCCTACGACCCCCGTTCGGTGGCGGTCGTGGCCCGGGACTTCCGCCGGATGTTCCCGAGCTTCGCGGACGTCCCGCTCACGTGCGCCTGGGGCGGCCCGATCGACGTGTCCGGGGACCACCTGCCGTTCTTCGGCTCCAACCCCGCGGGGAACGTCCACCACGGCGTCGGCTACACCGGCAACGGCGTCGCGCCCTCGCACCTGGGGGGCAAGATCCTCGCCCGCCTGGCGCTCGGGATCGAGGACCGGTACACGGCGCTCCCGCTGGTGCGCCGGGAGCCGATGCGGTTCCCGCCCGAGCCCCTCCGCTCGCCCGGGATGCTCGTGGTGAACCGCGCGATCCGCCGGAAGGACGACGAGGAGCTCGAGCGGGGCCGGGCGAACCCCCTGGTGGCGTTCGTGGCCCGGCTCCCCCGCCGGCTCGGCTACAACCTGGGGCCGTAGGGCCGTCGGAGGTCCGGACGACCCACGGGGACCCCGACGGAGGTCCCGCGCGTTCCCCGGGCGGCGTGGGAGGATGGCGCCCGTGGCCGAGACCGCGATCGTCACCGAGGGCCTCACGAAGTACTACGACGGCCGCCGCGGGATCGTGGACGTCGCGCTCGAGGTGCGGGCCGGCGAGGTCTTCGGGTTCCTCGGGCCGAACGGCGCCGGGAAGACCACCACGATCCGCCTCCTCCTCGACCTGATCCGCCCCACCGCCGGGCGGGCCCGGGTGCTCGGCCTCGACGTCCGGGAGGGGAGCCTCGAGATCCGCCGCCGGGTGGGCTACCTCCCCGGCGAGCTCGCGCTCTGGGAGCGGATGACGGGCGCCGAGCTGCTCGCGTTCCTCGGCGAGCTGCGGGGGGGCGTCGACCGGCGCGACGTCGCCGAGCTCGCGGAGCGCCTCGACTGCGACCTGTCCGCGCGGATCGGCTCGCTTTCCCACGGCTCGAAGCAGAAGGTGGCCCTGATCCAGGCCTTCATGCATCGGCCCGAGCTGCTGATCCTCGACGAGCCCACCACCGGGCTCGACCCCCTGATGCAGGAGGAGTTCCAGCGGATGGTGGCCGAGGTCCGGGCCGAGGGCCGGACCGTGTTCCTCTCCTCGCACATCCTCCGGGAGGTCGAGCGGACCTGCGACCGCGTGGGCATCATCCGGGAGGGGCGCCTCGTGGCCGTGGAGGACGTGGGGGACCTCCGGGCCCGGGAGCTCCGGGTCCTCGACCTCCACTTCGCGGGGCCCGTGCCGGCCTCCGCGTTCCAGGGGCTCCCGGGGGTCCAGGAGGTCGAGGCGCAGGGGGACGGCGTCCGCCTCACCGTGGCCGGTCCCCTCGACGCCGTCGTGAAGGCCGCGGCCCGCTACGAGGTCGTCGACCTCACGAGCCACGAGCCCTCGCTCGAGGAGATCTTCCTCCGGTTCTACGGGGGCGACGATGGCGCGTGAGCTGCCCCTCGGCCGGACCCCGCTCCTGCTCCGGAGCGTCGCGGGGAAGACCTTCCACGACCAGCGGCGGTCGCTCCCCTGGTGGCTCGGGGGGATCGCCGCGCTCGTGCTGATGTACGCGTCGTTCTGGCCGAGCGTCCGGCGAAGCGGCGAGCGGTTCAACGAGTTCGTGGAGCAGGCCCCCGGGTGGATCCGGGACCTGATCGGATCCCCCGACTTCGCGACGCCGGAGGGGTACGTCCGCTCGGAGCTGTTCTCGATCACGCTCCCGATCCTCCTGCTGGTCTACGGGATCGGGCTGGGCGCGCGGGCCATCGCGGGGGAGGAGGAGCGGGGGTCGCTCGACCTCCTGCTCTCGGCCCCGGTCCGCCGGGGCCGGGTGGTCGTGGAGCGGTTCGCGGCGCTCGCCGGGGGGCTCCTCCTTCTCTCGGCAACGGCGTGGGCGGCCATCCTCCTGCTCGGCCCGCCCTTCGAGCTCCGCCTCGACCCCGGCGGCGCCGCCGCGGCCTGCCTGCTGGCGTGGCTCCTGGGGCTCGCCTTCGGCTCCCTCGCGCTCGCCGTCGGCGCGGCCACCGGGCGGCGCGCGCTCGCCGCCGGGACCTCCGCCGGGGCGGCCCTCCTCGCGTTCCTCGTGAACACCTTCGCCCCCTCGGTCGACTGGGTCCGGCCGTTCCGGTGGGCATCGCCGTTCCACTACTACGCGGCGCACGATCCCCTGGTGGAGGCCTTCCGGCCGCTCGACGCCGCGGTGCTCGCGGGGCTCGCGCTCGTCGCGCTGGCCGTCGCCACCGTGACGTTCGAGCGGCGGGACGTGGGCGTGGGCTGAAGGTCCCGCGGCGACCGCGCCGACCTGCACCCGCCGGCTTGACCGGCTGTATTCAACACCCGTAGAATTCAACGAGCGTTGAACCAGATCCGGAGGAGGACGGCCGTGTGGGCCATCGCGATCAAGGAGTTCCGACAGCTGAGGCGCGACCGCCGGACCCTGGCCCTCATGGTCATCGTGCCGCTGCTCCAGCTCGTCGTGTTCGGGTACGCGGCCAGGTTCGACGTCGAGGAGGTCCCCACGATCGTCGTCGGCGAGGGGGCCGGGGCGGTCGCCGACCGCCTGCCCGAGCTGTTCCGGGTGATCGAGACCCGGCCCGGGGGCCGGGCGGAGGCGGTCGAGGCCCTCCGCCGAGGGGAGGCGGCGGTGGCCGTGGTAACCGGCCCGAGGCCGGAGGTGCTCGTCGACGGGGCCGAGCTGTTCTCGGCGCAGGCCGCGTTGCGGCGCCTGGCCGCCGGCGCGGCCCCGGGCCCGGGCGCCGAGGCCCCGGCCGCCCGGCCCGCGGTGCGGGTGCTGTTCAACCCGGGGCTCGAGACCTCCGCGGTGATGGTCCCGGCGCTCGCCGGGATGATCCTGGTCTTCGTCGGCACCCTCCTCACGAGCCTCGGGGTGGTCCGCGAGCGCCAGGCCGGGACGCTCGAGCAGCTCGCGGTGATGCCGTTCCGCCCGCGGGACGTGTTCCTGGGCAAGGTCGCGCCCTACTTCGTGGTGGCCGCCGCGGACCTCGTGCTCGTGCTCGGGGTCGGGGCGTGGCTGTTCGACGTCCCGTTCCGGGGCTCGCTGGCCACGTTGGCCCTGGGCGCCGTCCTGTTCCTGTTCGTGACGCTCGGGATGGGGGTCCTGGTCTCGAGCGTCTCGCAGAACCAGGGCCAGGCCATCCAGCTCGCGATGATGCTCCTGCTCCCCCAGGTGCTGCTCTCGGGGATGATCTTCCCGGTCTCCTCGATGGCGGCCGGGGTCCGGTGGATCTCCTACCTCCTGCCCCTCACCTACTTCATCCGCATCGCCCGAGGGGTGATGCTCCGCGCCGCGCCCGTCGACGCCCTCTGGTCGTCGCTCGGGCTCCTCGCCGTCGTGGGGGTCTCGGTGTTCGGCCTGGCCGTGCTCCGGTTCCGGCGGGACCTGGCCCCGGCGCGCGCCCGTCGGCCGGGCCGACGGGTCCCGGGCGAGGACGGGGCCCGGTGAGCTGGGGGGTCCGGGGCCTCACGGTCCGCTACCGGGGCCGGCCGGCCCTGTCGGGCGTCGACCTCGAGGTGCCGCCCGGCCAGGTCGTGGCGGTGGTGGGGGCGGACGGCGCGGGGAAGACCACGCTGCTGCGGGCGATGGCCGGGATCCTCGAGCCCGACGAGGGCGAGGTGCGCCGCCCCGCCCCCGAGCGGCTCGGCTACGTCTCCGCCGCCTCCGGCGTCTACCCCGACCTCACGGCCGCCGAGAACCTGGCCTTCGCCGCCGCGGCCTACCGGGTCCCGGACCCCGGGGGCCGCACGGCGACCCTGCTCTCCGCGACCGGGCTCTCGGGGGCCCGCGACCGCCTGGGCGCGGAGCTCTCCGGCGGGATGCGCCGGAAGCTGGGCGTGGCCATGGCCCTGGTCCACGACCCCGAGCTCCTCGTGCTGGACGAGCCCACGACGGGGCTCGACCCGCTGAGCCGCGTGGAGATCTGGGCCCTCCTGGCGGGCGCCGCCGCGGAGGGCGCCGCGGTCCTGCTCTCCACGACCTACCTCGAGGAGGCGGAACGGGCGGCGCGCGTCCTGGTCCTCGAGGAGGGCCGGCCCCTGGCCGTGGGGTCGGCCGAGGAGGTCGTGGCCTCGGTCCCCGGGGCCGTGCTCGAGGCCGAGGCCCGGCCCTTCGGCCTGGCGACCTGGCGGCGGGGGCGGGTCTGGCGCGCCTGGGCGCCCGATGGGCACCCGTTCCCGGGGGCGCGGGTCGTCGCGCCCGACCTCGAGGACGCCGTGATGGTGGCCGCGCTGGCCCGTGCGGGCGGGGACCGGGGGCCGCGGTGACGGCGCTCGCCGTGGCCCGAGGGGTGACCCGCCGCTTCGGCCGGGTCCTCGCGGTGTCCGACGCCCACCTCGTCGTCGGTGCGGGGGAGGTCGTCGGCCTGGTCGGCGCGAACGGCGCCGGCAAGACCACCCTGATCCGGGTGCTCCAGGGCCTGATCCCTCCGACCTCGGGGCAGGTCGAGCTGTTCGGCCAACCCCCCTCCCGGGCCGCGCGGCGGCGGGTCGGCTACGTCCCGCAGGGCCTCGGCCTGTACCCGGACCTCACGGTGGCGGAGAACCTGGCGTTCGCGGCCGCGGCCTTCGGGGTGCCGCCCCCCGAGCTCGACGAGGAGCTCGCGGAGGTCCGCGACCGGCTCGTGGGCGAGCTCCCCCTCGGCCTGCAGCGCCGGGTGGCCTTCGCCGCCGCCTCCGGCCACCGGCCCGAGCTCCTGATCCTCGACGAGCCCACCTCGGGCGTCGGGCCCCTGGGGAGGGCCCGCCTCTGGGACGACATCCGCGGCGCCGCGGAGCGGGGGGTCGGCGTGCTCGTCACCACCCACTACATGCGGGAGGCCGAGCAGTGCGACCGGCTGGTGGTGATGAGCTCGGGCCGGGTGGTGGCCGAGGGGACCCTGGGCGAGATCCTCGCCGGGGGGTCGGCGGTCCTGGTGCGAGCCGACCGATGGCAGGAGGCGTTCCGCGTCCTCCGCGACGCCGGGTTCCGGCTGGGGCTCGTGGGCCGCTCCCTCCGGGTGGTGGAGGCGGGGGCCGAGCGGGTCCGCGGGGCCCTGGAGGCGGCGGGGCTCCGGGCCGAGGTCGAGGTGGTGCCGGCCACCTTCGAGGAGGCGTTCCTCGTGCTCTCGGGGGGCGGCTGATGGTCCGCGGCGGGCGGCGGCCCCGGCCGAGCGGGACCCGGGAGGCCATCCTCCGGGCCGCCCGCCGGGCGTTCCACGAGCGCGGCTACGACGGCGCGACCATCCGCGGCATCGCCGCGGACGCCGGGGTGGACCCCGCGCTCGTGTACCACTTCTACGGGTCGAAGGAACGGCTCTTCGCCGCCGCGATGGAGGTCCCCTTCACCCCCTCCGAGGTCATCCCGGCGCTCCTCGAGGGCGGGGCCGAGGGGCTCGGCGAGCGGATCCTCCGGTTCTTCCTCGAGGTCAACGACCGGCCGGGGGCCGGGCCGTTCGTGGCCCTGATCCGATCGGCGAGCTCGAACGAGCGGGCGGCGGCGATGCTGCGGGGGTTCATGGCCCGGGAGGTGATCGGACGACTCGCCCGGGCCCTCGGGGTCCCCGACGCCGAGCTCCGGGCCACGCTCGTCGGCTCCCAGCTCGCCGGCCTCGCCATGGCCCGGTACGTGCTCCGGGTGGAGCCGCTCGCCTCCGCCGACCACGACACGCTGGCGGCCTGGATCGCCCCCACGCTCCAGCGCTACCTCACGGGGGAGCCGCCCGCCGGGGCCCG
>DATMBJ010000185.1:0-7544 GCA_035559315.1 Actinomycetota bacterium
GGGCGGTGGGTGGCGCACGTGTCGGGGGCCACCGGCCTGGACGCCCTCGCCCCGGCCCGAAGGGCGGGCGCCGGCGTGCTCGCGATCCACCCGCTCCAGACGTTCCCCGACGTCGACGCGGCCCTGGACCGGATCCCGGGGTGCACGGTCGCGGTGACCGCCGAGGACGAGCGGGGCTTCGTCCTCGGGGAGCTCTTGGCGCGGGACCTGGGGGCGCGGGCCATCCGGCTGGCCGACCGGGACAAGGCCCTCTACCACGCGGCCGCGGTGTTCGCCTCGAACTACCTCGTGGCCACCCAGGCCCTGGCCGAGGAGCTCTTCCGCCGGGCGGGGCTCGAGGAGCCGCTCGAGGCCTTCCTCCCGCTCTCCCGGGCGACCCTGGAGAACGTGGCGGCGATGGGGCCGGGGCGGGCGCTCACCGGCCCGGCGGTCCGCGGCGACGCGGGGACCGTGGCCCGGAACCTCGAGGCGCTCGCCGAGCGCGCTCCCGAGGCGATCCCCGCCTACGTGGCCCTGGCCCGAGCCGCCCTGGACCTGGCCGTGCGGGCCGGGCGGCTGGACGCCTCGGGTCGGGCGCGGGTCGAGGAGGTGCTCGCGCGGTGGACGTGATCCGGACCATCGCCGGGATCCGAGAGGCCTGCGACCGGGCGCGGGCGGTGGGACGGACCGTGGGGTTCGTGCCGACGATGGGCGCGCTGCACGAGGGGCACGCGTCGCTCATCCGGCGGGCGCGCGAGGAGCGCGACGCGGTGGTGGTCTCGATCTTCGTCAACCCCCTCCAGTTCGGGCCCCACGAGGACTACGCCCGCTACCCCCGCGACGAGGAGGGGGACCTCGCGACCTGCGCGCGCCTCGGGGTGGACCTGGTCTTCGCTCCCCCGGTCGAGGAGATGTACCCGGGGGGCGATCCCGTGGTGACGGTCGACCCCGGCCCCATCGGGGACCGGCTCGAGGGGGCCTCGCGCCCCGGGCACTTCCGCGGGGTGGCGACCGTGGTGGCCAAGCTCTTCCACGCGGTCGGCCCCTGCGCCGCCTACTTCGGGGAGAAGGACGCGCAGCAGCTGTTCCTGGTGCGGCGGATGGTGCGGGACCTCGCGTTCCCCGTGGAGGTCGTGGGCTGCCCCACGGTGCGGGAGCCCGACGGCCTCGCCCTCTCCTCCCGGAACCGCTACCTCTCGGCCGGGGAACGGGAGGCGGCGGGGTGCCTGTTCCTCGCGCTCTCCGAGGCCGCGGAGCTCGCGCGGAAGGGGGAGCGGGACGCCGCCGTGCTCGTCGCCGCGATGGCCCGAGAGATCGGGGCCACCCAGGGGGTCCGGCTCGACTACGCCGCGGTCGTGGACGAAGCCACGTTCGAGGAGGTCCGCGAGGTCCGGGGCCCGGCCCGGGCGCTGGTCGCCGCCTGGGTGGGCTCGACCCGGCTGATCGACAACCTGCCGCTGCCCGAGCCTTCGGCGCGGTAGCTTGTCGGCGGACGCGCCCGCCGGGAGGTGCACGTGCTGCTCGCCGTCGACGTCGGCAACACCGAGACGCTGCTCGGGGTGTTCCGGGGCCCCGAGCTCCGCCACCACTGGCGGATGGCCACGAAGGCGGAGCGGACGCCGGACGAGCTCGCGCTGTTCTTCGCGGGGTTCCTGGGCTCGGTCGGCCTGTCGTTCTCGACCGAGATCACCGGGGTCGTGATCTCCTCGGTGGTCCCCGCGGCCACCCAGGCCCTCCGGGAGATGACCGAGCGGTCCTTCGGCTTCCCGCCGGTCGTGCTGGAGCCCGGCACGCGGACCGGGATGGCGATCCTGATCGACAACCCCCGCGAGGTGGGGGCGGACCGGATCGCGAACGCGGTGGCCGCCCACGCGCGGCACGGCGGCCCCTGCATCGTCGTGGACTTCGGCACCGCCACCAACTTCGACGTGGTGTCGGCCCGGGGAGAGTACCTGGGCGGGGCCATCGCCCCCGGCCTGGCGGTGGCGGCCGAGGGCCTGTACCGGGCGGCGGCCCGCCTCCACCCGGTCGAGCTCCGGGCCCCCCGGGCGACGATCGGCCGGAACACCACCGAGGCGGTCCAGTCCGGGCTGATCTTCGGCGCCGCGGCGCTGGTGGACGGGATGATCGAGCGGATCCGGGAGGAGCTCGGCGCGGAGGCGAAGGGCATCGCCACCGGGGGGCTCGCCCCGCTCGTGGTCCCCCACTGCCGGACCCCCCTCGAGCACGAGCCCTGGCTCACGCTCGAGGGACTCCGCCTGGTCTTCGAGCGGAACGTGGGCTCCGCGGATGGCTGAGGGCGGGGCTCCGGGGGGTCGCGGGCGGGGCGCCGAGGTCCTGCGCGCCCGTCGGGCTCGCCTGGAGCGCCTCCGGGCCAAGGGGATCGAGCCCTTCGCCCACGACTTCCGCCCCCCCGGCGGCGTCGTCTCGAGCCGGGAGGTCCGCGAACGGTTCCCCGCGCCCCCGCCGCGACAGCGGTTCGGCGTCCGGTTGTCGGTGGCGGGGCGGATCGTGCGGGACCGCGACCTGGGCAAGCTCCGGTTCCTCGTGATCCGGGACCGCGAGGGGGACCTGCAGCTCGTGTGCCTCGCCGGCGACCTCTCGCCGGCCGCCGCGGAGGTGCTCCCCGAGGTCGAGCTCGGCGACATCGTGGGGGCCACCGGGGAGGTCGGGACCACCGAACGGGGGGAGCTGTCGGTCTTCGTCGAGGAGCTGGTGCTGCTCACGAAGACCCTCCGGCCGCTGCCGGAGAAGTGGCACGGCCTGCGGGACCCCGACCTGCAGCAGCGACGCCGGTACCTCCACCTGATCGCCGACCCGGGGGCCCGACGGATCGCCGCCGCGCGGGCGGCGGTCCTCCGCGCCATCCGCCGGGAGCTCGACGCCCGGGGGTTCCTCGAGGTCGAGACCCCGGTCCTGCAGGCCACGGCCGGCGGGGCGCTGGCCCGGCCCTTCGTGACCCACCACCGGGCCCTCGACACCGACCTGTACCTGCGGATCGCGCTCGAGCTGTACCTCAAGCGGCTGCTGGTCGGGGGCCTGGAGCGGGTCTACGAGATCGGCCGGGTGTTCCGGAACGAGGGCATCGACCGCCAGCACAACCCCGAGTTCACGATGCTCGAGCTCTACCAGGCCTACGGCGACTACACGACGATGGAGGAGATCGTCCAGGAGCTGGTGCGCGCCGCGGCCCTCGAGGTCCGGGGGACGCTCCGGTTCCCCTACCAGGGCCGGGACCTGGACCTCTCGGGGGAGTGGCCCCGGGTCACGCTGCTCGGGGAGGTCTCGCGGGCCCTGGGGGAGGAGGTGACGCTCGAGCGGCCCGACCTCCACGCGCTCGCCGAGCGGCACGGGGTCGGCACGCACCCGCGCTGGGGGCCGGGGAAGGTGGTCCTCGAGCTGTTCGAGAAGCTCGTCGAGCCGGAGCTCTGGGGGCCGGTGTTCGTCCGCGACTTCCCGCGGGAGGTGTCCCCCCTCGCCCGGCCCCACCGCACCGAGCCCGGGCTCGTGGAGCACGTGGACCTGATCATCGCCGGGATGGAGATCATGCCGGCCTACTCCGAGCTCTCCGACCCCGACGAGCAGCGGCGGAGCTTCGAGCTCCAGCAGGAGCAGAAGCGGGCCTGGGGGGACGAGGAGGCCCACCCCCTGGACGAGGACTTCCTCCTGGCGCTCGAGCACGGGATGCCGCCGGCCGGGGGCCTGGGCCTCGGGATCGACCGGCTGGTGATGATCCTCGCGGACCTGCCCGGGATCCGGGACGCGATCCTCTTCCCCCACCTGCGGCCGGGGCCGGGCGAGCCGTAGGCCGGTGGACGCCGCCGCGGTCGCCCTGGTCCTCGCCGCGGCCGCGCTCCACGCCGGGTGGAACGTCGCCCTCCACGGGGCGGACGACCGGGTCGCCGGGATGGCGATCGCCGGGATGGGCGGGGGGCTCGCGCTCACCCCGTTCCTGGTGGCCGACCCCCCCGGGGAGGTCCTCCACCTGGCCGTCCTCTCGGGCATCGCCGAGACCGCCTACGTGCTCGCGCTCTCCGCCGCCTACGGGCGCGGGGCGCTGTCCCTGGCCTACCCGGTGGGGAGGGGCACGGCGCCGCTCCTCACGACCCTGGGCGGATGGCTCCTGCTCTCCGAGCGGCCCGCGGCCCTCGCCCTCGCGGGCGCCGTGGCCCTCGGGGCCGGGCTCTCGCTGCTGGGGCTGGAGGCGCGGCGGAGCGGGTCGCTCGACGCCCTGGGGTTCGCGCTCCTGGTCGGGGTCACGATCACCGCGTACTCGCTGATCGACGCCCGCGCGGTCCGCGAGACGAGCCCGCCCGGGTACCTCGCGGTCTCGTTCTGGGTCCAGGGGGTGCTGACCTGGGCGGCGGCCCGCTTCGACGTCGGGAGGCTCCGCGCCGCCCTCCGCCCGGGGGCGCTGATCGCGGCGGGGACGACCGGCGCCTACCTGCTCGTGCTGTTCGCGTTCCGGCTGGCCCCGGTGGGGAGGGTGGCGACCCTCCGGGAGGTGGCGGTCCTGCTCGGGATCCTGGCCTCCCGCGAGCGGCCCCGGGCCTCGACCTGGGTGGGGGCTGCGCTGTGCGTGGCGGGGGCGGTGCTGGTGGCCGCCTGACGCGGCCGGCGGCCGGGCCCTACGGGACCGAGGAGGTGGCCCCCTCGGCCGCCGAGTGGAGCACGGCCACGAGCTCCTCGAGCGGGAGGCCCTTGGCGAGGAACCCGGAGGCCCCCGCGGCACGGGCCTCCTTCTCGATCCCGGGGTCGGCGTGCGCGGTGAGGATCACCACCGGGAGGTCCGGGCGCCGCTCGTGGATCCGCCGCATCGCGGCGATGCCGTCGAGGTCGGGCATGGAGAGGTCCATCAGCACCACGTCGGGGCCCAGGGCTTCGGCCTGGGTGGTGGCGGCCAGGCCGCCGCCGGCCTCCCCCACCACCTCCACGGTCGCGACGAGCTTGAGGGCTGCGGCGAGGGCCCGGCGGAAGGCCGGGTGGTCGTCCACGATCAGGACGCGCACGGGCATCGTCTCCTCACGGGGAAGCTCGGGGGGAAGCTCCGGCTCGCCGGCTCATCGTCCCACCTCCTGCCGGACCGGCACAACGCCCCGATCGGGGGAATCTTCCGTAGCCCGAACGGGCGACTCCCGGCGGACCTTCGGTCCCGGACCTCATCCCGCGGCGGCGAGCGTCCGAATAACCAGGTGAGGAAGGAGGCGCCGTGGGGCGATGGGGCGGGCCGAGGCGGGTGTATCGGGGGGTCGGGGTATACTTGCTTCCGTCGGGCGCCTGCGTGGTCCCGGGGCGCCACGGAGCGCGCTCGGCGCGCCTCGAGGGTAGGACGGGGTCCGTTGATCCTCGGGGCCGGGGAGATGTCGGGCCACGGCCCGGGGGATCGTAGACATATGTTCGAACGCTTCACGGATCGAGCGAGAAGGGTCGTCGTCCTCGCCCAGGAAGAGGCGAGGATGCTGAACCACAACTACATCGGCACCGAGCACATCCTCCTCGGCCTGATCCACGAGGGCGAGGGGGTCGCCGCGAAGGCGCTCGAGCAGCTCGGGATCTCGCTGGAGGCCGTGCGCCAGCAGGTCGAGGAGATCATCGGCCAGGGGCAGGCGGCCCCCACCGGGCACATCCCGTTCACGCCGAGGGCCAAGAAGGTCCTGGAGCTCTCGCTCCGTGAGGCGCTCCAGCTCGGCCACAACTACATCGGCACCGAGCACATCCTCCTCGGGCTGATCCGGGAGGGCGAGGGCGTGGCCGCGCAGGTCCTGCAGAAGCTCGGGGCCGACCTGAACCGCGTGCGGCAGACCGTGATCCAGCTGCTCTCGGGCTACACCGGGGGCAAGGAGCCGGCCGCCGGCGAGCAGGGCGGGCCCCAGGGCTCGATGGTCCTCGACCAGTTCGGGCGGAACCTCACCCAGCTGGCCCGCGAGGGCAAGCTCGACCCCGTGATCGGCCGGGAGAAGGAGATCGAGCGGGTGATGCAGGTCCTCTCCCGGCGGACCAAGAACAACCCGGTCCTGATCGGGGAGCCCGGCGTGGGCAAGACCGCGATCGTCGAGGGCCTGGCCCAGCGGATCGTGAAGGGCGAGGTCCCCGAGACCCTCAAGGGCAAGCAGATCTACACGCTCGACCTCGGGGCCCTGGTCGCGGGCTCGCGCTACCGCGGCGACTTCGAGGAGCGGCTGAAGAAGGTCCTCAAGGAGATCCGGACCCGCGGCGACATCATCCTGTTCATCGACGAGCTCCACACGCTGGTCGGGGCGGGGGCCGCCGAGGGCGCGATCGACGCCGCGAGCATCCTGAAGCCGATGCTCGCCCGGGGCGAGCTCCAGACGATCGGCGCGACCACCCGCGACGAGTACCGCAAGCACCTCGAGAAGGACGCGGCCCTCGAGCGGCGGTTCCAGCCGATCTACGTCGAGGAGCCGACGGTGGCGCACGCGATCGAGATCCTCAAGGGCCTGCGGGACCGCTACGAGGCGCACCACCGCGTCTCCTACACCGACGCGGCCCTCGTGGCGGCGGCGAACCTCTCCGACCGCTACATCTCCGACCGCTACCTGCCCGACAAGGCGATCGACCTCATCGACGAGGCGGGCTCCCGGATGCGGATCCGTCGGATGACGGCGCCGCCCGACGTCCGCGAGATCGACGAGAAGATCGCCGAGGTCCGCCTGAAGAAGGAGTCGGCCATCGACGGGCAGGACTTCGAGCGGGCCGCCCAGCTCCGGGACGAGGAGAAGCGGCTCCTCGAGGAGCGGGCCCGGCGCGAGCGGGAGTGGCGGTCCGGCGAGATGGACGTCCTCTCCGAGGTCGACGAGGAGGAGATCGCGGAGGTCCTCTCGACGTGGACCGGGATCCCCGTGTTCAAGCTCACCGAGGAGGAGACCGAGAAGCTGCTCCGGATGGAGGAGGCCCTCCACGAGCGGATCGTGGACCAGACCGAGGCCGTGGCGGCGGTGTCGCGGGCCATCCGGCGGACCCGCGCCGGCCTCAAGGACCCGAAGCGGCCCGCGGGCTCGTTCATCTTCCTCGGGCCCTCGGGGGTGGGGAAGACCGAGCTCTCCAAGGCGCTGGCCGAGTTCCTGTTCGGGGACGAGGACGCGCTGATCCAGCTCGACATGTCCGAGTACATGGAGAAGCACACGGTCTCCCGGCTGATCGGGTCGCCCCCGGGCTACGTCGGCTACGAGGAGGGCGGGCAGCTCACCGAGGCCGTCCGGCGGAAGCCGTTCTCGGTGGTCCTCTTCGACGAGATCGAGAAGGCCCACCCGGACGTGTTCAACACGCTCCTCCAGATCCTGGAGGACGGGCGGCTCACCGACGCCCAGGGCCACACCGTCGACTTCAAGAACACGATCATCATCATGACCTCGAACCTCGGGACCCGCGACATCCAGAAGGGCGTGGGGATCGGGTTCTCGGCCAAGGCCGACGAGGAGGTCACCTACGAGAAGATGAAGGAGAAGGTGCTGGAGGAGCTCAAGCGCTCCTTCCGGCCCGAGTTCCTGAACCGGATCGACGAGGTCATCGTCTTCCACTCGCTCTCGCGCGAGGACGTGAAGGCG
>DATMBJ010000186.1:0-6685 GCA_035559315.1 Actinomycetota bacterium
GACCGCAGGCCCCCGCGAGAGGCGGCCGCCCCCGCGCTGAACGGTCGCGCGCCTCAGCGCGCCGACGTCCGGGCCCCGGTCAGCCCAGGATCCTCGCCTCCCGGTAGCCGGCGGGCACCGTGCGGCCCTGCTCGAAGCGGAGGGCGTCGAACTCGGCCAGCCCCGGGTCGGGCTCCTCACCGAGCACCAGGTCCACCACGTGGCGGGCGAGGGCCGGCGCGAGCTTGAACCCGTGGCCGCTGGTCCCCGCGTCGACGAACACGCCCGGGGCCACCTCCCCGATCACCGGCTGCCAGTCCGGGCTCACGTCGTACAGGCTCGCCCAGCCCCCGTGGGCCTCCGAACGGGCGAGGGGGGGGACGCGGCGCACGACGAGCCGGGCCAGCGCCTCGACCTCCTCCCCGGAGACGGCGGTCGGGAAGTCGTCGGGGTCGACCTCGGGCGCGGGGCGCAGGTGCCCGACGAGGTACAGGTCCTCGCCCTCGGGGCGGAAGTAGTGGTCGCCCGCGAGGTCGGCGTGGGCCTGGACCGGCCGGGCCTGGCCCCAGCGGAACGTCGCGACCACGTGGCGCTCGACCCTGAGCGGGAGGTCCACCCCGAGCGGTTCCAGCAGCGGACGGGTCCAGGGCCCCGCGGCGACCAGCAGGCGCGCGCACTCCACCCGCTCCCCGGCGTCGGTCACCACCACGGCGCCGCCGCCCGCCCGCGGGCGGAGCTCCCGGACCGTGACCCCCACGCGGGGCACGGCCCCGAGCTCCACCGCGCGCCGGAACAGCCCCGCGGTGGCCCCGGCGGGGTCGGCGTACCCGGCGTCCCGCTCGAACGCGCAGACCCCGATCCCCTCCAGGTCGAAGTCGGGGAAGCGGGCGGCCGCCTCCTCCGGCGTGAGGAGCTCGGTGACGATCCCCAGCCGGTTCTGCCGCTCGACCAGCCGCCGGACGTCGGGGAGGTCCTCCGGCGGGTGGAGGTACAGCATCCCCGTCCTCCGGAGCCCCGCGTCGCCTCCGCCCGTGAGCTCCCGGAAGTCCGCGAACATCGCGATGCTGTCCCGGGCGCAGCGGGCCAGGAACTCGTTCGTGTAGTACGCGCGGCAGATGCCGCTGGAGCGGCCGGTGGGCCCCCCGGCCGGGACGGTCCGCTCGAAGATCGCGCACCGCACCCCGCGGGAGGCCAGGTGGAAGGCGGCCGAGGCCCCGTGGATGCCCGCCCCCACCACGCCGACGTCGTAGCCCTGCATCTCCGTCCCTCCCTGCCAGCCGTGGCCCTCACGCTACGGTAGCGGCCCCGCGGCCACCGCGGCGCCGCGCCGCTCCCCGCCCCCGGCCCAGGGGCGCGCGTTCCTCGTCTAGGCTCCCCGCATGGGCGGACGCGCGGATCGGCTGGGCCCCTGGTGGCGCCTCGGGCTCGCCGTCCTCGGGCCGCTCCTGCACCTCGCGTTCCGGATCCGGGTCCAGGGCCGGGAGCGTATCCCCCGGGAGGGGCCGGCGATCCTCGCCGCGAACCACGTGAGCGCGCTCGACGGGATCCTCCTCGCCCTGGCCGCGGCCGAGCGCGGCCGGCCCATCCGGTTCCTGGTGGCGGCCGAGTTCTTCCGCCGGCCCTTCCACGGGTTCTTCCTCCGGCGCTTCGGCCAGATCGCGGTCCGCCGCGGCGAGCAGGACCAGGCCGCCCTGGACGAGGCGGTGGAGACGCTCCGGGGGGGCGCCCTGGTCGGGATCTTCCCCGAGGGCCAGGTGAACCCCGACCCGGAGGCGGGGCTGGCCCGGGGCCGGACGGGCGTGGCGCGGCTCGCCCTCGCCGCTCGGGCGCCCGTGGTTCCCGTGGGCATCTGGGGCTCGCAGGGGCGGTGGCCGAGGGCCGGCCTCCACCTCCGGCGGCCCCTCCGGACCCCGGTGGCGCTCGCCCTGGGCCCGCCCCTCGAGCCCTCCGGCGACCCGGGCTCCCGCGAGGACCTCGAGGCCTTCCGGGACCGGGTGATGGAGGCCATCGGGGCCCAGGTCGGGCGGGCCCGGGCCCTCGCCTGACGACCGCGCCCTCGGCTCCCTACGGCAGGGCCCGGGCGCCCGCCTGGGCCGGGGGCCGGGGTTCGGCGGGACGGCCCAGCGCCCGCCGGACGTGCTCCACGAGGAGCGCCGGGGACCCCTGCCGGATCTCGACCCCCTTCTCCCGGACGGCGATCGAGACGTCGTCCTCCCCCAGCAGGACGGTCCGCCCGTCGTCGGGGACCTTGGTGCAGACGCCGCCCACGTCCTCGCCCTCGGGGCCGACGGCGACCACGGCCACGTCGACCATCTCGCGCCGCGGGCAGGGCTCGCCGTCGAGGCGCGGGCAGAGCCAGGTGACCTCCGGGCCCGGGCAGGTGGTCGTGACGAACCCGGCCTGCTCCAACCACCGCGCCCACCGCCGGACCCGGATCGCGTCCTCCCCGACCACGAGGACGAGCGCGGGCCGCGCGGATCGTTCCATCGCGACCTCCCCCTCCTCGAACGCCGCCATCGAGGCTGGGCCGAGGGCCCGGCCGCCCGCCAGGGCCGAAGGTCCCGCCGCCGCCGGGACCCCGAGCGCCGGGGGTCCACCCGCCCGGACGTACGTGGGCCGGGGACGAGCCCCGGCCCACGCCATCCCCGGCTCGCGCCGGGTTACAGCATCCCCGCGCTGATCAGCTTGGACTCGCGGAGCTTCCGCAGCGCCTCGCGCTCGATCAGGCGCACGCGCTCGCCCGAGAGCCCGAGGACCTTGCCGGTCTCCCGCAGCGAGAGCGGCTGGCCGTTCTCCAGGCCGTAGCGCAGCGCGATCACGTGCCGCTCGCGCTCGTCGAGCACCTTCTCCACGGCCTCGCCGATCTCCTCGCGGAGCAGCGCGTCCTCGACCTCGTTGAAGGCGGACTCCGAGTCCACCTCCTCGATCAGGTCGCCGAGCTCCGTGTCCTCCCCGACCGGGGCCTGGAGCGACACGGGCTCCCGCCGCCCCATCTCGGTGAGGTCGTCGATCTCCTCGACCGTGGTGTCGAGGGCCTTCGCGAGCTCCTCGCGGGTCGGTTCCCGGCCCATGGCCTGCGCGAACTGGAACCGCGTGCGGTTCAGCTTCCGCAGCCGGTCGTGGATGTGCACCGGCAGCCGGATCGACCGCGAGCGGTCGGCGATGGCCCGGGTGATGCCCTGGCGGATCCACCACGTCGCGTAGGTGGAGAACTTGAAGCCGCGGCGCCAGTCGAAGAGCTCCACGGCGCGCATCAGCCCGATGTTCCCCTCCTGGATCAGGTCGAGCAGCGGCAGCCCCTGCCCCTGGTACTTCCGGGCCACGGAGACCACCAGGCGGAGGTTGGCCATGATGAACCGCTGGCGGGCGGCCTCCGCCTCCTTCACGAGCTGTCGGGCCTTCGCGATGCTCTTCTCCGAGCGCAGCCGGCCGGAGCGGAGCTTCTCCTCCGCCTCCCTGCCGCGCTCGATGGTCATCGCGAGCTCGACCTCCTCCTCCTTCGTGAGCAGCGGCTCGCGGGCCGCCGCCTCGAGGTACAGGCGGAGGTCGTCAGCGTCGTCGGTGCCGAGCGGGCGAGCGGGCTCTGCCATCCTTCTCCTTCACTCTCCTCCTCGAAGCCCCTCCGGGCCGTGCGCATCGGCCCTCGGGCTGGTCTTCGGGACCGGGACCTGGGACGTCGCGGATCTGACGGTCGGGCACGACGAACCGGGCCTTCGCGGCCGACCGAGGACATCCTATCCGAACGCCTTCGCCCTGTAAAGTAGGGTTCGAACCGTCGTTCAAGGTCCCCGGCCCGGCCCCGTTCTCACGCTCCACCAGATATCCGCCGCCGTGGGACGGTCGGTTCACCCAGGGGCGGGCGGGAGTCCTTGACTCACCGTTCAAACAACGTCCCGGCGGGCCGGGATGTTCCCTTCCCGGGATCCCCGGCTCAGGGCACCGCCGCGGGATCCAGGCGCTCCGCCGGCAGCCTCCTGGCCCCGAGCTCCGAGGCGACCATCGCCGCCACGATCAGCCCCGCGCCCGCCCAGCGGTGGGGCGCGAGCCGCTCCCCCAGCCAGACCGCCGAGGACGCCGCCGAGACCAGCGACTCCCCGGCCAGGATGATCGCCGCCCGGGCCGCCGATACCTCCCGCTGGGCGACGACCTGGATCGTGAACGCGAGCCCGCTGCCGAGCACGCCGGTGAGGACCAGGAGGTGCCACACCTGGAGGGCCTCCGCCACCCGGAGGCCGCTCCCCACGCAGGCCAGGAGGTGGAGCCCGGTCGCCACCCCCATCTGGGCCAACGACAGGAGCGGGCCCTGCGAGCGGGGAGCGAGGCGTCCGAGGACGGCGATGTGGGCCGCCCACGCCACCGCCCCCGCCAGCACGAGGAGGTCGCCGGGCCTGGGGCGGAGGTCCCGGAGCCCCGGCACCGCGAGCAGCGCCAGGCCGACGACGGCCACGGCGGCCGAGGCCCAGCCCGCCGCCGGCACGCGCTGGCGCCACAGGACGAGGCCCAGGAGCGGCGTCATCACGACGTACAGCCCGGTGATGAACCCCGAGTTCGTGGCGGTCGTGAGCTGGAGACCCCAGGTCTGGAGCCAGTACCCGAGGAACATCAGCGAGCCGAGGAGGAGCCCCGGGCCGGCGACCCGGCGGAGGGCCTCCCGCCGGAGCTCGCCCCGGACCACCACGGGCAACGCGGCGAGGATCGCGAGGAACCCGAGCCCTCGACTCCAGGCCATGAACGGCAGGAGGGGCAGGGTCTCGAGGGCCAGCTTGGCGCCGGGGAACGTGAGCCCCCAGATGAGCGGCGTGAGGAACAGCAGGAGCCCGAGGTCGGGCCGGATCGAGCTGCGGCGAGGGGCGTCGGCGCGCATCGACCGGCCATGCTAGCCGCGGGCGCGCGGGGGAGGCCCGGCGGCTACGCTTGGGTCGTGCCCGGAACGATCCCACCGCCTGAGCCCCGCGCCGTCGACCTCGACGGGCCGGTGCGCTACGTGGAGTGGGAGGGGCCGGCCGGCCGGACGTTCGTCCTGGTCCACGGGCTCGGCGGCTCCCACGCGAACTGGATGCTCGTCGGCCCGGGGCTCGCCGCGCACGGTCGGGTCCTCGCCCTCGACCTCCCCGGGTTCGGGCGCACGCCGCTGGCCGGACGGAGCCCGGGGCTCGCCTCGCTCCGCGCCACGCTCTCGGCCTTCGTGCGGGAGGTCGCCGGCGGGCGGGCCGTGATCGCCGGGAACTCGATGGGCGGAACCCTCGCGATCCTCCAGGGCGCGCTCGAGCCCGACACCGTCGAGGGCCTGGTCCTCACCGGTCCGGCCCTCCCCATCTCGCGCGCGGCGGTCCCGTCGCCGGTCGCCCTGGGCTCCTTCACGCTTTACCGGGTGCCCGTGGTGGGGGAGTTCGTGGTCTCCCAGCGGTTCGCCCGGGTCCCACCGGAGCTCCAGGTCCGGATCGGGTTCCGGATCCTGGCCGGCGACCCCCGCGCGATCGGGGAGGAGGTCGTCCGGGCCCACGCCGAGATCCTCCGGGAGCACGCCCACGACCCCGAGGCGGCCGCCGCGTTCGTGGGGGCGGCCCGCTCTCTGCTCCGGCTGCTGTGGCGCCCGAGGGCCTACCGGCACCTCATGGCCCGCGTGCGCGCGCCCGTCCTGCTCCTCCACGGCCGGCGCGACCCGCTGGTCCCGGTGGCCTACGCCCGCCAGGCGGTCATGGAGAACCCCTCTTGGCGCCTCCGGGTGTTCCCCGGCCTGGGGCACGTCCCGCAGCTCGAGGACCCCGAGCGCTGGCTGGCGAGGGTCGAGGCCTGGCTCGCCGACGAGCTCCCCGCCCCGGTCCCCGAGGCAGCCCCCACGCTCCCGGCGCGCACCTGAACGCCCTCCGCGCGGCCCCGACGCCTCTCCGCGCCGCGCCGACGCTCCCCGCCGGTCTAGATGCCCGCCGCCTTGGCCAGGGCCTCGACCTGTTCCTCGATCGCCGAGGCCAGCCGGTCCAGGTCCGGCATCCGGTCGCGGTCGCCGGTGAGGCCGAAGGCCATCGTCCCCGCGAGGCTCGTGCACCCGATGGAGAGCGCGACGTTCTCGGCGAGCGGCATCGCCGGGTAGCTCGCGAGCAGGCGGGCGCCGCACAGGTACACCGGGACCTGGGGGGCCGGCACGTTCGACACCACCACGTTGAACCAGCGGCCGCGGGAGACCAGGCGCGCAGCGGCGGCGAGCAGCACGGGCGGCGCCAGGGCCCCGAGGCCGATCACGGCGTCGGCCCCGATCGCCGTGCCGCGGAGGTGCGCGGCCGCCCGCCGGACCGCGGCGTGACGCCGCCTGGGCGACATCGGGCCCACCGGGACGTCGACGAAGGCCGGCGCGATCCGGTTCCCGACGAGGTCCCGCTCGTCCCGCGCCCGGAGCGAGACCGGGACCATGACCCGGACGGTCCGGCCCCGGGTCGGCTCCCGGCGGGCCCGCAGGAGGTCGTGGACCGCCCCCGCCACCACCGTGAGGACCACGTCGTTCACGGTCCCCCCGAGGGCCCGCTTGATCGCCCGGAACCGCTCGAAGGGGGCGTCGGCCATCGCGAACCGCCGCGCGGTCCCGACCCGCCCGTCGAAGGGCCCGGCGGGCGGGAGGCCCATGCCCAGGATCCGGGCCGCGCCGAGGATGGCGGCGGCCCCGCCCACCGCCGCCGCGAGGGGCGTCCGGACCGCGCGCCGGAGGGCCCCG